>NZ_MKJY01000394.1 GCF_001942465.1 Actinomadura sp. CNU-125
CGCCGGACGCCTGCGGCCGCCGCCCGAGCGGCGGCGGCGAGCATGGCGCCCGAGCCCAGGTAGAGGACGACGGCGAGGCCCAGCACCACGACGCCCGCCCACTTCTCCGGGTCGAACACCAGGTCGACGAAGAAGCCGGTCACCCCGGTCAGCGCGGCGCGACCGGCACCAGCGACAGCGCCGCGCCGCGCACCCCGGTCGCGGCGCCGCGGCGGCGGGCCACCCCCCAGCTGATCACCAGGCCGACCAGGGTCACCCCGAGACTGATCGCGAAAATGGCTGCGTCGCTCATGCCGGCCCCTCATCCGTGCGGTACTGCCGCTCCCATCGTCACACGTCCCGGCCCGGGCGCCGATCCTCCCGGCGGACGGTTTGCGGGCCGCGCGGGCTCCTCCTTGCGCGGGACCCCGCCCGGGGAAAGTGCACCTCCGGTATCAGGGGACGCACCCGCCGCGGGCGCGCCCGGCACGGGACGCCGTCACCTCCAGCGTAGGCGAAACCCGCGCATGTCAACGTCCGGCAACGGAACGATGACGGAACGGTGGAGCCGGACGGCCGCGCGGGACGCCCGGCCGGGACGCCCGTGCGCGGTGGCCGGGAGGGCGGGCGGTCAGCCCGCGAGTTCGCTCAGCCGCGCCAGGTCGATCTCCAGCAGGGACGCCACGACGGTCCGTCCGGGCGCGGGCGGGATCGGCAGGACGCCGGGCACCGCGACGACGGCGCACCCGGCGGCCTCCCCCGCGGCGACGCCGTTCGGGGAGTCCTCCAGCACGACGCAGCGGGACGGGTCCGCGCCCAGCCGCGCGGCGGCGGTGAGGTACGGCTCGGGGTGCGGCTTGGTGCTGGCGACCTCGTCGCCGGCGACGCTGAGCACGAAATGCTCGCGGCCCACCGCGTCCAGCACCGGCTCGATGAGGCGGCGGTGGCTGGAGGACACCAGCGCGGCGGGGACCCCCGCGGCGCGCAGCTCGGCGAGCAGTCTCTTGGCCCCGGGCATCATCGGCGCGCACACGCTCAGCCGCTCGTGCATCCCGTCCAGCATCCGGCGGCCGACCTCGCCGGGCGAGGCGTCCGCGCCGGTCAGCTCCAGCATGTAGTCGACCGCGATGGACAGGGACCCGCCGACGAGCTTCTCCTGGTGCTCGGCCGTCCACTCGCCGCCCAGCCAGGCCATGACCTCCGACTCCACCTCCAGCCAGAGGCGCTCGGAGTCGATCAGGAGGCCGTCCATGTCGAACAGCACCGCTTCGGGGGCCCGGGGGGTCACGCGTCTCCTCTCGACGTGCACGGGCGTCCCACCATAACCACGCGGTCCCGGTTTCCTCTTCCGTGTCCACATGCTGGACCGCTAACGTGCCCATTCGAGAACTACCAACGAGTAAGGAGCGGTATGAGCGCGTACGGCATCATCCTCTGCGGCACCGACGGCTCGGACTCCTCGTTCCGTGCCGTGGACCGCGCGGCGCAGCTGGCCGCCGCCACCGGCGCGCGGCTCCTGCTCGCCTCCGCCTACAGCCCGATGCCCGAGCGGGAGCGCGCCCGGACCGCCGACCGGCTCGGCGACCTCGCCTACAAGGTGCAGGGCTCCACGCCCGCCGACGACGCCCTGCGCGCCGCACGGGAACGGGCCGTCGCCGCGGGGGCGTCCGACATCGAGCACATCGCGGTCGAGGGCGACGCCGTCGACGTGATCTCCAAGGTCGCCAAGGACCGGGCCGCGGACCTGGTCGTGATCGGCAACCGGGGGCTCAACAGCCTCGCGGGCCGCCTCCTCGGATCCGTCCCGGCGAACCTCTCGCACCGCTCCCCCTGCGACGTGCTGATCGTGCACACGACCGACGGGAAGTGAATCGGCGGGAAGTGACCGGATCGTGACCCGCTTTCCGCCCCGGGCGTACAGGGCGGGCGTCTGGCGGCGCGTCGGCGGGGTACGTGACCGTCAGGACGTAGGCTGACAGCCACCGATCATCGCGGGGACCCCGACCCCCGGGAATGACGGCCCCCCGCGGTGACGCTGTACCTGGGCGTCGGAAGGAGCAGCGCGTGATCGAGCTCGAAAGCGTGCCGGAACTCGTGGAGCCGGTTCTCGTGGCCGCCTTCGAGGGGTGGAACGACGCGGGGGAAGCCGCCAGCGGCGTGATCGGGCACCTGGAGAGCACCTGGGACGCGGTGCCGGTCGCCGAACTCGACCCCGACGACTACTACGACTTCCAGGTGACGCGGCCGCTCGTGGAGATGACTGACGGGGAGACCCGCGGCATCACCTGGCCGACGACGCGCGTCTCCTGGGCCCGGCTGCCCACGGGCCGCGACGTCGTGCTGGTCCACGGCATCGAGCCGAACATGCGGTGGCGGTCGTTCTGCCGCGAGCTGGTCGGGCTGATGCTCGAACTGGACGTCCGCAACGTCGTGCTGCTCGGCGCGCTGCTCGCCGACGCGCCGCACACCCGGCCGGTGCCCGTCACCGGCGCGGCGTCGCAGGCGTCGGTCGTCAACACCCTGCACCTGGAACCCGCCCGCTACGAGGGCCCGACGGGGATCCTCGGGGTGCTGCAGGACGCGTGCTCGCGCGCCGATCTGGAGACCGTGTCGCTGTGGGCGGCGGTCCCCCACTACGTGGCGCAGCCGCCGTCCCCGAAGGCGACGCTGGCGCTGCTGCGCCGCGTCGAGGACCTCCTGGACGTCACCGTCCCGCTCGGCGAGCTGCCCGAGGAGGCGCGCGCGTGGGAGAACGGGGTGAACGAGCTCGCCGAGGAGGACTCCGAGGTCGCCGACTACGTCCGGACGCTGGAGGAGCAGAAGGACGCCACCGAGCTGCCGGAGGCCAGCGGCGACGCGATCGCCCGCGAGTTCGAACGGTACCTGCGGCGCGCGACCCGGAATGACCGCCCGCCGGGACGGCGATCGTCGGGCCCGGCGGACGATCGCCGGGGCGCGGCGCGGGTCACACGGCGCGGGTTACACTGGGGGCGATCGAATCCCCCGATGATGGCCCGCGCACGCCGCGAAGTGCGCCCATCGTGATCTCACGTGTTCTGGAGGGCGGCAGCGCCCCCGGCCGGTGAACCGCCGGTCCGCCCGTCCCGCGCCGGGGCCGGCGATCCGCGTCCGGCCCGCCCGCGAACTGCGGCGGCAACGCCGCGACCGCGCCCACCGCTGCTGGGACCATCTCATCGCCGCGCCGCTGTGGCCGCTGCACGGCGCCAACCTCGGCACGCTGCTGCGCACCTGCGACGCCGTCGGCGCCTGCATGGCGGTGCCGCGGTTCCCCTGGGTGCCCGCGGCCCTGGAGCGCGGCAACACGCTGCGCCGTCCGGCGTGCGTGCACTGGACGAACGACCCGCTCGGGTGGCTGGCGCGGCAGCGCGACGCCGGTGCGCGCGTCGTCGGGGTTGGAACTGGTCGACGAGGCCGTCCGCTCGCGGACCTGCCCGCCGCGCGCGGACGCACCGTCGCCGTCCTCGGCCACGAGCAGCACGGCATCCCCGACGAGGCGCTCGGCCTGCTGGACGCCGCCGTGGAGATCCCCATGGTCGGCAACGGCAGCAGCCTGAACGTCGCGGTCGCCGGGTCGCTCGTCCTCTACAAGCTGGCGGGGCTGCTGTGACCCGCGCCGGGAGCGCCGCGGGGAGCGCCGCGGGGAGCGCCGCGGGGAGCGCCGCGGGGAGCGCCGCG
>NZ_MKJY01000395.1 GCF_001942465.1 Actinomadura sp. CNU-125
GCCCAGGGAGGCCGGGTCGGGGCAGCCCCGCCACCCGGAAGAGCACTCCGCCCCCCGGGAGGTCGGGTCAGCCCGGCCACGCTCCCCGCCGCCTGGGGAGTATGGCCGGCCCGGGGCGACCGGGTCGGCGCAGTCTTCCGCCGCTCGGGCGGGGGTGGCGTCGGCGTGCCTGTCGTCGGGGGTTCGGGGGTGGGGAATTCGGGTTGATAGGTCACGGTATCGACCCCAAATCCAGCTTCGTCGGCAGACTGCCGGATGACCGGATGGCCACTCCGGTATCTTTTCGCCCATGTCTCAGTCTGAGCGCCTCGTTCTCGCGACGCGCTATCGGCTGGTCTCGGAAATAGGCCAAGGTGCCAACGGCACCGTGTGGAGAGGCCACGACGAGCTCCTCGACCGCGCCGTCGCGATCAAGGAGCTGCGGCTCCCCGAGGACCTCTCCGAGGACGACCGGGTCGTCTTCTACCGCCGGACGCTGCGCGAGGCGCGGGCGCCCGCGCAGTTGCGCACGCCGTCGATCGTCGAGGTGTACGACGTCGTCATCGAGCAGGGGCGGCCGTGGATCGTGATGGAGCTGATCGAGGCGCCGAGCCTCGAGGAGCTCATCGAACGGTCCGGGCCGCTGCCGCCCGACCGGGTCGGGCACATCGGCCGCAAGCTGCTGGACGCGCTCGGCATCGCCCACCGGGCGGGGATCGTGCACCGCGATCTGAAGCCGAGCAACGTCCTGCTGGACGGCGACCGGGTGGTGCTGACCGACTTCGGGCTGGCGTTCTCGTCGGGGTCGGCGAGCCTGACCAAGACGGGGCATTTCATGGGTTCGCCCGCGTACGTGGCGCCCGAGGTCGCCGCCGGGGAGAAGGCCACGCCGAGGTCGGACCTGTGGTCGCTGGGCGCGACGCTGTACGCGGCGCTGGAGGGCCGTCCGCCGTTCGAACGCGACAACGTGATGGCGACGCTCAGCGCGCTGGCGAACGAGTCGGCGCAGGTGCCGGCGAACGCGGGGACGCTCGGGCCCGTGATCACCGGGCTGCTGGAGAAGAACCCGACGCGGCGGCTCAGCCACGCGCGGGCGGCGGACCGGCTGGAGCGGGCGCTGTCGGGGCCGCGGTCGGGACGGCGCCCGGCGACGCCGCGGCACCGGCTGACGGTCGTGGCCGCGCTCGTCGCGGCGACCGTCCCGTCCTGCGGCGTGGGCGCGACGGCGCTGGTCGTCGGGATGATGCGGGAAGGGCCGTCGACGCCCTCCGCCACGCCGCCGCCGTCCACCGCGAGCGCGGCGGCGAACGAGGCGCGGGCGCCCGGGCGGCGTCGCGTCCAGCACGCTGGTCGTGCGGGCCAAGAACGACGCCTGCAAGATCTTCGTGTCGGTGCCGGGCGAGGCGATGCAGGTGCTCGCCGACGAGACGCTCGGCCGGGGCGAGGCGCGCAAGTACGACCAGCAGCGGCTCAACGCGGTGATCTACGACTCGGCGGCCTGCGAGGTGTGGGTGAACGGACGGCACGAGGCGGGCGGTTCGCCGGGCGAGCGCAAGAACTACACCGTGACGAGGACCATCGGGGGCTGATCCCCGCTCCGGGAATGTGATCGCCCTCCGGGCGGCTGTCCCGAGTGGAGCGGGGAAGGACCCCGGCTGGAGGTGTCGCGGATGTCCGAGCATCGGATCGAGCACGACTCCATGGGCGAGGTGCGGGTTCGGCCTCGGCCAGGTGGCGGGCGCAGACGCAGCGGGCGGTGGAGAACTTCCCGATCTCGGGACGGACGCTGGAGCCCGCGCACATCGCCGCGCTCGGCCGGATCAAGGCGGCGGCCGCGGTGGTGAACGCCGAGCTGGGCGTGCTGGACGCGGACGTGGCGGCGGCGATCGCCGACGCGGCGGGTGAGGTCGCGGCGGGGAAGTGGGACGACCAGTTCCCCATCGACGTGTTCCAGACGGGGTCCGGCACGTCGTCGAACATGAACGCCAACGAGGTGGTGGCGACGCTCGCGGAGGAGCGGCTGGGGCGTCCGGTGCATCCCAACGACCACGTGAACGCGTCACAGTCGTCGAACGACGTGTTCCCGTCCTCGATCCACATCGCGGCCACCGGGGCCGTCGTGGACGATCTGGTGCCCGCGCTGCGGCATCTGCGGGACGCGCTGCACGCGAAGTCGCGGGAGTTCGCGACCGTGGTGAAGTCGGGCCGCACGCATCTGATGGACGCGACGCCGGTCACGCTCGGCCAGGAGTTCGGCGGGTACGCGGCGCAGGTGAACCACGGCGTGGAGCGGCTGGAGGCCGTGCTGCCGCGGCTGGCGGAGCTGCCGCTCGGCGGGACGGCGGTGGGCACCGGGATCAACACGCCGGACGGCTTCGCGGCGCGGGTGATCGCGGAGATCGCGCGGGCGACCGGGCTGCCGCTGACCGAGGCGCGCGACCATTTCGAGGCGCAGGGCGCGCGGGACGGCCTGGTGGAGGCGAGCGGGGCGCTGCGGACGATCGCGGTGAGCCTCACCAAGATCGCGAACGATCTGCGCTGGATGGGGTCGGGGCCGCGGGCGGGGCTCGCGGAGATCCGGCTGCCGGACCTGCAGCCCGGGTCGTCGATCATGCCGGGCAAGGTGAACCCGGTGATCCCGGAGGCGGTGACGCAGGTCGCGGCGCAGGTGATCGGGAACGACGCGGCGGTCGCGTTCGGCGGCGCGTCCGGGAACTTCGAGCTGAACGTGATGCTGCCGATGCTCGCGCGGAACGTGCTGGAGTCGATCAGCCTGCTGGCGAACGCGTCGCGGCTGCTCGCGGACCGGTGCGTCGCGGGGATCGAGGCGGACGCCGAGCGGATGCGCGAGTACGCCGAGTCGTCGCCGTCGATCGTGACGCCGCTGAACCGCTACCTCGGCTACGAGGAGGCGGCGAAGGTCGCCAAGCAGGCTCTGGCGGAGCGCCGGACGATCCGCGAGGTGGTGCTGGAGCGGGGCCATGTCGACGCCGGACGGCTGACGCTGGAGCAGCTCGACGCGGCGCTGGACGTCCTGAAGATGACGGGCGCCCGCTGACGGGCGCCCGTCCGCGTCAGTACGAGCCGTTGTCCAGGAAGTTGTTCCAGGCGCCGCAGGGGGTGTCGTAGCGGTCCTTGATGTAGCCGAGGCCCCACTTGATCTGGGTGTTGGCGTTGTTCTGCCAGTCGGGTCCGGCGCTGGACATCTTGGAGCCGGGGTTGGCCTGCGGGATGCCGTACGCGTCGGAGTACGGGTTGTCGGCGTGGACGTTCCAGCTGCTCTCCTTGTCCCACAGCTTGACGAGGCAGCCGAACTGCCCGTCGCCGTCGAACCCGAAGTCGGGCAGCATCGCCTTGGCGATCGCCTGCGCCTCGCCCGCCGGAACCGGGTCGGAGACCTTCGCACTGCCGCCGCCGCTGCTCCCGCCGTCGTCGTCGTCCTTCTCGGGCGTCTTCGTCGGCGTCGGCTTCTTGGTGGGCAGCGGCTTGCCGACGGCCTGCAGGTCGAGCTTCTCGCCGCCGTCCTGCTCGGCTTCCTGCGCGGCCCGTTCGAGCGCCTTGTCGTGCCGGAGCTTCGCCAGGACCTCCGGCGCGATGGTCGGGGTCGGCGCCGCGGCGTCGGCCAGCGGCCGGGCCGGTTGACCGTGGACTCGCCGTCGCCGGTCAGCGCGAACGCGGT
>NZ_MKJY01000396.1 GCF_001942465.1 Actinomadura sp. CNU-125
GCACCAGCCCGGACCGCGCAGGCGCGCGCGCGCCGTCTCGCCGAGCCCGTCGACCATGCCGGGCACCTCCCACGGCCCCCACGCCACCGACACGGCGGGCAGCCCCGCCGCCGCGCGCCGCACCGCGAGCGCGTCCAGGTAGGCGTTGGCCGCCGCGTAGTTCGCCTGCCCCGGGTTCCCGACCGTCCCGGCGAGCGAGGAGAACAACACGAACGCCCGCAGGCCCAGGCCCTCGGTCAGTTCGTGCAGGTGCCGCGCCGCGGCGGCCTTCGCACGCCACACCTGGTCGAGACGCTCCGGGGTGAGGTCGGTGACGACGCCGTCGTCCAGCACCCCGGCGGTGTGCACGACCCCGGCGAGCGGACGGTCGGCGGTGACCGCGCGCAGCAGCCCGGCGAGCGCCTCCCGGTCCCCGGCGTCGCACGCCGCGGCCGTCACCTCCGCGCCGAGCCCGCGCAACCCCGCGACCAGCTCCGCCGCCCCGGGCGCCTCCGGTCCCCGCCGGCTGACCAGCAGCAGACGGCGAACCCCGTGCCGCTCCACCAGATGCCGGGCCACGACCCCGCCCAGCCCCCCGGTCCCCCCGGTGACCAGCCAAGTACCGTCCACGGGGCCCCTGCCATCCCCGGGGCCCCGACCGTCCACGCTGCTCGGGTCGGTCGTGCCGCTAGGGCCGTTCACGCTGCTCGGGTCGGTCGTGCCGCTCGGGCGGTCCATGTTGCTCGGGTCGGTCGTGCCGCTTGCGTCGTCCAGGCCCGCGTCCCCGGCATCATCGGTGTTTCGGGTGTTTGCGGCATCTCTGGCGAGGAGGCGTTCCGGGGCGGAATCGGCGCGGGTCAGGCGGGGGACGAGGACGTTGCCTTCGTGCAGGCGCATTTCCGGTTCTCCGGACGTGAGCGCGGCGGCGGTCGCCGCGTGGGAGGCCGCGGCGCCGTCGCGGTCCAGCAGGACGAACCGGCCCGGCTGCTCGGCCTGCGCGGACCGGACGAGTCCCCAGGCCGCCGCCACGGCCGGGTCGGCCGCCGCGACCGCGCCGGTGCTCACGAACGCGAGCGGGGCGGCGGGGACGGAGTCCCCGGCGAGCCGGTCCCGGACGTGGTCCAGCACCTCCCGGACGGTCGCGGCCGCGTCCCGTCCGGTGTCGAGGACGACGACGTCCGGTTCGGGGCCGTCCGTCTCCGGGACGTCGAGGGCGCGCCACTCCACCGTGTACAGGTCGCGGGGGGCGGTGCCCGCCGGGCGGACCAGCAGCGACCGGACGGTCGCCAGCGGCGCGCCCGCGCGTCCTCGACCCGGATCGCCACCGTGTCCGGGCCCGTGCGGGTGAGGCGGGCCCGCAGCACGTCGCCGCCCCGGCCGTCCGGGTGCAGGTCGACGCCCGTCCAGGCGTACGGGACGAGCGGCGCCTCGGCGTCGTGCGCGGCGGCGTGCAGGACCGCGTCGAACAGCGCGGGGTGCAGCCCGTACCCGGCGGCGTCGAGCCCCTCGGGCGGGCGGACCTCCGCGAAGACGTCGCCGTCCCCGCGCCACGCGGCCGCGAGGCCCTGGAACGCCGGGCCGTAGCCGAGGCCGAGGTCGCCGAGCCGCGCGTAGAGGCCGTCGTGGTCGAGGGGGTCGGCGCCCGGCGGCGGCCACGCCCCGATCGCGGGCGGTCCGGGGGCCGGTTCGGGGGCGAGCGTCCCGGACGCGTGCCGCGTCCTCGGCGCGTCCTCGTCGCCGAACGGGCGCGCGTGCAGGGAGACCGGGCGCCGCCCGCCGCCGTCGGGCGCGCCCACCGCGACCTGCACCCGGACGCCCCGGCCCGCCGGGACGGGCAGCGGCGCCTCCAGCGTCAGCTCCGCCAGGTGCGGGCATCCGGCGAGGCCGCCGCCGCGCAGCGCCAGCTCCACCAGCGCCGTGCCGGGCAGCAGCGGGTCGCCGTGCAGCGTGTGCTCGCCCGTCCACGGGTGGGTCCGGGAGTCGATCCGTCCGGTCAGCAGCAGGCCGCCGGAGTCCGCCAGGTCCACCGCCGACTCCAGCAGCGGGTGCCCGCCGGGGGACGGCCCGGCGGCGCCCGGCGCGGGCGCGTCGATCCAGTACCGGCGGCGCGCGAACGCGTACGTCGGCAGCTCGACGCGGCGTCCCGGCAGCAGCGGCGACCAGTCGACCGGGGTCGCCGTCGACGTGCGCGTCCGCCAGAGCGCGGCGAGCAGCGCGGGCGCCTGCGGGCGGTCGCCGCGCTGCGCCGGGATCAGCGCCGGGTCGCGCGGCCCGGGCGCACCGGCCAGCGACTCGCCCATCGCGGCGGTCAGCACCGGGACGGGCGCCAACTCCACGTACCGGACGACGCCCCGGTCGGCGAGCGCGCGGACGCCGTCCATGAACCGGACGGGCTCGCGGATGTGCCGCGCCCAGTGAGCGGGGTCGCACAGCTCCGCCGCGTCGCGGCCGCGATCGGGATCGTCGGCGCCGCGTACGACAGGCCCTCCGCGACGGCGCGGAACTCGTCGAGCACCGCGTCCATGTGCGGGGAGTGGAAGGCGCGGCGGACGTCGAGGCGGCGGGTCCGGCGGCCCCGCTCGGCGAGCCGGGCCGCGATCCGCTCCGCCGCCGCGGCCGTCCCCGACACGACCGTGGCCGACGGCGCGTTCACGGCGGCGATGTCGACGCCCTCGGTGAGCAGCGGGCGGACCTCGTCCTCGGCCGCCTGCACGGCGAACATGGCGCCGTCGCCGCGGGCGGCCTGCATCAGCCGTCCCCGCGCGGAGACCAGCGCGGCGGCGTCCGGGAGGGACAGGACCCCGGCGGCGTGCGCGGCGGCGACCTCCCCGATGGAGTGCCCGATGAGCAGGTCGGGCCGCAGCCCGCAGCTCTCCAGCAGCCGGAAGAGGGCGATCTGGAAGGCGAACAGGGCGGGCTGGGTGAAGGACGTGTCGGCCAGCAGGTCCGCGGCGCCGTCGGACATCGCGTCCCGGACGGGCATGTCGAAGTACTCCGCGATCTCGTCCATGGCCGCCGCGAACACCGGGAACGCCTCGTACAGGCCGCGCCCCATCCCCGGCCGCTGGCTGCCCTGCCCGGAGAACGCGAACGCGGTCGGCCCCGGACGGGACGGGCCGCGCGGCGGGCCGTCCGCGGCGAGCGCCGCCAGCCCGGACAGCAGGTCCGCGCGCGAATCGGCGAGGATCGCGGCGCGCTGCCGGAAGGCGGCGCGGCCGACGGCGAGCGAATGCGCCACGTCGCGTCCGGGATGTCGGGGTGCCGCGCCAGGTACGCGCCGAGCCGTTCGGCCTGCGCCCGCAGCGCCTCCTCCGAGCGCGCCGACAGCAGGAACGGGACGGGCCGGGCGGGCTCCGCCGGGGCCGTGCCGTCGTCGGGGACGTCGTCGGGGCCGGGTTCGGCGAGGATGACGTGCGCGTTCGTGCCGCTGACGCCGAACGACGACACGGCGGCCCGCCGCGGCCGGTCCGTCCGGGGCCATGCGGCCGGACGGGCGAGCAGCCGCACGTCCCCGGCGTCCCAGTCGATGTGCGGGTTCGGCTCGTCGGCGTGCAGCGTCCGCGGCAGCACGCCGTGCCGCATCGCCATGACCGTCTTGATGACGCCCGCGACGCCCGCCGCCGCCTGCGTGTGCCCGATGTTCGACTTGATCGACCCCAGCCACAGCGGC
>NZ_MKJY01000397.1 GCF_001942465.1 Actinomadura sp. CNU-125
CCGGACGTCCCGGCGGTGCGGCCGCCCGCGGCGGCGTCGGGCTCCGGCCAGCTCGGCGACCGGCCCGACGCGGCGCAGCACCGCCTCCCACCCCTCGCCCGAGACCAGCGGCAGGTGCGGGACGCCCCAGTGCCACGCCGACACCAGCAGGTCGGGGTCGGCGCGGCCGGTAGTCGGTGCCGAGGGCGCGCGCCATGTCCCACGCGTGCAGATGCCACTCGACGCACGCCGCGCCCGCGTGGTCGCCCACGGTGTACTTGGTGCCCCGGTAGATCAGGTGGGTGCGGTCCCACATGTCGGGCATCAGGTCGGCGTACGCGCCCGCCGACACCCCGAACGCCATGATCCGCTCGGGACCCGGCTCGGGCGGCAGCACCGCCAGCTCGGCCGCGTTCTGCCGGGCCTGCTGCCGGATCAGCACGGCCGTCGCGCCCTCCCGGGCGAACAGCTTCGCGAGCCGGCTGTCCGGTGCGTCCTGCAGGTACTCCAGGAAGTTCTCGCCGACGCACCGCAGGTGCCCGGCGAGGTCGATCAGCTGCCAGTCCGAGCACGGCGTCGGGACGTTCCAGTCCTCGGCCCGGCCCGCCAGCTCACCGATCGCCCGCACCCCGTCCCGATAGGACTCGAGTACGCGGCGCCGGTCCGGCGGCGTGCGCTCCACGTGACTTCCCCCCGCGTCCAGAGCACCTCTGCCCTCTCCACCGGGACGCGTCCCGCCCCCGGCCGCGAACGCGCGGCGGCGGGCGGGTCGTCCCGGTGCTCCCCGAGAGGGCAGACTCTCAAAGTTCGGTGGCCGGTGCCACCCGGTGACGCTGTGTCGCCCCACGTCCGGCCCGGGACGCCCCTCCCCGAGGCGGCCGGGGACCGTCGGCCCGTGCCCGGCGGCCGCCCGTCAGACGGCGGCGGTCGGCGCGGTGCGGAAGCTCAGCCGGTGCGCCTCGCGCGCGGTGCGCAGCCGGTCGACCTCGTCGGTCCACGGCCGGACGGAAACGGTCGCCTTCGCCTTGCGGACCTCGATCTCGGCGGCGCGCTGGGCCTTCGCGTCCTGCGCGTCGGTCGCGTACGCCTTCGGGCCCATCTCGGCGCGCTCGGCGGCCTCGGCGGCGGCGAGCGCCCCGGTCAGCGCGACGTCGAACGCGATCGTCAGCTCCCGCAGCTCCTCCGGCGCGACGGCGTCGCCCTGCGCGTCCCGCAGCGCCCGCTCGGCCTCGGTGGCCGCGGCGAGCCGCTCGGCGTACCCGGCGGCCAACCGCCGGTCGGCCTCGTGCAGCTCCACGAC
This sequence comes from Actinomadura sp. CNU-125, assembly GCF_001942465.1. Lineage (GTDB taxonomy): Bacteria > Actinomycetota > Actinomycetes > Streptosporangiales > Streptosporangiaceae > Spirillospora. Next base: position 1,280 of record NZ_MKJY01000397.1, read on the forward strand.
GTCCTTGTTCCCCCGGCGGCCCAGCGGCATGGTGCTCTCCTTCAAGCTAACGGTCGTTCTCAAATCCGATCGAGGCCAGCGTACGCGGACGGCGCGCGGGTTGTGACGGGGGACACCCGCGATCGCGCCTTTACGCAGTAAGGTGGGCGCGGCGGCGGCGGGTCCGGCCCGCGGCTTCCGGCGCGTCGGGCGGCGTTCGCCACCGGACGCCGCCTTTACTCAGTAAGGTCACCTCATGGTCCGGCAACCTGCGATCAACGCGCGGAACCGCGCGCCGCTGTCCACCGAGCGCATCATCGAGGCCGCCCTGCAGATCGTGGACGGGCAGGGCCTCGGCCGTCTCACCATGCGCCGCCTCGGCGACGCGCTGGAGGTGGAGGCGATGGCGATCTACCACCATCTCCCCCGCGGCAAGGAGCAGCTGCTCGACGGCCTCGTCGCGCACGTCGCCGCCGCGCCCGTCGCCCCGGACGGGGACGCCGGGAACGCCGGGGACGCGCTGCGCGGCTGGGCGCGCGGCTACCGCGCCCGGCTGCTCGAACACGCCGGCGTGCTGCCGCTCGTCGTGACCCGCCGCAACCCCGCGGCGCTCACCGAGACCGTCGCGTCCCTGCGCGAGGCGCTGCGCCTCGGCGGCGCCGCCGAGGACACGGCCGCCGTCGCCGCGCACACCCTGCTCGGCTACGTCATCGGGCACGCCGCCCTCGAGGTGCGCGGCACCGCCGAGGACGGCGCCGACCGCGCGGTGAACTGGGACGCCCGCTTCGACGCGGGCCTCGACGTCGTCCTGAACGGCGCCCGCTGACCGCCTCCCGGCGCTCCCGCCGATCCGTGCGGTTCAGTCCTCGACGACGAGGATCTCCAGGTGGCGGGGGCCGTGCGGTCCCGGGACCCGCACCGACTCGACGTCGCGGGTGGCCGACGGGCCGCTGATCCAGGTCAGCGGACGCGCCGGGTCGAGGCGCGCGACGACCTCCGGGACCGTCCCGGCGATCTGGTCGGCGTGCACGACGCACAGGTGGTAGTCGGGAAGGAGCGTCAGCGCGCGCCGTCCCTGCGCGCGGCCGCCGTCCAGCACGACCGTCCCGGTCCGCGCGACGGCCGCCGCGCAGCCCGTCACGACCCCGTCGGACGCGGCGAGGGTCTCGGCGTCCAGGACGGGCGTGTCGGCGAGCGCCCGCACCCCCTCCAGCTCCGCCAGCCACCCGAACGGCAGGTCGGCCGGGACGACGATCTGCTTCGCCTCCCGCCCCCACAGCGCGGCGGCGACGGCGGTGCGCGACGTCGTCGGCGGCGGACGTGCCGGACGGCCGCGCGGTTCTCGGCGACCCGCTCGGTGAACAGCGTGAGGACGTGGCGGACCGCGGCCTCCGCGGCGGTCAGCCGCCGCGCGTACCCGCGCGGGACCGGCGGGGCCGTGCCGCGGTCCCCGCCGAGGGCGTCGCGGACGCGCGCAGGATCCGCCGTCGCGGGACTCACCGGCGCGCCTGCCAGTCGCGGAAGCTCCGCGCGGGCGGCGCGGGCACGTCCCGGGCGTCGGTCCACTTGCCGAGCAGGCCGGGCAGCCGGCGGATCCGGCCGCCGCGCGACAGCAGCCGCGCCCACCGGGAGCCCGCCGGACCGCGAGCCGGTACCTGCGGGCGTCCGCCATCGTCCAGGCCAGGCCGCGCATCAGCACCAGCTCGGGCGTCGGGACGGGACGGGCGCGGCGCGACTCCACGACCGTGCCGCGCAGGTGCACCAGGACCTCCGGGATGTCGATCTTCACGGGGCACACGTCGGTGCACGCGCCGCAGAGCGTGGACGCGAACGGCAGCGACGCGTTCGCGGCGCTCTCCACCCCGCGCAGCTGCGGGGTGAGCATCGCGCCGACCGGCCCCGGGTAGACGGGGCCGTACGGGCCGCCGCCCGTCCGCTCGTACACCGGGCACACGTTCAGGCAGGCCGAGCAGCGGATGCAGCGCAGCGCCGCCCGCCCGACCTCGTCGGCGAGCGCGCGGGTGCGGCCGTTGTCGAGCAGGACGAGGTGGAACGCGCGGGGCCCGTCGCCGGGGTGCACGCCCGTCCAGGCCGACACGTACGGGGACATGCGGTCGCCCGACGAGGCACGCGGCAGCAACTGGAGCAGCACTTCGAGGTCGGCCCACGACGGGACGACCTTGTCGATGCCCGCGACGGTGATCAGCGTCTCGGGGAGGGTGAGGCACATGCGTCCCTCGCCGCCGGACTCCGCCAGCACGGCGGTGCCGGTGTCGGCGGCCAGGAACGAGCCGATGACGGCGACGCGCGCGGCGGTGAACCGGTCCGCGCAGGTGGGCGCGGGCGGCGGCGGCGAGGGCGGCCGGGTCGTCGGCCAGGTCCGCGG
>NZ_MKJY01000398.1 GCF_001942465.1 Actinomadura sp. CNU-125
CGGCGGTGGCCGGGACGGGTGCGGGGACGCCCGCGGGCGGGCGTGGGCGCTCGAGCGGGCGCGGGGCCGGTCGGCGGGGTGCGGGCGGCGGGTTGCGGGGTGCGCTGGCCGCCGAGTGGATCAAGTTGTGGTCGGTGCGTTCGACCTGGTGGGGTTTTGCTTCGGCGGTCGCGCTGATGGGCGTGGTCTGCATGATCCTGGCGACCGACACCGCGATGGACAACAGGTCCGGGGCGCCCGGTACGGAGCCGCCGGGGGTGGTGGCGGTGACCGATATCCCGGTCGGCGGGATCGATCTGGTGCAGTTCGTGGTGCTGGCGTTGGCGATTCTGGCGGTCACGAGCGAGTACGCGACCGGGAGCATCCGCACGACGTTGCAGTGCGTGCCGTCGCGGGGGCGGCTGCTGGCGGCCAAGGCGGCGGTGGTGGCGGCGGTGACGTTCCCCGCGGGGATCGTCCTGGTGCTGGCGGGTACGGCGGTAGCCGGGCCGGTGCTGGGCGAGTGGGGGCGGCTGGAGGCGGGCGGCCTGGTGGGCGACGCTTTGGCGGCGGGGCTGTATCTGGCGCTGGCGAGCGTGCTGATGACGGGTGTCGCGGCGATGCTGCGCAGTGCCGCGGCCGCGCTGACCACGGCGTTCCTGTTCATGCTGGTGGTGCCGATGATGCTGGCCAATGCCCGGTCGCAGGTGCTGCGGGACGTGGCGGACGCGCTGCCGGCGACCGCGGGCCGGTATCTGATGGGCGGGGACGGCCCGTATCCGTCCGCGGTGGCGGCGGCGATCGTGGCGGTGTGGGCGGCGGCGGCCCTGTGGGGCGGGTCGGTGGTGCTGCGCCGCCGGGACGCCTGACCCGGTGACGGTGCCCCGGTGCGGGCGGCGTTGGTGAGCGCGCCGTCCGCACCGGGGCACCGGCGGAAGAGGGAGCGGAAGAGGGAAAGGCCCGGGCCGGTGGCCCGGGCCTCGGCGTGCGTGCGGGTTCCGGCAGCGGCGGGGCGAGTGTCAGGGGCGGGCGCGCCCGGACGGGTCCGGGTGGGCGGCCGCCCTCTCCCCCGCCCCGCCGTTGTCGGGGCCCGCGTCGACCAGGCCGGCCTCGTAGGCCACGATCGCGGCCTGTACGCGGTTCTTGACCTCCAGCCGGGTCAGGATGGCGCTCACGTACGCCTTTACCGTGCCCTCCACCACGTGGAGGCGGTGGGCGATCTCGGCGTTGGACAGTCCGCCGCCCACCAGCGCCAGTACCTGCCGTTCCCGCGGGGTCAGGTCGGCGATGCGGCGCCGGGCCCGGGCTTCCTGCGACATGCGGCCGCCGCCGCGCAGTTCGGTGATGACCCGGTGCGCGACCTTCGGTGACAGGTACGCGGCGCCGCCGGCGACCGCGCGGACCCCGGCGATCAGCTCGTGCGGGTCGCCGGACTTCAGCAGGAACCCGCCCGCGCCGCCCGACAGGGCGCGGACGATGTATTCGTCCTCGCCGAAGGTGGTCAGCATGATGATCCCGGTGGCGGGCGCCGCGCGGCGCAGTTCGGCCGCGGCGGCCAGGCCGTCCAGGCGCGGCATGCGGATGTCGAGCAGGGCGACGTCGGGCCGGTGCGCCAGGACGCCGTCGATCGCCTCGCGTCCGTCGGCGGCTTCGGCGACGACCTCGATGCCGGGGTCGGCGGCGAGGATCGCCCGCACCCCGGCGCGGATCATGGCCTCGTCGTCGGCGAGCAGTACCCGGATCACGGGGTTTCCCTTCGGTCGTCGAGCCGTCGCGACAGCTCGGAGGTGCTGTAGGAGTCTTTGCTGATGAGGAGGCGGCCGTCGAAGCACAGCCGGTAGATCCGCTCGATGCCGAGCAGGTTGGCTTCGGGACGGTAGTAGCGGCAGTCGGCGCCCGGTGGTTCGGGCACGGTCCGGCGGACGAGGTCGGTCCCGCCGGTCTGGACGAACGGCAGCGTCTGCTCCACGGCGTTCTGGTCGGCGCCGACGCGCAGGGCCCGGTAGTCGGCGGGTTCCAGCACCGAGTTCAGTGTGACGTAGATGTGGTGGCCGACCATCACGGCGCCCAGTGCGGCCAGCAGCGCCGCCGGGACGGCGATCGCGGTGATCAGCCCGCGGCGGACGCGGCGGCGCGCCCGTTCCAGGTAGCGTGCGGACTCGCTGAGCGGCTCCGGGGCGGTGCCCGGGGCGGAGGGGAGCCCGAAGGTGGCGCGCAGCGGCGTCCCGGCGGTGGACGCGGGTGCGGCGGGCGGGTGGTGCGGTGCGGGATCGTGGCCTGCGGGATCGTTGCCTGCGAGGTCGTGGTGTGCGGGGCCGTCCGGGCGGCGCGGGTTCGCGGGCAGGCGGGCGGTGACGCGGAAGCCGCCGCCGGGGAGGGGGCCGGCGTGCAGCGCGCCGCCGACGAGCCGGACGCGTTCGGTCAGGCCGGTGAGGCCGCGGCCGCCTCCGGACGGCAGCATCGGCGGCCCGCCGGGGGCCGGTTCGGGCGGCGCTTCGTTGACGACCGTCACCTCGATCACGTCCCCCGCGTCCCCCGCGACTTCCGTGTCGCCGTCGGGGTCGGGGCGGCGGGTCAGGCGCACGGTGACGGGGGCGCCCGGCGCGTGCTTGGCGGCGTTGGTGATGGCTTCCTGCACGACCCGGTGCGCGGCCAGGCCCACCATCGGTTCCGCCGTGAACACCGCCCCGATCCCGCCGTCGCCTGCTGCTCCGGCCCGCCCGTCCCGTCCGGTCTCGTCCGGTGCCTCTCCGGCGAGGCGGACCGGGACGCCGGACGCGCGGGCCCGCTCGACCAGGTCGGGGATGCTCTCGTGCGCGGGCCGCGTCGGCGCGTCCGGCGCGGCGCCGGACGCGCCTGCGGCTTCTTCGCGCAGCACCCCGATGATCTCCCGCAGGTGCTCGGTCGCCTCCGCCGCGCCCGCGCGCAGTTCGGCCGCCGCGTCGCGGTGCCGGTCCTGAAGGCCGGGCGCGACCTGCAGGGCGCCCGCGCGTACCGCGATCAGCGCCAGTTCGTGGCCGAGGGAGTCGTGCATGTCCTGGGCGATGCGCGCCCGCTCGCGGAGCCGTTCCCGCTCGGCGATGATGCGCTGCTCGATCTCCAGCCGCTCGGCGCGTTCCCAGCCCGCCCGCACCAGTTCCTGGTACTGCCGCCAGTAGCGGCCCATCAGCCACGGCAGGACGCCCAGCAGCACCAGCCACACGATGCTGGGGAACCACACCGTCACGTCGATGTCGCGGACGATGCACAGCGCGACGCCGCCCGCCAGGACGAACGCGAACCCCCGCAGCACCTCGCGCGACCGCGGGGAGCGCAGGCCCGTGAGGTAGGCCAGGACGGGCATGGCGAACACGAAGTTGCCGTGCAGCGCGGTCGTGGAGATCCCGATGATCAGCGCGGCGATCGGCCAGGTGCGGGAGATCGCGACCACCGCCGCCATGACCGCGATCCCCATGATCTGCAGCCACCAGCCCGGCCCGTCCGGGTCGAGGGGGGCGAGCGCGTTGACCCCCGGGGGCAGCATCAGGACGGCCCACAGCAGCGTGTCGCGCACCACCAGGGCCCGCCGCGGCCGCCGCACCGCCTCGCGCACCGCGCGCACCGCGCCGCGCCGCACCCCGTGCCCGCGTCCACGCCCGCGCTTGG
>NZ_MKJY01000399.1 GCF_001942465.1 Actinomadura sp. CNU-125
CCCCTCGGAGTGCGAACCCTCCGAGCGCCGCCCTCGGAACCCGAGCCCTCGGAGTACGGCCCCTCGAAGCGGTCCTCGGAACCCGAGCCTCGGAACCCGGGCCCTCGGAGTGCGGGGTTTCGGGGCGTGGACCTCGGGACGCGCCCCTTCGGACCACGAGACTTCGGGGCGCGGGCCTTCGGCTTGCGGGCCCTCGGGGGTCGGGAAGGCGGGGTAGGAGACTTCGGCGCTCGGGGAGTCGGAGGGTGCGGCGCGGCGGCGGCGGGGCAGCGGCGTCTTGCGGGGGGCCGCGGTCGGCGTCGTGCGTCCCGTCCGTGCCGAAGGTGTCCGCGTCGACCATCGTGGCGGGGAGGCGGAGGACGGAGCCGCGGTCCTCGGCGGGGAGCGGCGGGGCGGCGACCGTGCCCGCCGGGACGAGCGCCTCCTCCGCGCGGCGGGTGGTGATGGCGGGCGGCCGTCGGGGTCGTCGGGGTCGTCGGGGCGGACGACCAGCTCCTCGGGGATGAGGACGATCGCGGTCATGCCGCCGTACGGGGAGGTCCGCAGCGTGACCTTGACGCCGTGCCGGCGGGCGAGGCGGCCGACGACGAACAGGCCGAGGCGGCCGCTGTCGGACAGGTCGAACTCCTCGGCGGTCGCGAGGCGTTCGTTCGCGGCGGCGAGCGAGGCGGCGTCCATGGACAGGCCGCGGTCCTCGACCTCGATGCCGTAGCCGTGCGCGACGGCCTGGCCGTGGACCTGCACGGTCGTGTGCGGCGGCGAGAACACGGTGGCGTTCTCGATCAGTTCGGCGAGCAGGTGGATGATGTCGGCGACGGCGGGGCCGACGATGGCGGCGCCGGCCATCGGGGCGACGTTGACGCGGGTGTAGTCCTCGACCTCGGACGCGGCGGCGCGCGCGACGTCGACGACGGCGACGGGGGTGCGCCAGCCGCGGCCGGGCGGCCGCCCGGACAGGATGATGAGGCCTTCGGCGTGCCGCCGCATTCGGGTGGCGAGGTGGTCGACGCGGAAGAGGTCTTCGAGGTCGTCGGGTTCCTCGATGCGGCGCTCCATGGCGTCCAGCAGCTTGAGCTGGCGGTGCAGCAGCGTCTGGCTGCGGCGGGCGAGGTTGACGAACACCTCGCCGACGTTGCGGCGCAGCGTCGCCTCGGCGACGGCCTCCTGGATGGCGGTGCGGCGGGCGGCGTTGAACGCCTCGCCGACCTCGTCGATCTCGCGGGCGGCGAAGGCGAGCGGCGGGGCCTCGGCGGCGACGTCGACCTCCTCGCCGCGGCGGAGCCGGGCGACGACGCCGGGCAGCCGGACGTCGGCGAGGTCGATCGCCTCGCGGCGCAGCCGGGCCAGTTCGCGGATGATCGAGCGCGCCACCCACACGGCGATGACCAGGGACGCGACGACGGCGAGGACACCGAGCAGCCCGGCGAGGACGACCCGCGTGATGATCTCGTCGGAGATCGGTTCGGCGCGTTTCTCGGCGCCCGCGGCGAGCGACAGTTCGAGTCCGCGCATCCGGGTGAGGTTGGAGTCGACGGTGGTCTTCCACAGCCGTCCGGCCTCACCGGCGTTCGCGACGGCCTTGCGCGACCCGACGAAGTGCTCTTCGAGCGCGTGCAGCCGCCGGTACGCGGGGAACTGCACGACGCGTTCGTAGTACGCGCGCTCGTCCGGGCGCAGGTCGGCCGCCGCGTGCGCGTACAGGGTGCGCTGCGCGCCGACGAGCTGGACGAACGTGGAGTGCTCGCCGCTCGTCATGCCCCCGGCGGCGAGGGCCCCGGCGAGCCACGCGTTCTCCTGCGCGAGCGCCTCCCGGGCCTCGGACAGTTCGGCCTGGCTGCGCGCGTCCTTGGCGACCTCGGCGTTGTCGAGGGTGACGAGCGAGCCCTGCAGTGCGCCGACGTCGCCGAGCAGCGCGGTGTAGTCGGCGAACGCGCGCCGCCGGTCGATGGTGCCGGAGTCGATGGCGCGGCGCCGCTCGGCGAGGCCGTCGAGGGTCTGCAGGATCTTGTCGGCGAGCCGCCGCGTCCGTCCCGGCACGTCCTCCTCGTGGACGGCGAGTTCGCGGAACAGGTCGGCCTGCCGGTCGGTGACGAGCCGTCCGGACTCCATCGCGGCGCCGGCGGTGGTGTCGCGCCCGCCGAGGTACACCATCGAGAGCCGGCGTTCCTCCTGCAGTGCGCTGCCGAGGGCGCCCGCCGGGTAGGCGTAGTGGTCCTGGACGGTCTCGACGTGCCGCAGGTTCAGTCCCTCGCCGAGCGCGATGTTCGCGGCGAACGTCCACAGGAGTGCGAGCGAGACCACCGAGACGGTGACCATCAGCACGACCTTGAAACGGATGGAGCGGAACCGCGCGGCCTTGGGGCCGCGCCGCTCCGGCGCGGCCGGGGTCGTCTGTTCGGCCTGGTCGGACGGCTGGACGGCGGGGACCGCGGGGGCCGCGGAACGGCCTCGATGTGCCACTTTCAGGGGAACTTTCGGTTGTGCGGGATCTTGGGGGGAGCGTCAGGAGAGCCTAGGACGCGGCGGGCCGCGTGTCGAGATCATCACGGTAGGTATGTACGGACGCCCGAAAATACCTCTACGATCATCCGGCGTGATGCCCGAAATACCCCGCGAGTCCCCTACGCACCGTCCGAACGTCCGGCCGGCGCGCCCGTCCCGTCAGGCCCCGGCGCCGCCGCGGACGGTCCGTGCTCGCCGCGGGCGCGCTGGCGATCGTCGCGGCTGACGGCGCGTGCGTCGGCGGCGACGACGCGGCCGTGACCCCGTCGGCGCCGCCCGACCTGCCGATGCGGCAGGACATCGGCGAGGGCGAGGGGCGGCTCGACCTGGTGGTGTGGGCCGGGTACGCCGAGGACGGGTCGCACGATCCGAAGGTCGACTGGGTGACGCCGTTCGAGAAGGCGACCGGCTGCCAGGTCAACGCGAAGATCGCCGACACGTCCGACGCGATGGTCGCGCTGATGGAGACGGGACGCTACGACGGGGTGTCGGCGTCCGGGGACGCGAGCCTGCGGCTGATCAACGGGGGCCTCGTCGCGCCCGTCAACACCCGCCTTCTCCGCAACTATGGCGACATCGCGCCGTATCTGAAGAACCAGCCGTACAACTCCGTCGACGGCCAGATGTACGGCGTCCCGCACGGGTACGGCGCGAACATCCTGATGTACCGGACGGACAAGCTGCCGCGGCCGCCGGAGTCGTGGAGCGTCGTGTGGGAGGAGGACTCGCCCGCCGCCGGGCACGTCGTCGCCTACGACTCCCCCATCTACATCGCCGACGCGGCCCTCTACCTGAAGGCGCACCGGCCCGAACTCGGCATCGAGGACGTCTACGCGCTCGACGAGGAGCAGTTCGCGGCGGCCGTCGACCTGCTCCGGCGGCAGCGGCCGAACGTCAACCAGTACTGGCACAACTACCTGGACGAACTCCAGTCTTTCGAGATCGGCTCGAACTACGCGGGGACGGCCTGGCAGGTGACGGCGAACCTGGCGAAGGCGCAGAAGATCCCGATCGCGACCACCATCCCGAGCGAGGGCGCGACCGGCTGGTCGGACACCTGGATGCTGTCCTCGAAGGCCGAGCATCCGTCCTGCGCCTACCAGTGGATGAACTGGGTCACGACGCCGAAGGTGCAGGCGCAGGTCGGGCAGTGGTTCGGGGAGGCGCCGGCGAACCCGAAGGCGTGCCGGTACACCGCCGCGGGCTTCTGCGAGACGTACCGCGTCGGCGACCGGGAGTTCTACGACCGCATCGCGTTCTGGCGCACGCCGGTCGAGCAGTGCGGCGACGACCGCGGCGACGAGTGCGTCCCGTACGACCGGTGGACGCGGGCATGGACGGAGATCAAGGGCTGACCCCGTCGGGGAGACGCGGCCGACGCCGCGTCCCCTGACCGGCGCGCGGACGACGCGTCAGTGGTCGCGGTGGGTGAGCAGGTGCGCCAGGGCGCCGAGTTCGGCCGCCGCGGTCGGGGCGGGGTCGGCCGCGTCCAGGTCGGTGAGCGCGGCCGCGCAGAGGGCGTCGGCTTCGCGGGCCGCCCACTCGCGCGCGCCCGCGCTCGACGAGCGCGGCGAGCGGGCGGCGTCGCGTCGGCGAGCGGGGCGTCGCGGCGGTAGATCTCGGCGAGTTCGCCGCCCGCCGGGGTGCCGGACTCCAGCGCCGCGACCACCGGCAGCGACTGCTTCCGGTTGCGCAGGTCGGAGTGGACGGGTTTGCCGGTGACGTCCGGGTCGCCCCAGATGCCGAGCAGGTCGTCGGCGAGCTGGAACGCCAGCCCGACGCGTTCGCCGAACGAGCCGAGCAGCTCGGCCCGCCGGGCGGCCGCCTTCCGCGCCCGGCTGCGGCGCCGCCGTGCACGGCGCCGAGCGCGCACGCCGCACCGATCAGCGCGCCCGTCTTGCGGCCCGCCATCGCCAGGCATTCGGCGAGCGGCACCGCCGCGCGCCGCTCGAACGACAGGTCCTCGCCCTGCCCCTCGACCAGTTCGAGGACGGCGCGGCCGAGGGTCCGGACGGACGACGCCGGGGCGGGCCGCCCGCCAGGTTCGAAGGCGCGGCGAGCAGCGCGTCGCCCGCCAGGATCGCGGCGTTCGCACCGAACACCGTCCAGGCGGTCGGGCGGTGCCGCCGGGTGGCGTCGCCGTCCATCACGTCGTCGTGCAGCAGCGAGAAGTTGTGCGCCAGCTCGACGGCGACGGCGGCGGGCAGCGCCGCGGCGGCCGTCCCCCCGACGGCCGCCGCGGACAGCAGCGCCAGCGCCGGGCGGACGGCCTTGCCCGCGTCGCCCGCCGCGGGGCGGCCTTCGGCGTCCCGCCAGCCGAAGTGGAACTCGGCGATGTCGCGGGTCGCGTCGAGCAGCTCGTCGATCGCCGCGCGCAGCGCCGGATCGAGCAGCGCCCGGCTCCACGCCAGCACCTCGGCGGGCGGTCGCGGCGGCGCGTCGTTCCAGGAAGAGACTGACATGACGGGCCTTCCCTCGGCGGGGCGTGGGGGGCGCCGCGGATGCGCGCCCCTGTAGCGCACCCGCGGCCGGGACCGCGGCGTCCTCCGGCCGGGGACGCCCGGGCGGGCGTCAGGCTCCGTGCGCGATCTCGACGGACTCCAGCATCGCGAGCGCGTCCGGCACCAGGACGGCCGCCGAGTAGTAGGCGCTGACCAGGTACTTGATGAGCGCCTTCTCGTCGATGCCCATGAACCGCACCGACAGCCCCGGCTGGTACTCGTCCGGCAGGCCGGTCTGGTGGAGGCCGACGACGCCCTGGGCCGCCTCGCCGGTGCGCATCAGCAGGATCGAGCTGGTGCGGCGGCTGCTCACCGGAAGCTTGTCGGAGGGGAAGATCGGCACGCCGCGCCAGGCGGGGACCCGCTGGCCGAGGACGTCGACGTGCTCGGGGTAGACGCCGCGGGTGCTGCACTCGCGGCCGAACGCGGCGATCGCCTTCGGGTGGGCGAGGAAGAACGCCGGTTCCTTCCAGACGAGGGTGAGCAGCTCGTCCATGTCGTCGGGGGTGGGCGGGCCGCTGCGGGTGTGGATGCGCTGCGACAGGGCGGAGTTGTGCAGCAGCCCGAAGTCGCTGTTGTTGACCAGCTCGTGCTCCTGGCGTTCCCGCAGCGCCTCGATGGTGAGCCGGAGCTGCTGCTCCACCTGGTCCATCGGCTGGTTGTACAGGTCGGCGACGCGGGTGTGGACGCGCAGGACCGTCTGCGCGACGCTCAGCTCGTACTCGCGCGGCGCGGCCTCGTAGTCGACGAACGTGCCGGGCAGCGTCGGCTCGCCCGCGTGACCGGCCGACAGGTCGATCAGCGCCTCACCGTGCGCGTTGTGCGCGCGCGCCGGGGTGTTGCGGTATTCGTCGAGGTGGGCTTGGAGGGTCGGCGACTGCCCGAGCGTCTCCTGGAAGTCGGTCACGCTCATGGTGAGCAGCGTGCAGGATGTGACCGCCTTGACCGTGCTGTCCCATTCGGGCGATTCCTCCTCGCCGAGGAGGGCCTGGTCGCCGAAGAAGTCGCCGTCGGCGAGCGTCCCGTGCACCGCCTCGGTGCCGTACTCGCCCGCCGTCGTACGGCTGAGCTTGCCGTGCGCGACGAGGACGACCTTGTCGACGGCCCGGCCCTCCTCGACGATGACCTCGCCGGGCTCGTACTCGTGCTGGACGAACCGTCCGGCGAGGGCGTCGAGGGCCAGATCGTCGTCGTAGCCGCGCAGCGGGGGCAGTTCGCACAGCTCGCGGGGGATGACGCGCACGTCCGCGCCCGTCGTCACGAACGTCACCCGGCCGTCGCCGAGCGTGTAGGTGAGCCGCCGGTTGACCCGGTAGGCGCCGCCCTTGGCCTCCGTCCAGGGCAGCAGCCGGAGCAGCCAGCGGGAGGTGATGCCCTGCATCTGCGGGACGGTCTTGGTCGTGGTCGCCAGATTCCGTGCCGCCGAAGTGCCGAGGCTCAACTGCTGTTCCGTCACGTGCACACCACCGATTCGTCGCCGTTCGCTTCGGAAATGGTCGAACGGACATGGAAAGACGGGGTCGATGTTCGACCCGGTCTTTCCGCTGGCACCGTCCGCCCTGCCAACGGTGACGCTACCGACGGTAACGGCTTGGGCGCAACGTGCGATCACCTTCACCCTTGCTTTACCCCGGGGTCACAGGAGTCGAACCCCGCCGTGATGGCGTCCCGCCGGACGCTCGTCCGGACGTCCCGGCGAGCAGCGCGACGACCACCGGTTTTTACGATTCGCTCAGGTTTCGCCGCAGGTCAGGGCTCTCCAAAGTGGGACAAATCACCGGTTTCAACGGCCGTAGCACGGAAACATGGGGCGCATCCTGTTGTTGAGACTGGATGCGCAGCGGGTTCCGGCGAGAGGGACCCGGTGGAACCGAGAGGAGGCCCCCAGTGATCGTGTGGACCGCACTCGTAATGGAGACCGTCGCCGGCCTGGTGATCGCCGGCTCGCTGGTGGGCTGGGCCCGCCGGCATTTCGCCCGCTGACAAAAGCGGTAGATCACAAGAGAATGGTCATTTCACCCCGGAACTTTCGAGTTCCGGGGTGTCCTCGTTCCCGACCCGGTCGATCGGCACCCGCGCCGTCTCCGGGATCTTCAGGATCGGCACGAACGCCACCGCCGCCGCGAGCATCAGGTAGAACGCGGGCACGTAGTTCGAGTCCGTCACGCTGATCAGCGAACCGACCACGACCGCGGTCGTCCCGCCGAACAGCGACGTCGAGATGTTGTAGCCGATCGCGAACGCCCCGTACCGCACGTTCGTCGGGAAGATCGCCGGGAACGTCGAGCCGATCACCGCCAGCATCAGCACCAGCAGCCCGCCGACGATCGCGTACCCGGCCAGGACGCCCAGCGTGTCGTTCGTCTGCATCAGCGCGAACGCGGGCCAGGCCAGCACGAAGAACCCGACCGCCGCCGCGATCAGCAGCGGCTTGCGGCCGATCCGGTCCGACAGCGCGCCCAGCGGCACGATGAACAGGATCATCACCGCCTCTACCCCGATCGTGACCAGCTGCGACGACGTGTCGTCGTAGTCGAGGTAGTCGATCAGGTAGGACGGCATGAACGTCAGCATCGTGTAGTCCGCGATGTTCAGCAGGAACACGATGCCGATCAGCAGGAGGATCCGGCGCTTGTAGTGCTGCAGCGTCTCCTTCAGCGGCGACGCGGCCTTCTTGCCCGCCTCCTCCATGTGCTGGAACGTCGGGGTGTCCTCGATCCGCGTCCGGACGTACAGGCCGACGATGCCGAGCGGCAGGGCGACCAGGAACGGGATCCGCCAGCCCCAGTCGCGCATCGCCTCGTCGCCGAGCACGACCGTCATCAGCAGCACCAGGCCCGCGCCGAGGATGTAGCCGACCAGCGTGCCGAGCTCCAGGAAGCTGCCGTAGAACCCGCGTTTGTTCGTCGGCGCGTACTCGGCGATCATCGTCGCCGCGCCGCCGTACTCGCCGCCCGTCGAGAACCCCTGGATGAGCCGGACGCCCAGCAGCACCAGCGGCGCGGCGATGCCGATCACCGCGTAGCTGGGCAGGATCCCGATCACGAACGTCGCGCCGGACATCAGGATGATCGTGGTGGCCAGCACCCGCTTGCGGCCGAGCTTGTCGCCCATCGGGCCGAAGAACAGCCCGCCGAACGGACGGGCGAGGAACGCCGCCGCGATCAGCGCGAACGACCGCAGCGTCGCGCTGCCCGCCGAATCCTCGGGGAAGAAGACCTCCCCGATGATCGCGGTCATGACCCCGGCGCTGAACACGCCGAAGTCGAACCACTCGATGCAGTTGCCCATCGCGGAGGCGATCACGGCCTTGCGCACCGCCGCCTCGTCGACCTCCGCTTCGCCGCCCGCCGATCCCGGTTCCGGCTCCGCGGGCGCCGCTCCGGACTCAGAGCTCATCGGCACCTCCCGGCCCTGGACCCTGCCCGAAGATCGACAAAGCTAACTCCGGGGGGCGGACCGGTCACCCTCTGCGCGACTCCTCGATCGCTTCTTCGAGGTCCGCGGTGTCCCCGGCCGGGTCCGCGTCGCCGTCGAGGCCGTCATCGAGGTCGTCGTCGAGGTCGTCGCCGTCACGGTCGCGGTCGCCGTCGCCGTCCTCGCCCATGCCGAGCAGCTCGTCGGTCAGCTCGGGCAGGCTCCAGGTGCGCTGCGGGTCGTCGGACGCGTCCAGCAGATCGTCCTCCGGGATCGGGACGATCGCCTGCGTCTCCACCGCCTCCCGCGTGATCACTCCGCTGGCCATGACGTTGTACCGGTGCCGCAGCGCCCCGTTCTCGCGCAGCAGGTCGTCCACCTCGCGCCGGGCCCGCGCGACCCGCCGCGCCATCCGGCTGTGCATCATGTAACCGCCCGCGGACGCCCCGAGGACGAACCCCGCGACCGGCAGGCCGACGGCCGGCGGGACGAGCGCCGTCACCAGCGCCACGAGGACGAGCACCAGCACGACCAGCACGAACACGATCGCGAGTGCCCGCAAGTGCTGCTCCATCCAGTCCAGGACGGCGTTGACGCGCTTGGGGATCCGCACTCGTCTTCTCCTCCGGTTCCGGGCGGGACGAACATCTGCCGACAACGACCGGGTGGGCTCGCCCTGTTCCACACCGCCGGCGAGACAACAGTACGTGACCGTACCGTCCGCTCGGCGACGTCTCCCTCCCCACCGGGGGCCGTCTCACGCGCGACCAGGATGCGAGCACCGCCCGCGGCGGAATATCGTCAGTGGATATGAGCGAACACTTTGATGTCGTGGTCCTGGGCGCGGGCCCGGGTGGATATGTCGCCGCGATCCGGTCGGCACAGCTCGGGCTGAAGACGGCGATCATCGAGGAGAAGTACTGGGGCGGGGTCTGCCTCAACGTCGGCTGCATCCCCTCGAAGGCGCTGCTGCGCAACGCCGAGCTCGCGCACATCTTCACCCAGGAGCAGAAGACCTACGGGATCAACGTCGAAGGGCAGGTGTCCTTCGACTACGGCGTCGCCTTCCAGCGGAGCCGCCAGGTATCGGACAAGCTCGTCAAGGGCGTCCAGTTCCTGATGAAGAAGAACAAGATCACCTCCTATGACGGCCGGGGCACCTTCACCGACCCGAACACCCTGCAGGTCGCGAAGGCGGACGGTTCGTCCGACACCGTCACCTTCGACAACTGCATCATCGCCGCGGGCGCGCACACCAAGCTGCTGCCCGGGACGTCCCTGTCCGAGCGGGTCGTCACCTACGAGGAGCAGATCCTCAGCTCGGAGCTGCCGGAGAGCATCGTGATCGCGGGCGCCGGGGCGATCGGCGTCGAGTTCGCGTACGTCCTGCACAACTACGGCGTCAAGGTCACGATCGTCGAGTTCCTCGACCGGATGGTCCCGAACGAGGACGCCGACGTCTCCAAGGAGCTCGCCAAGCGTTACCGCAAGCTCGGCATCGACGTCCTGACCTCCACCCGCGTCGACTCCATCGACGACTCGGGCGACAAGGTCAAGGTGTCGATCACCGGCAAGGCCGGCGAGCAGCAGGTCATCGAGACCGACAAGGTCCTGCAGGCCATCGGCTTCCAGCCGAACGTCGAGGGCTACGGGCTCGACAAGGCCGGGGTGGGGCTCACCGAGCGCGGCGCGATCGACGTCGACGGCCGCTGCCGCACGTCCGTCCCGCACATCTACGCCATCGGCGACGTCACCGCCAAGCTGATGCTCGCGCACGCCGCCGAGGCCATGGGCATCGTCGCCGCCGAGACCATCGCCGACGCCGAGACGATGGAACTCGAATACGTGATGATCCCGCGCGCCACCTACTGCCAGCCGCAGATCGCCTCGTTCGGCTGGACGGAGGCGCAGGCGAAGGAGCAGGGCTTCGACGTCAAGGTCGCCAAGTTCCCCTACAGCGCCAACGGCAAGGCGCTCGGGATGGGCGAGGGCGACGGCTTCGTGAAGGTCATCAGCGACGCCAAGTACGGCGAGCTCCTCGGCGCCCACCTGATCGGCCCGGAGGTCACCGAACTGCTGCCGCAGCTCACGCTGGCCCAGCAGTGGGACCTCACCGTCCACGAGGTGGCGCGCAACATCCACGCCCACCCGACGCTGGGCGAGGCCGTCAAGGAGGCCGTGCACGGCCTCGCGGGGCACATGATCAACATGTGAGCGCGCGGGCGTGTCCGGCCGCCGGGCACGCCCCGCTCAAGCCGTCCCGGCCGGCGTCCCGGTCAGGCGGCCCGGTCACGCGGCCCGCGGCTCGCCGCGGAAGACCTCCCGCCCGTGCCACGCCACCCGCTCGGCGGCCACGGCCGGGAACGCCGCCTGCGGCGGGATCACCGGACGGCCCGCGAGCGCGAAGACCTGCGCCCGCGCGGCCTCGCCGCGCCCCACGAACATCGTCGACACGGTGATCCGGCCGTCCACGGTCATGCCGAGGACGCCCTTGTCGAACAGCTTGTGGTGCAGCGTGCACAGGCACACGCCGTTGGCGACGTCGTCGGGCCCGTTGAACGCCCACCACTGGACGTGCGCGGCGTCGAGCCCGACGGCCGTCCCCTCCAGGGCCCCGTCGAACCCGCAGAACGCGCACCGGGACTCGTAGGCGATCAGCACGAGGTTGCGGAAGTCCCGGTCGCGCCTGCGGGCCCCGTCGACCGCGAGGCCCACCTGCGCGCACAGCTCCTCGTGCAGCGACGGCTCGAAGTTCGCATCGAGGATCGCGCGGCCGAGCCGGGCGGCGAGGCCCGGATCGTCCCGCAGGTCCCGCACCAGTTCGTCGGTGAACCTCCCGGCGGCGTTCGACCGCCGCAGCGGCCCCACGTTCGGGCCGGGGCTGCCGCCGCCGTCGTCGGTCCGGACGTGCCACAGCCCGTCGTTCGTCAGGTGGTGGAACGGGTACGCGGGGCTGCTGCCTTTGCGCCAGAACTCGTCCAGCATGTGCCCGAGCCGGTCTTCGGCGTCGCGGTAGACGATCGGTTCGTCGCCGTGGTTCTGGAAGTGCCCCAGCGCGTACAGCAGCAGCAACGGCTTGTGCGGCGCTCGCGTGTCGCCCCGCCGCCACTGGTTAAGATTCGTGACCCGCTCCACCCAATCCACGGCGGAACATACTGTCAGTCGCGCTTGCGGTCGGGCCAGAGCGCGTAGGAGAGCAGGACGGCGGCCCAGATGGCGAGCGGCACCAGCGGCCAGTAGAACTCCCACTGCCCGTCGCGGACGGCGTCGACGGCCCAGATCGTCGTCATGATCAACGCGCCGCCGCCCCAGTAGCCCCACTCCTTGCGCCACTCGCGCTTGTCGGCCTCGGCTCGGGCGGCCTCGCGGGCGGCGGTCCGCCGGGCGAGCGCCGCCCGCGAGACCGGCAGGTCGGCGGTGAGGGGCCGCAGGTCGCCGACGGTGACGGCGGACGCGGCCCGCTGCAACCGGCGGTCGTACTCCGCCGTGTCGAGGGCGCCTTCGGCGAGGGCGTCGCCGAGGCGTTCGAAGCGCGTCGCGGTCGCCGTCGGACGCCCGCAGGTCCGCGCGCTCGGTATCGGGGACGGGTCGTGATTCCATCGTGGCTCCCGTGGAGTGCTGGTCTCTCCAGGGTCGCGGGCGGGAGGGCGCCCGTTCGTCCTCCACGGTGACGATCCCGAGTACATCGTTCGCACGATCCCGGCATCATCCGTCCGCGGCGAGGCGGTCCAGCCATTCCCGGAGCAGCAGCCGCTCGGCACGGCTGAGGGACGTCCGCTCGGGCAGCGCGGCGCGCAGCGCGGGCGGCTCCGGCGGCGCCCGCCTCCCGGACGGCCGGCCGTTCGGTGGTGACGGCGGTGACCATCGACTCCCGCAGTGCCGTCAGCAGGGCGGGGTCGCGGCGGTCCTCCGGCAGGGACAGCCAGGTCAGCACCGCGCCGCGCGCCGTGGCGTGGACGATCGTGGCCGCGAGGTCCTCGCCGACGCGGAGCCGCCCGGCGGCGGCGATGCGCCGGATCCGGCCCTTGAGGATCTCCATGCCGGTCTCGAAAGCGGCCGAGCCGGTTCTCGTGGGCTCGCTGTACATCACCGTGTACAGGGCGGGGTTGTCCAGGCCGAACTCGACCGCGAGGTCCCATCCGGCCGCCAGGTCCGCGACGGGGTCCGGCGGGGCGGGGTCGACGCGCTTGGCGGCGAGGAACGCGGCGAAGCCGTGCTCGGCCACCGCGTCCAGCAGCCCGTCCTTGTCGCCGAACAGCCGGTAGATGGCCGGTGGTTGCAGGCCCGCCGCGTCCGCGACGGCGCGGGTGGTGACCGCGTCGCGTCCGGCGCGCGCCAGCAGGTCGATGGTGGCCTCGATGACCCGCAGGCGGGTCTGCTCGCGCCCCGGGGGCGGGGAGGCGGGTTCGTCGCCGCTTGCACGTGGTGCCATGTATCAACGATATCGCGTTTGGAGTTCCAACGTTAATATCAGTGTTACGCTCAAACTGGTTCCACTGGAAACAACCGTTGGAGTACATCGTGATCATCGTGACCGGAGCCACCGGACGGCTCGGCCGGCAGATCGTCGAGAATCTGCTCGCCCGCGTCCCCGCCGACCGGATCGGCGCCAGCGTCCGCGACCCGCGGAACGCGCAGGAGCTCGCCGACCTGGGCGTTCGGGTGCGAAAGGGCGACTTCGCCGATCCGGCGGGCCTCGCCCACGCCTTCGAGGGCGCCGCCCAGGTGCTCATCGTCTCCGTCGACAAGACGGCCGACGAGGCCGTCCGGCTGCATCGCGCCGCGATCGGCGCGGCCGTCGCGGCGGGCGCCCGGCGCGTCCTCTACACCAGCCACATGGGGGCGAGCGCCTCGTCGCGCTTCCAGCCCTGCCGCGACCACGCCGCCACCGAGGACGCGCTCCGCGCGTCCGGTGTGCCGTTCACCGCGCTGCGCAACGGGTTCCACGCCGACAACGCGGTGCGGTTCCTCGAACCCGGGCTGGAATCCGGCGAGGTCGCGCTCCCCGCGGACGGGCCGGTCTGCTGGACCGCGCACGCCGACCTCGCCGCCGCGGCCGCCGCCGTCCTGGCCGACGAGGGACGCTTCGACGGCCCCACCCCGCCGCTCACCGCGGCGCGGGCGCTCACCTTCGACGACCTCGCCCGCATCGCCACCGAGGTCACCGGCCGCACCGTCACCCGGGTCGCCGCGCCCGACGACGCGTTCCGCGCCGGGCTGACCGGACGCGGCGTCCCCGCCCCGGCCGCCGACCAACTGCTGGGCATGTTCGCCGCCGCCCGCGACGGTGAGTTCGCCGCCGTCGATCCGACGCTGGCCGCGCTGATCGGCCGCGCGCCCGTCGGCATGGACACGGTGCTTCGGGGGCACATCTCCGGCGGCTGACCACCGCACCGCGTCCGGGGGCCATGCGGGCGACCCGGACGTCGACCGACCGCTCGAATGAGTACCCGACCATGGCCTTCGAACCCGCCGACTTCACGGGGCGGACGCAGTGCGGCAGCGGTTCGCGTTCACCGCTGCGCGACTTCCTGCGCACCGAGACCGGAAGCGCCGCCGTCCTCGTGGCGGCGGCGCTCATCGCGCTCGTGTGGGCGAACGCGGCGCCGTCGGCGTACGAGTCGTTCTGGGGAACCCACCTGTCCCTCCGGCTCGGCTCGCACGGGATCTCGCTCGACCTGCGCGAGTGGATCAACAGCGGCCTGATGACGCTGTTCTTCTTCGTCGTCGGGCTGGAGGCGCGCCGCGAGTTCGACATCGGTGAACTGCGCGAGCGCCGGCGGCTGGCCCTGCCGCTCGCCGCGGGCCTCAGCAGCATGATCGTGCCCATCGGTATCTACCTCGCGATCAACGCGGGCCACGGGACGGAGCAGGGCTGGGGCGTCGCGATGTCCACCGACACCGCGTTCGCGCTGGGCCTGCTGGCCGTCGTCGGCCGCCGGATGCCGCCCGGCCTGCGGATGTTCATCCTCACGATGAGCGTCGTCGACGACTTCCTCGCCCTCGGCGTCATCGCCGTCGCCTACGGCGACCGGCTCGCGGTGCCCGCCCTGGCGGTGGGCATCGCGGCGTTCGCCGTCATCCTGCTCGTCCGACGACTCGGCGTGCACGCGGGCGCCGTCTACGCGCTGCTGGGGGTCGTCATGTGGGCGGCGCTGCTCGACTCGGGGGTCGACCCCATCGTGACCGGCCTGGCCATGGGGCTGCTCACCTACGCCTACCCGGCCGGCCGCGCCGACCTGGAGCGGGCCAGCGGCCTGTTCCGGCTGTTCCGCGAACAGCCCACCCCCGAACTGGAGCGGCACCTGCGCGCCGGCATCGCCTCGACGATCTCTCCCAACGACCGTCTGCAGCGCATGTACCACCCGTGGACCAGCTACCTGGTGGTCCCGGTGTTCGCGCTCGCCAACACCGGCATCGACGTGGGCGGCGGCCGGTTGGCCGAGTCCTTCGCCTCGCCCATCACCCTCGGCATCGTCGCGGGCTACGTCGTCGGCAAACCGCTCGGCGTCGTCGCCGCGTCCGCGCTGACCACCGCCGCCTCGCGCGGGCGCGTCCGGCTCCCGGTCGGCTGGGGCGCCCTGACCGCCGGGGGCACGCTGTCCGCGGCGGCCTTCACCGTCTCCCTGCTCATCGCGACGCACGCCTTCGAGGGCGCGGAACTGGCGGACGCCAAGATCGGCGTGCTCAGCACGCTGCTGCTGTCGTTCCTGACGTCCCGCCTGGTCACCGCGGTGATCGCCGTGCTGCCGCCGTCGCTCCGCCGCCGGGCGCTGCTGGGCAAGGCGGAGACGATCATCGATCTGGCCGCCCCCGTCGACCCCGACGAGGACCACGTGCGGGGGCCGAGACACGCGCCGGTGACCATCGTCGAATACGGCGACTACGAATGCCCCTACTGCGGACGGGCCGAACCGGTCGTCCGCGAACTCCTCGCGGACTTCGGGGACGTCCGCTACGTCTGGCGCCACCTGCCGCTGACCGACGTGCACATCAACGCCCGGCTCGCGGCCGAGGCCGCGGAGGCCGCCGCGCGCCAGGGCCGGTTCTGGGACATGCACGACCTGCTGCTCGGCCACCAGGACGCCCTGCGGTTCGACGACCTGCTCACCTATGCGTCCGACCTCGGCCTGAACGGCCCGCGTTTCGAACGGGACCTGAACGAACACGCCGGCGCCCCGCGCGTCGCCGCGGACGTCGAGTCGGCCGATCTCAGCTCCGTGGCGGGCACGCCCACCTTCTTCGTCAACGGACGCAGGCACCACGGCGCCTACGACATCGCGAGCCTCTCGGCAGCGGTCCGCGCCGCCCGCGAGCGAGCCGCCCTCACCGAGTAGCGACCTGTGGCGCGGGTCACGGAACGGCGCCTGTCACAGGGAGCGGATCGCCGGTGTCTCGTGTTCGACAAGCGACAACGAATGAGCGGGAGATCAGCATGAGCAAGGTCTGGTTCGTCACGGGTTCGTCGCGCGGCCTGGGCCGCCGTTTCGTCGAGGCGGCGCTCTCGCGCGGCGACAGGGTGGCCGCGACCGCCCGCGACACCGGCGGTCTCGACGACCTGGTCGCCGCCCACGGCGACGCGGTGCTTCCGCTGCGGATGGACGTGACCGACAGGACGGCCGTCTTCGAGAGCGTGCAGCGGGCCGCACGGCACTTCGGCCGTCTCGACGTCATCGTCAACAACGCCGGGTACGCCCAGGTCGGTGCGGTCGAGGAGCTGACCGAGCGGGAACTGCGCGACCAGATGGAGACCAACCTGTTCGGGGCCGTCTGGGTGGTCCAGGCCGCGCTGCCCCACCTGCGCGAGCAGCGCTCGGGGCACATCGTCCAACTGTCCTCGGCGGCCGGGCTCATCGCCATGCCGCTGGGCGGCGCCTACCACGCCTCCAAGTGGGCGCTGGAGGGCCTGAACGAAGCCCTCGCCGGCGAGGCCGCGGCCTTCGGCGTCAAGGTGACGATCGTCGAGCCCGGCGGGTTCGCGACGCGGGACGGCAACAACCCGGACCCGCTCGCCAACGGCCACATGGCCGACACGAACCCGGCCTACGACGGTCTCCGCCGGCGCCTGGGCGAGGTCGCCGGAAAGCAGCCCGCCGGGGACCCGGCCGCCGCGGCACGGGCTCTCCTCAAGGTCGTCGACTCCGAGAACCCGCCCCTGCGGATCCTTTTCGGGCAGGGCTTCTACCCGATGGTCCAGCAGGCCTACGCCGACCGGCTCCAGACCTGGGCCGACTGGCAGGATCTCTCGGCGGAGGCTCACGGGGACCCCGCGCCCGCGGGCCGATGACCCCCGGACCGGCCGCACAGAGGACCGAGGAATGAACGACGGCACCGTCAACGCGGCGACGGAGGCGTTCGCCGCCGACCGCAACCTGCTCTTCACCGTCGCGTACGAGATGCTCGGATCGGCCGCCGACGCCGAGGACGTCCTCCAGGAGACGTGGCTGCGATGGGTCGAGGTCGACCTGGCGCAGGTGAGGGACCGGCGCGCCTATCTGGTCCGGATCACGACCCGGCAGGCGCTCAACCGGTTGCGCACGCTGAAGCGCCGCAAGGAGTCCTACGTCGGCCCCTGGCTGCCCGAGCCGCTGCTCACCGCGCCGGACGTCGCCGAGGAGGTCGAACTCGCCGAGAGCATGTCGATGGCGCTGATGCTGGTCCTGGAGACGCTGTCGCCGACCGAACGCGTCGTCTTCGTGCTGCGCGAGGTGTTCGACGTCGGCTACGACGAGATCGCGGCCGCCGTCGACAAGAACCCCGCGGCCGTCCGCCAGATCGCCCACCGCGCCCGCCGGCACGTCGACGCCCGCCGCCCGCGCCAGGCGGTCTCCCCGGGCGAGACCCGGGCCGCCGTGGAGGCGTTCCAGCGCGCGCTCGAAACCAGGGACCCGCAGGACCTCCTGGACGTGCTCGCCCCCGAGGTCGTCCTCGTGGCCGACGGCGGCGGCCTCAAGCAGGCCGCGCGGCAGCCGGTCACCGGCGCCGAGAAGATCGTCCGCTACATGCTCCGCGGCATCGGCAAGCACGCGCCCACGCTCACCGGAGAGATCACCGTGGTCAACGGCAACCCGGCCCTCGTCGTCCGCCTGGACGGCGAGATCGACGGAGTCATGGCGATCCGGGTCGAGGACGCCCGCATCACCGGCCTCTACTACGTCCGCAACCCCGACAAGCTGACCCGCGTCGGAGCCGAAACCCCGCTCACCCTGCGCTGACCCCCGCCGCCCCCGCAGAAGGACACGGGCGTCCGGCCGTCCGCCACCGGGGTCGGGAAGGTCGTGTGGGCGCTCATCCTGTGAGCGCGCGCCGCGAAGCGGTTACCCTCCACTCGGGCGATGCTTCCAAGTCGGGAGGCCAGATGCGGGCGGTCGTCTACGACCGGTACGGCTCGACGGATTCGCTCCGGGTGGAGGACGTGCCGACGCCGTCGCCCGCGCCGGGGCAGGTCCTCGTTCGCGTGGTGGCGACGTCGGTCAATCTGTCGGATTGGGAGACCTTGCGCGGCGCTCCGCTGTACTCGCGGATCGGTGGGCTGCGGAGGCCGGCGCGCAGGACGCTCGGTTCGGACATCGCCGGACGGGTGGCGGCCGTGGGCTCGGCTGTGACCCGCTTCCGCGCGGGAGACGAGGTGTACGGCGACAATCTCGATCTGAAGGGCGGCTTCGCCGAGTTCGCGGTGGCGCCGGAGTCGGCCCTCGCCCGCAAGCCCGAGCGGTTGTCCTTCGCCGCGGCGTCGACGATTCCGCAGGCGGGCGCGATCGCACTGCAGGGCACGGCTCCCGCCGGTACGGGGCACCGGGTGCTGATCAACGGGGCGGGCGGCGGCACGGGTTCGTTCGCGATCCAGTTGGCCAAGCTCGCCGGTGCCCACGTGACCGGTGTCGACAACGCCGCCAAGCTCGACTTCATGCGGTCGCTCGGCGCCGACGAGGTGATCGACTACCGGGAGCAGGACTTCACCCGGACGGGCGAGCGGTACGACCTCGTGCTGGATCTCGTCGCCACCCGCTCGCCAATCGCGTGCGGGCGGGCGCTGGCGCGCGGCGGCCGCTACCGGTGCGTGGGCGGGCCCGTGCCGGTGCTGCTCGGCATCGCGACGGTCGGCTCGATCGCCGCCCGGCTCACCGGCCGGAGGTCGGGGGTCCTCGTGGTGCGGCCGGGGCCCGGACGGTTCGGGCCGCTCGCCGACCGCTGCGTCGCGGGCGAGGTCGCCGTGCACATCGACCGCACCTTCGCGCTCGACGACGTCCCGGAGGCGCTGCGCCACGTCGGCGAGGGGCACGCCCTCGGCAAGGTGGTCGTGACGATCCCCTGACGCTCGTCAGCCGGGCTTGCGCCAGACGGAGACGTGCTTCTCGCTCTCGTTCGTGAACGGGTCGCGCGTCCACGTGGACCAGCGGTCGCGCAGTTCCATTCCGGCGATCCGGGCCATCAGGTCGAGTTCGGACGGCCACACGTACCTGAACGGGATCGAGCGGTACCGGCCGCGGCCGTCCTCGACGGCGACGTAGTTCGAGCTCATCGACTGGGTGGCGACGTCGTAGCGGTCGAACGCCCAGTCCGTCCGGCCGACGTGGAAGGGGACCATCGTCTGGCCGGGCGGGAGGCGGCGGAGGTCGGGGACGCCGACCTCGATGACGAAGTGCCCGCCGGGTCCGAGGTGGGCGGCGGCGTTCTCGAAGCACGCCACCTGCGCGTCCTGCGTGGTCAGGTTGCCGATGGTGTTGTAGACGAGGTAGGCGACCGCGAACGTGCCGTCCACGCGGGTGGCGGCGAAGTCGCCGATCGTCACGCCGACGGCGTCGCCGCCGGGCTTGGCGCGGAGCCGGGCGACCATGGCGGGCGAGAGGTCGATGCCGTGCACCGGGACGCCGCGGCGGGCGAGGGGCAGCGCGATGCGGCCGGTGCCGACGCCGAGTTCGAGGGCGCGGCCGTCTCCCGCGAGTTCGGCGAGGAGATCGACGGCGGGGTCGACGGCGTCCGGGGCGAACATCGCCGCCGACGTCTCGTCGTAGGCGGCCGCGACGTCCTCGCCGAAGTGATCGTCCATGTTCGGGACGGTAGCCGCGCCCCTGGGGCCGCGGCCAGGGATTTCCTTCCGAAATTGCCAACAAAGTTCGCGAGAAAGCTAATAGACCTCAATACCGGACATTGGCGACCGTCGTCACCATCGGTACCGATTCGTACCTTTGGAAGGAGTCGTCATGAGACTCAGGCGCAGGCTGGCGGCCCTGGCCGTCGGGGTGGCCGCGCTGCTGCCGGGGACGGTCGTCGCGTCCCCGGCGCAGGCGCTGCCGCCCGAGATCGTTCCGGCGGTGGGGGCCGACACCGGACGGTTCAAGCTGCCGATCGGCTGCACGATCACGCTGGGCGGCATCCCGGTGTTCTACCTTCCGACGGACGTCGACGTGCAGGGCGTCGCGCCCGTCCAGTTGGGGCCGGGCCAGGAGTTCTGGCTGACGCAGGGGTCCGGCAGCATCACGTTCCCGTCGTGGCTGACGTCGCTCGCACCCATCCTCGGGCTGGAGTCGGCGGACGCGCGGGTCACGAACCTCAGCATCGGCGCGACGAACGCGACGCCGGAGTCGATCAACATCGCCGACGGCGACCCGTTCGTGATCGACGACATCCCGATCGAGGCCGGAAAGCCGCTGAAGGTCGGGCTGCCGCTGGACGGGACGTTCGACGTCGGGCCGTACACGGCGCCGGACGACGGCGCGGTGACGTTCCGGTTCGACGGGGCGGTCGCGGAGGTCGACCTGAAGTCGTCCGCCGGGTTCACCATCCCGATCAAGGCCGACTGCAAGGCGAGTCGGGGCAACGCGCTGCTGCGGGTCGGGGTCGGCGGGGCGGCGGGGCAGCCGCCCGCGAAGATCCAGGGCGCGCCGCTCGACTTCGCCGAGCCGGACTCGAACGAGGTCATCGGCATCGTCAACGCGCCGTACGAGTGCAGCCTCGACGGGACGCCGCTGGACGTGGGCATCGCGGTCGGCGGCAACTTCCCGCTGTCGATGAAGCGCGGGTCGAGTTTCTCGTTCACCGACGCGTCCGGGGCGCTGACCATCCCGGCGGGGACGGTGAACCGGCTGATCGACATGGGGTACACGAGCGCGTCCGGTGAGGTGACGAAGCTCGATCTGAACGTCGAGGGCGGCTCACCGGCCGTCGACAACGTCGCCGAGGGGGGCATCGAGATCCCGACCGTGGAGCTCGTCCGCGATCAGAAGATCGTCCTGTCGCTGCCCGCGGACGGCGCGCTGACCGCGGGGCCGTACTCGGCGAACGCGGGCGCGGAGTCGGTGGCGGTGTCGATGGGCGACGCGGCCGCGAACTTCACGTTCGACGGCGCGACGACGGCGACGGCCACGTGCGAGACGCCGTCCCCGACGGTGTACCTGGTCGACACCCCGGTGACCTGACGGCGATGACCGGACGGCCGCGCGCCTCGCCCGGGCCCGGGAGGCGCGCGGCCTCGGGCGGACGCAACGAATCGCGCGTCCGGCGGGTCAAGGAGCAACGAAACGCCAGGTCAGCGCAAGGTTCGCGCATTGGATCGCAGGCTCGGTCTTTCTAAGCTTTCGATTAGTCGATCCTCTTTCGGAAGCCCTGTGGAGACGCGCATGACCGTCATGCCGGCGATGGAGCCAGCACCCGCGCGGACGGCGCTGCGGCGGCACTACCTGATGTGCCGCCCGGAGCACTTCGCCGTCACGTACGCGATCAACCCGTGGATGGATCCGGCGGCGGGCGCCGACGCCGGGCGGGCGGTGGCGCAGTGGGAGGCGCTGCGGGCCGCGTACCTCGGCCTGGGGCACGAGGTGAGCCTGATCGAGCCCATCGCGGGGCTGCCGGACATGGTGTTCGCGGCGAACGGCGCGCTGGTCGTCGGCGGGCGGGCGTACGGGGCGCGGTTCACGCACGCGGAGCGGCGGGCCGAGGGGCCCGCGTACGCGGCGTGGCTGCGGGCGAACGGGTTCGGGCAGGTGCTCGAACCGGAGCATGTGAACGAGGGCGAGGGCGATTTCCTCACACTCGACCACGTGATCCTGGCCGGGACGGGTTTCCGCACGCGGCTCGCCGCGCATCAGGAGGCGCAGGAGTTCCTCGGACGTCCGGTGGTGACGCTCCGGCTCGTCGACCCGCGCTTCTACCACCTGGACACGGCGCTGTTCCCGCTGGGCGGCGGCAACGTGGCCTACTATCCGGGCGCGTTCTCGCCGGGGAGCCGCGCGGTGCTGGAGCGGCTGTTCCCCGACGCCGTCGTGGCGTCCGGACGGGACGCGGCGGTGCTCGGGCTGAACGCCGTGTGCGACGGCCGGAACGTGGTGATCGACGCCGGGGCCGAGGGGCTGATCGGCGAGCTGCGCGCCCGTGGCTACGAGCCGGTTCCGGTGGATATGTCGGAGCTGCGCAAGGCCGGTGGCGGCCCGAAGTGCTGCACGCTGGAGTTGCGGGCCTAGAGGTAGTCGCTGGCCGAGACGAGCCAGTTGATGTAGGAGCGGGTCGAGAAGGCGTCGGGGACGAGTCCGGTCAGGGGTCCTTGGCGGGCGGGCATCTCGGCGGCCACCGTCCGGGCGACCCGGCGGACGGTCCCGGCGCGGGCGCGTTCGTAGGCGCGCGGGTCGCCGGGTGAGCGGGCCAGCGCCCAGGCGTCCTCGATCGCCTGGGCTGCGCCCATCGCCATGGCCGGGGGCATCGTGTGGGCCGCGTCGCCGAGGAGGGTGGTGGGCCCGCGGCCCCAGGTCGCCGGGACGCGGTGCAGGTGGTGCGGGTAGAAGTCGAGGGTTTCGGCGTGTTCGAGGAGGGTCGGGAACGGTTCCGGCCAGCGGCCGAAGCGGGCGCGCAGCCGGTCCGGGACGTCCGGCGCGTCGCTCCAGAAGCGGCTTCCGGGCTTGGCGCGCAGGTCGAACCACCACAGCGCGCGCCCGTGCCCGGCCGGGGCGACGCTGCCGAGCGCCCGCCCGCTGGAGATCATCATCGTCCGTCCCGCGTCGATGATCTCGGTGGGCAGGGTGCTGAACGCCTGCCAGGTGACCCAGCCGTTGAGCCGCGCCGCGCCGAGTCCGAGGGCGCGCCGGACGGCCGAGCGGCGCCACGGCGCCGACGAGCAGGTCGCCGCGCGCGGCCGTCCCGTCGGTGAAGGTGATCTCCGCGCGGTCGGGGTCGGCGGCGGCGACCTCGTGCCCGTAGCGGACGGGCACGCCGTCGGCGAGGCGCCCGACGAGTTCGCGCCTGGCGATGTGGAGCGAGGGCAGTCCGTCGAAGCGGCGTTCGACGGCGGTGAGGTCGATGGTGCCGAGGCGGCGGCCGCGCGTCGAGCGGCTCACCATCGCCTCCAGGCGGCGGCCCGCGCCGTCGAGGTCGACCTTGAGCTCGTGGAGGATTCCGGTGGTTGCGGGCCAGATGGAGATCGAGCCGCCTTCGGTGCGGAACTCCGGCGCCGCTTCGTACACCTCGACGTCGTGCCCTGCCATGGTCAGCGCGCGCGCCGCGCTCAGTCCCGCGACACCTGCGCCGACGATGAGTACTCTCATGTTCGACACCCATTCTGAGACTTGAAGTATCTGATACTAGGAGTATCACAATGACGGCTCGGGGACGCAAGCCCGATCCCGCGGTCGACGCGCGCATCAGGCGGGCGGCGGTGGAGCTGCTGGTGAGCAAGGGACCGTCGTTCACCGTGGACGAGGTGGCGGCCGCCGCCGGGGTGGGCCGGGCCAGCGTCTTCCGGCGCTACGCGACCAAGCGCGACATCATGCTCGACGCGCTCCGCCTCGCCATGGACGCCCAGGTGCCGGCCGTCCCCGACACCGGCTCCCTCGAAGGCGACCTGCGCGTGATCGTCACCGAGACGCTCGCCGCCTGGAACTCCCCCGAGATCGCCGAGCGGACGCGCGAGACGTTCGGCGAGGCGGGCCGGGACCCGGCGGTCGGCGAGATCCTCCGCACCGCCATGCGCGACCGGATGGCCCGGAGCTGGGCGATCTACGACCGGGCGATCGCGCGGGGCGAACTGCGGGCGGACGCCGACCTGTGGCTGCTGTCGGACATGTTCGTCGGCCTGGTCGTCTACCGCGGCCTCATCGACGTGCCGCAGCCCGACCCGTCAGGCGTGGTCCGCGCGCTCCTGCACGGCTTCGGCGGCTGACCGGCCGAGTTCGCGGCGGGCGAGGCGGCGGGTGCGCAGGACGCCGGCGACGCCGACCGTCCAGACGAGGGCCTGGACGGTCCAGGCGACGCGGAACGCCTCGGGCGTGTACTCCCGCCCGGACGATACGGCGTCGAGGACGACGCCGATCAGCAGGATCGTGACGAGCGCGCCCACCGAACCGCCGACGTTGACGATGCCGGTCGCGGCGCCGTGCCGTCCGGGCGGGTTGAAGGTGCGGACGTAGTCGAAGCCGATCATCGAGGCGGGGGCACCGAGCGCGACGCACAGGACGAGGATCACCAGCAGCCACGCGGGCGCGGGCGGCGGCCAGGCGAGGGTCGCCGCCCAGGCCCCGGCGTTGAGGCCGACGATGCCGAGGACGAGCCACGAGCGGCGCAGCGGGTGCCGCGCGACGAGCCGTCCGATGTAGGGGCCGGACACCATGTTGGCCAGCACGAAGACGGTGAGGAGGGTGGAGGCGGTCGAAGGCTTCATGCCCTGCCCGGACACCAGGTACGGATACCCCCACATGAGGGCGAAGGTGTTCGAGGTGAACTGGGTGACGAAGTGGGTCCAGAGGCCGAGGCGGGTGCCGGGCTGGCGCCACGCGGCGACGAGGTCGCGGCCGATCTGCCGCGCCGTGGGGGACGCGGGACGCGTCGCGTCCGGCGGGGCGTCGCGCAGCAGCGCCAGGGCGAGGACGCCGACGAGCACGCCGAGCGCGGCGGCGGACCCGAACGCGGTCCCCCAGCCGGGTCCGCGCAGCAGGGCGACGAGCGGGATCGCGCTGAGCACCTGGCCGACCTGGCCGAGCAGGCCGGTGAGCTGGGTGACGACCGGGACGCGCGCGGGCGCGAACCACGCGCCGACGATGCCGAGGACGCTGATGAACGTCATGGCGTCCCCGGCCGCGACGACGACGCGGGCGGCGACGGCGAGCGGGACGGACGTCGCGACGGCCATCAGCGCCTGCCCCGCGGCCATCAGCAGCGCGCCGCCCGCGATCATCCGGCGGGGGCCGACGCGGTCGAGCAGCAGCCCGACGGGGATCTGCAGCCCGGCGTAGACGAGCAGTTGGACGACGGTGAACGTGGCGAGGATCCCGGCGGACGCGTCGAAGCGGTGCAGGGCGTCCTCGCCGGTGACGCCGAACGACGTCCGGTGCAGGATCGCCGCGACGTAGGCGGCGATGCCCACGCCCCAGAGCGCCCACGCGATCGGGGCGGTCTTACGTTCGTCTACTTCCTGGGGGGTTTGGGCGGTCTGCACGGATAGTCAATGTATGTCACTTCCGTCGGGGCTGCGCGCGCATGTGCATGCGCTCGCCCTGCGGCCCCATCAGGCACAGCACCTCGGCGGACCCGCCGACCCCGGCGAACCAGTGCGGCAGCCGGGTGTCGAACTCGGCGGCCTCGCCCGGCTCCAGGACCAGGTCACGGTCGCCGAGGATCAGCCGCAGCCGCCCGTTCAGCACGTAGAGCCACTCGTAACCCTCGTGCGATTTCGGCTCGGGCTTCCCCGGACGTTCCGGGTGGATCATCTTGAACGCCTGGATTCCGCCCGGACGGCGCGTGAGCGGCATCACGATCAGGTCGCCCCGCTTCTGCGGCTGCAACCGGACGCGCGGGTCGCCGACCTCGGGCGCGCCCACCAGTTCGTCCAGCGGAACCTGGTACGCCTGCGCGAGCGGCAGCAGGAGCTCCAGGCTCGGCCGCCGCTTGCCGGACTCCAGCCGCGACAGCGTGCTCACCGAGATGCCGGTGGACTCCGCCAGCGCGGACAGCGTCACCTCCCGCTCCCGGCGCAGCCGCCGGAGCCGCTCGCCCACCCCCGCCAGCACGTCCTCGATCGGTTCGCTCATGCCCTCATTGCAGTTTCGGCAACGAGGTTTGTCAAATGCGCGAAGCGTCGCGCATCCTCGGCGACATGAGCGAACACCTGGGAAGCGAGCAGCGAGAAGTACTGATCATCGGCGGCGGCCCGGCCGGGCTGAGCGCGGCCCTCGTGCTGTCGCGGGCCCGCCGCAGCGTGACCGTGATCGACTCCGGCGAGCCGCGCAACGCGTCCGCCGGGCACATGCAGGGATTCCTGACCCGCGACGGGATGCCGCCCGAGGAACTGCGGAGGATCGGCCGCACCGAGGTCCGCGGCTACGGCGGCGAGATCATCGACGGCACCGTCGAGCGCACCGAGCGGACCCCGGACGGCTTCGCGGTCACCCTGCGGGACGGGACCGTCCTGCGCGGCAAGCGCCTCGTGGTGACCACCGGCGTCGTCGACGAACTCCCGGACGTCCCCGGCCTGCGCGAACGCTGGGGACGCGAGGTGCAGATGTGCCCGTACTGCCACGGCTGGGAGGTCCGCGACCAGAAGATCGTCGTGCTGGCGACCGGCCCCATGTCGGTGCACCAGGCGCTGCTGATCACCCAGTGGTCGAAGGACGTGACCCTCGTCGCCGCCGAGGCGCCGCAGGGCGCCGACGCCGACCGGCTCGCCGTGCGCGGCGTCACCGTCGTCGCGGACGAACCGGCGCGGCTGGTCGTCGAGAACGACCGCGTCACCGCCCTCGAACTGGCGAGCGGCGGCACCGTCGCGTGCGACGCCGTCTTCCTCGGCCCGCGCATGGTCTCCCGCACCGGCCCGCTGACCGACCTCGGCTGCGAGCTGGACGAGGACGGTTCCGTGCGGACCGACCAGTTCGGGCTGACCAGCGTCCCGGGCGTGTGGGCCGCCGGGAACGTGGCCAAGCAGCCGGGCCAGGTGATCACCGCGGCCGCCGACGCCGTCTGGACCGCCGGGCTGGTCAACATGGACCTCATCGAGGAGGAGATCGAGCGCGGCCTCGCCGCCCGTCCGTAGGGTGAAAGGCATGGTCGACACGGCGCGGTGGCGGGACGAGCGGGCGGAGCTGAACGCGGCGCGGGCGCGGCTCGGGGAGGTCGCGGACGGCCTGTACCCGGACGTCCCGCGCGTCGCGGGCACGCCGCTGCGGTGCGCGGACGGGTGGGTGCCGGACGCGCCCGTCCCGCTCGGCGACGTCCGGCTGGAGTGGGACCCGGCGCCCGCGCCGCCCGCCGTCGCCGACCCGCCGGACGGCCTGCCGCCGGGCTATCGGACCTACGCGGAGGCGATGGTGGCCCTCGCGCGTCCGAAGGTGTTCGAGAACCGGCCCGCGTACCGGCTCGTCGATGCCGGGCCGCCGTCGGTGCTGCGGCTGGCGCCCGCGCGATACTTCGACGGCGTCAACGTCGGCGAGTCGGTCGCGCACGAGCTGGCGGCGGGACGGTACGCGCTGCGCGAGCGGATCGGCGACCCGTGCGACCTCGCCCGCCGGACGGTCCTCCCGGCGATCACGACC
The DNA here is from genome assembly GCF_001942465.1 of Actinomadura sp. CNU-125. Lineage (GTDB taxonomy): Bacteria > Actinomycetota > Actinomycetes > Streptosporangiales > Streptosporangiaceae > Spirillospora. Next base: position 26,930 of record NZ_MKJY01000399.1, read on the forward strand.
GTGACCGTGACGGCGTCCGGCACGTACCTGCTGCACCGGCGGGACGCGGCGAAGGTCGCCCACGCGGGCGGCCTCTACCAGGTGCTGCCGGTCGGGGTGTTCCAGCCGCTCCGGGCGGCCGACGAGCGCCGCGACCTCGACCTGTGGCGCTGCATGGTGCGCGAGTACGCCGAGGAGGTGCTCGGCCGCCCCGAGGACTACGGCGACGGGTTCGACCAGGACGCGTGGCCGTTCCACCGCGCGCTGACCGGCGCCCGGCGGGACGGGCGGGTGCGCGCGTACCTGCTCGGGCTCGGCGTCGACCCGCTGACGTTCGCGCTGGACGTCCTCACCGCGGTCGTGTTCGACGACGACGCGTTCGCCGGGCTGCTCGGGGACGCGGTGGAGGCGAACGAGGAGGGCGAGGTGTCGCGGGCGCCGTTCGACGGGACGGTCCCCGAGCCGATGCAACCGGCGGGCGCCGCCGCGCTGCGGCTGGCCTGGCGGCACCGCGCGACGCTCGGGATCTCGCCGGTCAGTCCACGGTCAGGGCCCTGAGCTCGTCCAGTGCGTCTTCGAGGTGGTCGATGATCTCGGCCGGGTCGGGGACGAGGTCGCGGCAGGCCACGATGCCGATGTCGACGCGGCCGTCGTAGGAGAAGACGGTGATGTTGAGCCCGCCGCTGACGTCGGTGACCACGGAGATCGGGTAGTAGCCGAGGACGCGCGCGCCGCACAGGTAGAGCGGGAACTGCGGGCCCGGCACGTTCGAGACCACCAGGTTGATCGGGCGGAGCGAGACGGCCGCGCCGGCCTGCAGGACGAACCGCGTCAGCGGCCCGGCGACGGGCGCCGGAACGAGGCCGCTCAGCTCCCGCACCCAGTTGCCGGACGTGACGGCGAAGCGCCGCTTGACGAGGTCCATGTCGCGGCGGACGGCCGTGTACCGGACGGCCGGGTCGGGGACGTGGGTGGCGAGCGGCGCGGTCATGATCGAGACCTGGTTGCACGCGTCGGTGGACGACCGGCCGCCGCGCAGCGACACCGGGACCCCGGCGACGAGCGGGCGGTCGGGCAGTTCGCCGCGCTTGTCGAGCCACTGCCGCAGCGCGGTCGCGCACAGCGCCATGACGACGTCGTTGACGCTGCCGCCGAGGCCCCGCCCGATCTTCTTGATCTCGTCGAGGGGCAGTTCGCCGCAGGCGACGGCGCGGCGCGGCCGATGGGGCGGTTGAACGGCGTGGGCGGCGCGCTGGAGCGGGGCACGCGCGGCAGGCCCTCGCGGCGGAGCGCGCCCTGGACGAACGCGGACGCCAGGCCCACGCCGGGGATCGCGGCGACGCCCGGGATCTCGTCGACGTGCGGGACGGCCCGGGCCATCGACAGCGCGGCCTTCAGCGGGTGCAGGGCGGCCTTGAGCAGGCCGGTGCGGAGCATGTCGGCGGGCGCGGGCGCGCGCTCGGGCGTCCGCTCGACATCGGCTTCGGCGCCCGCTTCGGCGCCCCCGTCGGCGTCGGCGTGGACGTCGCGCGGTTCGGGGGTGAGGTCGAGCAGGGCGGCGAGGGTCTCGGCGGCCATGACGCCGTCGGTGGCGGCGTGGTGGACCTTGGCGTAGACGGCGGCGAGGCCCCCTTCGAGCCCCTGCACGACGACGATCTCCCAGAGCGGACGGGCGCGGTCGAGCGGCCGTTCGTGGAGCATGGCGACGACGTCGGCGAGCTGCCGCCGGGTGCCCGGCGCGGGCAGCCCGATCTCCGAGATGTGCCGTTCGGGCACGAAGTCGGGGTCGTCCTCCCAGTACGGGTGGTCGAGGGAGAACGGCACGTGGACGAGCCGCTGCCGCAGCGGCGCGGCGAGGTGCGCGCGCTCGCGGATCAGCGCGGCCACCAGCGGGACGGTGAGCCGCCCGCCGGGGCATCCCGCGGGATCGACGATGCCCACCCCGGCGATGTGCGCGTGGGTGTTCCCCGTCTCGGCGTGGAGGAAGGTCGCGTCCACGGTGGTCAGCTGCCCCATGCTCTGGTCCCGTCCGGTCGTCGTGCGACTGCCTACTTCTAGGAGTTATGTGCTTTCCGGGCGGCGGGTCAACATTGTGAGCGAGAAGAAATAAGGACTTAACCGAGCATTCCGCCCAATCGTCGGGGTGTTTTGAGGGCGTTTTTGGAAAGTTTTGATGGTCTTCCGTTCGACCCACGTCAGGAATGGTCACCCGGCCCATCAAGCCGCGAGGTGTCGGACCCGCTCGCTAAGGTGAGGCGCCATGACGGCACGCCCCCTCTCAGAAATCGTCGAATCCGGCTGGGCGAACGCGCTGCAGCCCGTCGCCGGAACGATCGCCGCCGCCGGGGACTGGCTGCGCGCCGAAGTCGCGGCCGGCCGGCGCTACCTCCCCGCCGGGAACCTGGTCCTGCGCGCGTTCACCCAGCCCTTCGACGACGTCCGCGTCCTGATCGTCGGGCAGGACCCCTACCCCACCCCGGGGCACGCGGTCGGGCTCAGCTTCTCGGTCGCGCCGGACGTGCGGCCGCTGCCTGCCAGCCTGGTCAACATCTTCCGCGAGTACTGCGACGACCTCGGCCACCCCGAGCCGTCCACCGGCGACCTCTCCCCGTGGGCCGACCAGGGCGTCCTGCTGCTGAACAGGGCGCTGACCGTGATGCCCGGCAAGATCCGCTCGCACAGCGGCAAGGGCTGGGAGCAGGTCACCGAGCAGGCCATCCGGGCGCTCGCCGCGCGCGGCCGTCCGCTGGTGGCGATCCTGTGGGGCCGCGACGCCCGCGACCTCAAGCCGATGCTCGGCGGCATCCCCTGCATCGAGTCGCCGCACCCGAGCCCCCGCTCGGCCGACGGCGGCTTCTTCGGCTCGCGGCCCTTCAGCCGCGCCAACGAGATCCTGCAGAAGCAGGGCGCCGCCCCCGTCGACTGGAAGCTGCCTTAGGGGGCGGAAGTTCTTGGGGGCGGGGGGCTAGTCCTCGTCGGGGAGGCGGCGCAGCAGCGCGGCGAACTCGTCGGAGCCGGACGGCGTGATGCGCGGGTCCAGGGGGGTGAGGCGGCGCTCGCCGTGGCTCCAGTAGACGCCCGGCGCGCACGGGTCGTCGGCGTCGTCGTGCATCTCGCGGACGACGTCGGCGAACACCGGCAGCACCTCCAGCACCGCCGTCGAGGTGATCGGGTAGAGCAGCAGCGTGCTGTGGCACGGGACGCCGACGAGCGCGCCGTGCTCGTTCGGCCACGGCAGGAACTGGTCGACCTCGCTGAGCAGCGCCGACACGTACCGGCTGCCCGGCTTGGCGACAACGCGGACGTCCCGGCCCGGCAGCAGCGGCTGCACCCTGACCTCGACGTCGGCCAGCTCGCGGTCGTGCGTGTTCGTCATCACGTAGCCGAGCTTGTGCAGGCCGAGCAGCCCGGCCCGCGCCTTGGTGAGCGGCCCCCCGTAGCGCGGGTGCTCGATCATCACCATCGCGTCGAAGTGGTCACCGGCGGGGACGACGACGAGGCCCTCCCGCTCGCGCGGTGCGAGCTTCGGCACGATCCGCAGCCGCAGCAGCTCGCGGACGTCCCCGAACAGCTCCATCTCGCCGACCGCGAGGAACGCGCGGTCCCCGACCTCGCGCACCCACTCGTCCACGACCTTCGGCCAGGCCGAGCGCGGCTCGCGGGCGCAGCGCTCCAGCACCGTCCAGCTGGAGGCGCGCGCCTCCGACCGCCCGACCGGCAGCACCACTTCCGAGGTGCCGGGATCGAACCACGCGGTCGGCGCGAGGTCCGGCAGCACGTCGCGGATGAGCGCGTGCACGTCCGCCGCCGCGTCCAACGGTTCCATTGCTCATCCCCTTCCACGGTTCACGGGATCACGTCACACCACAACCTTCTCAGAGACGGGCCCGGTTGTGCGATGCATCGCGGTTCCTCGCTCCGGCTCGCTGATCATGATGACCTCAAGTACGGTGCTGACATGGCCGAACACGTGTACCCGCCGGTGATCAAGACGGCTAAGGGTGTCTTCAAGGCACTGAACATCAAGTTCCGTCTGGAGGGGACCGAGCAGATCCCCGAAACCGGGGGCGCGGTCCTGGTCAGCAACCACGTCAGCTACCTCGACTTCATCTTCGCGGGGCTCGCGGTGCACCCGGCCGGGCGGCTGGCGCGCTTCATGGCCAAGAAGGAGATCTTCGACAACCGGATCGCCGGGCCGCTGATGCGCGGCATGCATCACATCCCGGTCGACCGCGAGGCGGGCGCCTCGTCGTACGCGGCGGCCCTGAAGGCGCTCAAGGGCGGCGAGATCGTCGGGGTGTTCGCCGAGGCGACGATCAGCCGCTCGTTCACCGTCAAGGAGATCAAGAGCGGCGCGGTGCGGATGGCGGTGGCGTCCAAGACGCCGCTGATCCCGATCGCCCTGTGGGGCCCGCAGCGGCTCTGGACCAAGGGCCGCAAGCGCCGCCTGTTCCAGCGCAACGTGCCGGTCACGATCCTGATCGGCGAGCCGATGTACCCCAAGCGCGGCGACGACTACGACGCGGTGACGGCCGAGCTGCACGCCCGGATGTCGGAGCTGCTGGAGAAGGCGCAGCGCGAGTACCCCGACGTCCCGAAGGCCGACGAGCGCTGGTGGCAGCCCGCGCACCTCGGCGGGACCGCGCCGACGCCGGAGGAGGCCGAGAAGCTCGACCTCAAGGAGGCCGAGGACCGCAAGGCCGCCCGCGAACTGCGCGACGGCTCCTGACCCCCGCGCCCCGGCCCGTGCCCCGACCCGTGCCGCGGCGGGACGATCCGGTCGGTTCGGCTAATTCGGTGGACGGCGTCCGCCGCGGGGCTCGATCATCGAACGCATGACCACGTCGCACGAGCCGTCGCAGGAGGTCGTCCACCTGATCAAGCCGAGGGAGCCCGGGAAGAACGTGAGCGAATCCGGGGCGGACGCGGCGATGCCCGTGGTCTTCCACCTCAACGACGGCAACTCCCCCGCCGACGTGATGGACGTGCTGTCGCTGCGGCCGTTCGCGTCCGGCGAGCAGCCGTGGTCGCGGTCGACGCGGCTCGCGCACGTCCGCCCGGAGGCGCCGCTGCGCCCCGACGACGCCCGGCTGGTGCGGGTCGCGCACGAGAAGGGCAAGGAGTCGGTGCTCGCCGAAGGCGACGGGTGGACGCTGCTCAGCAACAAGTGGACCAGCGGCATCGCCTACATCGCGGTGTCGGCGGTGAGCGACGAGCTGGCCGAGTCCGTCCTGGAGCGGTCGGTGCGGGACGCGACCGACCCGCCGAAGACCGACGAGACCAGCGTCGAGATGGGCTTCTGGCACCAGGCGCCGCACGGCCCGGTCCGGCAGGAGCGGGCCATCTCGGCCGATCCGTGGGACGAGATCCGCGCGAACTACACCGCGGCCGTCGCCGACCGCCTCGACGAGGTGATGAAGCTCGGCGCGGACGACGTGTCCGGACGGCTCCTCCTGCTGCACGGCCCGCCCGGCACCGGCAAGACGACCGCGCTGCGCGCCCTCGCCCGCGCGTGGAACGACTGGTGCGACGCCGACTGCGTCCTCGACCCCGAGTCGCTGTTCGGCACCCCCAGCTACCTGATGAAGGTGACGGTCGGCGAGGACGACGACGAGAGCCGGTGGCGGCTGCTGATCCTGGAGGACTGCGACGAGCTGATCCGCGGGGAGGCCAAGCAGTCCGCCGGGCAGGGCCTGTCGCGGCTGCTCAACCTCACCGACGGGATGCTCGGGCAGGGCCGCAACGTGCTCGTCGCGATCACGACGAACGAGGACCTCGCCAGGCTGCACCCCGCCGTCGTCCGTCCGGGCCGCTGCCTCGCGCAGATCGAGGTGGGCCGGCTGACCCGGGACGAGTCGGCCGAGTGGCTCGCCGGACCCGACGGCGCGGGCGACCCGGACGGCGCACTCGCGGCGGAGGTCGGCCCGGAGGGCGCGACGCTCGCCGAGGTCGCGGCGCTGCGCAAGGGCGAGCGCCGCCCGTCCGACCAGGACGGCCCGACCGGCACCGACACCGGCTTCTACCTCTAGGACGCTTTGGCGAGCGCCTGCTCGATGTCGGACCACAGGTCGTCCGGCGCCTCCAGGCCCACCGACAGGCGGACGGTGCCCTCGCCGATGCCCGCGGCGGCGAGGGCGGCGGCGTCGAGCTGCCGGTGCGACGTGCTCGCCGGGTGCATGACGAGCGACGCGACGTCGCCGAGGGACGGGCCGAGCGAGATCAGCCGCACCGCCTCGCTGAAGGCGCGGCCCGCGTCCCGTCCGCCGGTCGGTTCGAACGACAGGACGCCGCCGTGGCCGTCCGGCAGCAGCCGCTTCGCCAGGTCGTGCTGCGGGTGGTCCGGGACGGACGGGTGGTGCACGCGCGCGACGGACGGGTGCGCGGCGAGGCGTCCGGCGAGGTCGCGGGCGGTCGCGCTCTGCCGCGCGATGCGCATCGGCAGGGTGGCGAGGCCGCGCACCGCGAGCCACGCGGCGAACGGGTCGGCGGTCGAGCCGAGTTCGACGGAGTGCTCCCACACGCGGCGGTGCAGTGCGGCGTCGGCGAACACCGCGGCGCCGCCGAGGATGTCGCCGTGCCCGCCGATGTACTTCGTCGTCGAGTGGATCACGATGTCGGCGCCGTGGGCCAGCGGCGCGAACAGCAGCGGCGCGAACGTGTTGTCGACCACGGTCGCGACACCGGTGCCGTCGAGCGCGGCGGTGAAGGCGGGGACGTCGGTGACGTGCGTGGTCGGGTTGGAGATCGTCTCCAGGTAGAGCAGCCGCGTCGTGGGGCGCAGCGCGGCGCGCACCTCGGCCGGGTCGTCCCCGCCGACGCGCGTGACCTCGACGCCCCACCGGTCCGCGAGGTCGGTCAGCAGCGCGTGCGTCCCGCCGTACAGGGAAGCCTGCGCGATCACGTGGTCGCCGGACCGCAGCAGCCCCGTCAGGACCGCGTTGATCGCGCCCATCCCCGACGCCGTCGCCAGCGCGCGGGCACCGCCCTCCAGGTCGGCGACGGCCTCCTCCAGCGCCCGCACGGTCGGGTTGCCCATCCGCGAGTAGAAGAACGCCTCGTCCGGCCCCTGGAACGCGGCGGCGAGCTCCGCGGCCGAATCGAACCCGAACAGGTGCCCCTGGTAGATCGGGACGCCGAGCGGGCGGCTCCCGGCGGGAACGGGGACGGGCGGGTGGACGGCGCGGGTCTGCGGGTCGCGTGCGGTCATGGTCCCAGCGTGCGGGCCGCGCCCGCGCCCCGGTAGGGCCAATCGGACCGAGTGGCCCGGACCGCCGTGGAGGAGAGGCGGTCGCGGGCGCGCCGGCACCCGGGAGACCCCCGGGGCGGACGGCCGTCGCCCGCCCACCCACCCCGCGAGGACGGGCGGGCGATCGGATCCGCCCCCGGCCGGACCGCGTTCCCGCAGCTCCCGACCGGTGCTTCGAGCATCACCCCGTTCCGGCCCGTCCCGCATCCGGGAGACCACTGCCATCGGTACGGGTTCGCGGTGTACGGGGTGGCGGCGACTACGGGTTCGCGCGGGCGAACAGGGTGCGGTAGGCGTGCCGGAGACCGTGGATATCCCTGACGGGCTCGGGGAACGGCAGCCGCAGATCGCAGGTCACGGACCCGTCCGCAACCGGCATGCGGCAGCGCAGCCACAGCCCGTGCCGGTCGAGCGCCAGCGGACGGACGGCGTCGCACGGCCCCGTCGCGTCCGGTTCGTCCCCCGCCGGTTCGTCCCCCGCCGGTTCACCGTCGCCGGGCAGGACGGACTCGGGCAGCAGGCCGGTCAGCTCGGCGCGGTGGCAGGAGTCGAGGTGGGTGAGCATCCCGGCCTCGATGGCGACGAACGGGTCCGGCGCGGCGTCCGCGTACTCCTCGGGTTCGAGGGTGGCGCTGCCCCACGCGTCCTGGATCTCGACCTGCGCGACTTCGAGGGCGAGGATCGTCCACTCGCTGCCCTCGTCGGCCTCGCCGCCGCCCGCCGCGTCCCGCTGCGGGGGGACGGGCGCGGCGAGGTCGAGCAGTTCGGGACGCGGGTGCGGCCGCGACAACCGCAGCGCGGCGGCGCGCAGTTCGGCGGCGGGGACCTCGGTGAGCCAGCCGTGCAGCCAGGCGCGGCCGCGCACCCGGTCGGGCAGCGGGACGGGCCGCGACCGTCGCAGATCCGCAGCGTGGCGGGCAGGTCGGGTTCGCCCGCGAGCGCGGCGACGATCGGCGAGGTCGCGGGCAGGAGCAGCAGCGGCCGCCCGTCGAGGTCGGTGGTGTGCGCCGGGACGGGCGCGTAGGGGACGCCGGGCGCGACGAGCACGCCGTCCGCATGCCGTAGGCGAGGGTCCGCGCCCGCTCCGCCGGGGTGGGCCCGGACGGGGCCCCGGCATCGGCGGCGCCGGTGCGGCGTGGAACGCCGGTCTCCTGCTGGTCGGTCTCCGCTCGTCGCACCATGCCTCCTTGCTATGTTGGTTAGGCTTGCCTAACTTAGGTCTACCTAACCACTTGGAGCCGCCATGAACAACCCCCGTCCGAAGGTCCGGATCTCGCGGGCGCTCGGCATTCCGCTGACGCCCAAGGCCGTGAAGTACTTCGAGGCCCGCCCGTACCCGCCCGGTGTGCACGGGCGCGCGCGCAAGAACGAGTCCGACTACAAGGTGCGGCTGCGCGAGAAGCAGCGGCTGCGGGCGCAGTACAACATCCGCGAGGCGCAGCTGCGCAACGCGTTCGAGAAGGCCGCCAAGTCCGGGGGCAAGACCGGCGAGGCGCTGCTGGTGGACCTCGAACGGCGGCTGGACGCGCTCGTCCTGCGGGCCGGTCTCGCCCGGACGATCTACCAGGCGCGGCAGTTCGTCGTGCACCGGCACGTCCTCGTGAACGGGCGCCGCGTCGACCGTCCGTCCTACCGGCTGAAGCCCGGCGACGTCATCACGATCGCCGAGCGGAGCCGCACGATGGACGCGTTCCGCATCGCCGCCGCGGGCGGGCACACCGAGAACGTCCCGCCCTACCTGGACGTCCGGCACGACGCGCTCGTCGCGCGGCTCGACCGGCTGCCGGAGCGGCGCGAGATCCCGGTCGTCTGCGACGAGCAGCTCGTCGTCGAGCACTACTCGCGCTGAGCACGGCGGCGGCGCCGGACGTCACGCCGGACGTCACACCGGACGCGCGGCGGACGTCAGCGCAGGTCGAGTTCCGCGCGGGCGTGCTCGCGGAGCGTCCGCAGCGACTCGACCAGGTCGCGGCGCCCGTCCTCGGGGAGCGGCCCCGCGAAGTGGCGCCGCAGCGTCTCCGCGTGCACCCGCATGGCCTCGTCCAGCTTCGCCCGGCCGGCGCCGGTCAGCTCGACGCGACGGCCGCGCCGGTCCCCGGGCGCGGCGCGGCGCGCGACGAGCCCGGCGTCCTGCATCCGGTCGACCAGCCGGGTCATGCCGCCGCTGGTCAGGATCAACTCGTCGGCCAGCTCGCCCATCGAGACGGGCCGGTCGGCGGCCGACAGCCGCAGCAGCACCTCGAACGCGGCGTGCCGGATCCCGCAGCGGCGCTCCAGCTCGCGGCCCGCGATGCGCTCCAGCAGCGTGACCGTGCTCAGCAGGACCCCGAAGTCGCCGAGCACCCCGTCCGGCGCCTCGGGGAGGCCCGGCTCGCTCGTCCGCGGATCCGTCATCGCCGCCATCATGCCCGCCTTCGTCCGTTTTCTCAGCAGAACGCGCCGCGCCCCGCCCGGCTTCCGCCGTGCGGGGCGCGTGCGCGATCGGACGTTCTAGTTCCCCGGCTTCTCGCTCGTGTCGGGGCTCGGCGCCTTGGACGAGCCGCCGCCCGCGCCGCCGGACGTGCCGCCCGTGGGGGTGCCCGTCGGGAGCTGCCCGGCGGTCGAGTCGTCGGTCCCCGAGGCGTACTGCTTGGTGACCTTCCACTCGCCGTCGATCTTGCCGAGGGACAGCCGCAGCAGCGTGCCGGGCGCCGCGGTCTGGCCCTCGCTCGTGGTGATGTCGATGTCGACCATCACCACCGCGGTCGCGAAGCGGCCGTTGACGCTGCCGACGAACGTCTGGTTCGTCTTGGAGGTCAGCGCCAGCTTCGGGTTGTCCTTGAAGGTGTTCCCGAGGTTGGGGAGGGTGCTCTCTGCTTGAAGCTCTCCAGCAGGTCGCCGCCCATGAGCTTCTGCGCCTTGTCCATCTGCGCCTGGTAGTTCGTCGCGTTGTAGTTCAGCGCGACGTCCCCGTACGCGGACGCGACGTCCGCGACCTCCGCTCGCTCGTCCGCCTCGGACGCCGCCCCGCTCGCGCTGCGCCACTGCCAGATGGCCAGGGTCGCGAGCAGGGCGACCAGGACGACGACCACGATCAGCGGCGTCCGGCGCATGCCGAGGTACGTCGGCTCGGCCGGGTCCGCGGCGGCGGGCTTGCGGAGGCTCGGCTTGGCGCGGGGCTTCGCCGGTTCGTCGTCCGCGACGGCGTCGTCCGTCTCGTCCGCTTCGTCCTCCGGGGGTTCCAGCCGGGCGGGACGCGGCTTCGGCTTCGGCTTGGTCGCCGCGGACGCCTTGGGCTTCGCCGGTTCGGCGGACGCCTCGTCGGCGTCCTCGACCTCGACGTCGGCGTCTGCGTCGGCGTCCCCGGCGTCCTCGGCGTCGAGGGCGTCGAGCACCTCGTCGAGGTCCTCGTCGTCGATGACCTCGATGACCCGCACCCGCCGCTTGCGCTTGCCCGGACGCGCGGCCGGACGTTCCGTCCGCTCGTCCTCCGCGGCCTCCGGGGCCTCGTCCGTGCCGACCTCGTCGACGTCCCTGCTGGACATATGGGGTAACTCCTTAGGCTCTCAGTCCTTGTCCCGGCGGCGCAGCCGGGACAACCGGGACACTACGGGCACCGAGCCCGCCATGACCCTGATCAGCACCATCAGCGCGATCACCGGAGGGATGTACATCAGCCACGGCGGCGGGCCGCCGCCGGTGTCCTCCCGCGCCGCGGCCTGCTGCGCCTTCAGCTCTTCCTCCCGGCCGATCGACGTCGTGCGTCGGGATCGTCTCCCCGGGGTCCTTCGCCTTGAAGGGCGCCTGCTCGGTGTCGGCCGGCATCCGGCCGCCCGGGCAGGTCGGGACCTTGTTCACCACCGGCTGCGGCAGGGGGTACTTGTACTCCAGCGCCGCCTGCTTCTTCACCGTCAGCATGAAGATGACGTTCAGGATGGGCGCCTCTTCGGTCCCGCCGATGATGTTGTCCAGGACGACGCCGAGCTGCGGGGCCTTCGCGAGGGTCTCGTTCAGGTCGGAGAGGATCGCGGGGTTGTGCCGCTTCAGGCCCCAGTCGCCGAGCGACTGCATCGTGCACTCGAAGTCGGGGCCGGTCTTCTCCAGCAGCGTGTTGACGGTGTCGAGCAGGACCGGGCCGCGGTCGCGCAGCTCGGCGATCTCACCCTTCACCTGCCCGAGCGCCGCCGTCAGCGCGGCCAGGTTGTCGACGCCCGCGCCGAGGCTCCCCCGGTTCTGGTTCAGCACGTCGGTGATGCGGCCGAGGTCCTTGGTGAGACCGTCGAGCAGCTCGCTGTTCTGCTGGAACGTGGTGGTGAGCTGGTCGGAGCCGTTGATGATCTGCCGGAGCGAGTTCTCCCGGCCCTGCCACCCGGCGGCGAGCTCGGAGGTGAGGACCTTGGCGTCCTGCGGGTCGACGGCCTTGAGCGTGTCGATCACCGACGCGAACAGGTCGCTGTACTTGGGCGGCACCGACGTCTGCGACACCGGGATCACCGCGCCGGACTCCAGCGGCTTCGCGGCGGCCGACTTCGGGCCGGGCGTCAGCTCGACGACCGGCTCGCCGACCGCCGACTTGCGGGCCGCCGCCGCCGTGACGCCCTCGGGGACGTCGACGTCGCGCTCGATGTCGAGCTTGACGACGACCTTGTCCTCCACCAGCTCCACCGAGTCGATCTTGCCGATCCGGACGCCGAGGTAGTCGACCTCGAAGCCCGGCTGCAGTCCCGGCGAGGACTCGAACTCCACGGAGATGTTGTACGGCCGCTCGATGAAGTCGAACTTCACGACGTTGCCGAACGCCCACACCACCATGACGACGGCGAGGACGGCGAACGCCAGCAGGTTGACCGTGACGCGGTTGAACGCGAAGCGTCTCTTCATCGCTGCGGCTCCAAGAGCTTCTTGAGGTCCGGCAGCACGCCTTCGAGCCCTTCGGGCAGCTGCGGGGAACCGGCCTTCTTCTCGTTCCCGCCACCGGCGGAACCGCCGCCTCCGCCACCGCCGCCGCCGGACGAGCCGGAGCCGCCGACGCCCGGGATCACCGGCGTCCCGTCCGGCCAGACGACCTCCAGCAGCGGGTACAGCAGCAGCTGGCCGTCATAGGTCGCGAGCGGGATCTTCGTCTCGAACTCGACCATGCCGTCCACCAGGTCGGTCAGCCGCCGGCGGCTGCTGCCGAGCTGCGCGAGCACCGGATCGATGTCCTGCAGCAGCTCGCGGAACCGCCCGATCCGTCCGACCAGCACCTTGTTGTTCAGCTCGCCGGCGGCCTTCGTCAGCTCGTCCACCGCGCTGATGATCTTCTCTTTGTTCTCGTCCAGCAGCCGCGTCGTCCGTTCGATCTGCCCGGGGGCCTCGCTCAGGACGTCCTCGCGCTCGGCGAGGTCACGGCCCAGCTTGGCGAACTGGTCCACCGACTGCGCGAGCGCCCGCCGCTGGTCGGCGAACACCTGCACCAGGTCGGACGCCTGCGCGATCGTCTTGTTCAGCTTCTCGCCGTTGCCGTCGAGGGCCGTCGCGCCCGCGTTGACCACGGTCGCCAGGTCGTCCCCCGCGAGGGCCTTGATCAGCGGCCCGGCCTGCCCGACGACGTCCTCGAACGCCGGCTGCACCCGGGTGTCGCCGATCTTGCCGCCGTCGGCTAGGAACGGCCCGGCGTCCATGCTCGCGCCCGGCGGCATCTGCAGGTCGACGAAGTTCTCGCCGAGCAGCGACGTCACCTTGATCTCCGCGCGGGTGCCCTGCGGGATCCGGTAGGCGTCCTCGATCGACAGCGTCACCTCCGCCCGGTATCCCTCGACGAGCTCCACCTTCACGACGCTGCCGACCTTGATGTCGGACATCTGCACGCTGTGCCCGGCCACCAGGCCCTGGACGTCGTCGAACCGCGCCGTCAGGGTCAGGTCGCCCTTCGGCGCGCCCGCCGTCCGGTACGAGCAGCCGGACACCGCGACCGCGACGACCGCGGCGAGAACGAGGATCAGCCGGCGCATCAGTTGCCTCCCCCGTTATCCCAGGGACAGTTCGAGTTGGGCGCGGGCAGCGGGCAGCCGACCTCGTCGGTGTCCATGAGCCCCTTCAGCCAGGTCCGCAGGAACGCGTCCGTCGCGAACCGGATGTACAGCGCCTTCGTCTCCGGGTCGTAGCCGCCGATGAGGGCGTCGCTGATGCCCGGCAGGACGTTCACGAGCTGGGCGATCTCCTTGGAGTTGCCCTTGAGGACGAGCGCCGCCCGGGTCAGCACCGCCAGGTCGTACGGAAGCTGGCCCTTGTACTTGTCGAGGAGTTCCTGGCCGTTGTCGGCGAGCACCAGCATGCCCTTGATGAGCTCCTGCAGCTCGCCGCGCTCGGAGCTGAGCACCCGCGTCGCCTCGCCGAAGTTGCGGATCAGCGTGCCGAGCACCTGCTCGCGTCCGCGCACCACCCCGGCGAGCCGGTCGAGGTTCTCGGCGACCTCGATCAGCTCCTGGTCCTGCCCGGCGACGTTCTCCACCAGGCGGGCGCTCTGCTCCAGGGTGGCGTTGAACTGGCGGCCGTTGCCCTGGACGGTCCCGGCGGCGGTGCCGAGCGCCGACTGCATCTTCGTCGGGTCGAGCGCGTCCGCGAGGTTCGTGAACGCGCTGAGGGCGTCGTCCACCTCCACCGGGACGTGGGTGCGCTCGATCGGGATCTCGTCGGCCTGCTCCTTCGGCTGCCCCGGCGTCCACGCCGGATGCAGGACGAGGTTGCGCTCGCCGATCAGGTTCAGCGGGACGATCGACGCCTGCACCCCCTTCGGGAGCGGGACGTCGTCGCGGATCCGGAACGTCACCTTGATCTTGTCGCCGATGTTCTGGACGGTCTCGACCCGTCCGACGTCGCGCCCATGACCTTGACCTTCGACTCGGGGTAGAAGGAGCGGGCCTTCGGGAAGTAGACGGTCATCGTGCGGTCCTCGCCGGGCCCGGGGGCGAGCGAGCAGCCGCCCGCGGACGCGGCGAGGGTCAGGCCGAGCACGGCCGCCAGCGCCTTGCCTCTGGCGAGGACGGATCGGGGGAAGCGGCGGGACATCAGTTGCCTCCCTGGCCGGCGGGCCGCCGGGTGGAGATCGGCCCGGGCGGCTGGATCGGGCCGAGGCCGGTGAGCAGCCCCTCGATCCACCGGCCGTCGCCCTTGAGGTTCGCGACCTGCTGGAACGTGGGCCCGAGCAGCGAGAAGTCGGCGTTCAGGGCGTCCATGTTGGGCGCGAGCCGGGTGGTCAGCAGGTGCAGGTCGTCCAGCAGCTTGTCCAGTTCCTTCTGGTTGCTGTCGATGACGTTCGACAGCGTCCGGACGGTCCGGCTGCCCTGCCCGATCGTCGCGGCCAGCTCGTCGCGGCGCCGCACCAGCGTCTGCAGCAGCACCTGGCTGGAGTCGATGATCTCCCGGAGCTGCTGGTCCTTGCTCGCCAGCGTCCCGGTGATCTTCTTGCTGTTGTCGATCAGCTTCTCGATCTGCGGCGCCTGGTCGTTCAGCATCTGCGACACGTCCCGGAGGTTGACCAGGATGCGGTTCAGCTTCTTCGCGCCCGGCGACTCGATCTCGTTGATCTGGGTGAGCAGCCTGTCGATGTTCTCCGGGTCGAGGCTCCCGACGATGTCGTGCGCGCCCTCCAGCGCCTCCGGGACGGTGAACGGGACGCTCGTGCGCGACTGCGGGATCCGCCGCTGCGACTCCGGCAGTCCCGACAGGTACGGCTCGGCGACCGGGCCCGACAGCTTCAGGTAGCGGCCGCCGAGCAGCGTCGTCGTGGTGACCTCCGCGCGGGTCTGCTTGCCGAGGTCGATCCCGGCGTTCACGTGCCAGGTGATGATCACCCGGCCTTTGCCGAAGTCGGGTTCGACGCCGGTGACGCGGCCCGCCTTCACTCCGGCGACCCGCACGTCGTCGCCCGTCTTGATGCCGGCCACGTCGGCGAACTCGCCGCTCATCGTGTAGCCGCGGTCGAACAGATGCAGCTGCCCGACGGCGAACGCGAACGTCACCGACGCGCCGAGCACCGCGAGCGTGACGATCGCGACGAGCTTCTGGTTGATGTCCCGCAGCGACTTCAGTGCCATCAGTCGCCCCTCTTCGTCAGCATCGCCTGCAGCTTGTCGAGCTCCTGCTGCGTGGGCTCGTCCGTTCCGGGGGCCTTCGGCAACTGCATCTCGAACGGGCAGGGCCCGATCTGGATGTTCAGGCAGAGCGCGTTGGTGCGCAGGAAGTGCCCGCCGTTGGCGGCGGAGAACAGCTGCCGCAGCGTCAGCGGGAGCTTCTGCACCATCTGTTCGAGCTGGTCGACGTTCAGCCGGAACGTCTCGCTCAGCTCGCCCAGGTTCCGGATGATCCGCGCGAGCTGGGCGTCGTTGCCGCCGAGCACCCGGTTCAGGTTGGTGGTGACGCCCGAGATCTGCACGGTCGCGTTCTCCAGCAGCGCCCGGTTGTCGGCGAACACCTTCACGAGCGATTCGAGGTTGTCGATGCTCGCCGCGATCTGCTTGTCGCGGGTCGAGACCGCACCGCTGACCGTCTCGTAGTCGTCGATCATCTTGCTGATCGTGTCCTTGCGGGACGCGAACGTCTGCAGGAGCACGTCCAGGTTGTTCGTCAGCACCGAGATGTTCTGCTCGTTGCCTTCGAGCGCCTGTGAGAACGAGAAGAGGATCTTGTTGAGCTGCTCGGGGTCGAGGTTGCGGGTCAGCGGCCCGAGGCTGTTGACGATCGCGCCGAGGTCCACCACCGACTGCGTGTGCGGCACCCGGTCGCCGTCCTTGAGCATCTCCTTGCTCGCGCCCGGCTCCAGGTAGATGACCCGCTGGCCCATCACGTTGCGCCAGCGGATCGCGGCGGCCGAGTCCTTCGGGATCTTCAGCTCGGTGTCGACGGCCATCTCCACGACGGCCTTGCCGCGCACCACCTCGATGCCCTCGACGCGGCCGACCGGGGTCCCGGCGACCTTCACCTGGTCGCCCTCGACCAGGCCGGTGACGTCGTCGAACTTCGCCGACAGCCGGTACCGGTCGGCGAACGACGTGCCGAGGATCTGCTGCCCGATGAAGAACGTGAGGACGCCCGTCACGGCGACGAACACGACGAACTTCAGCAGCGTCCGGTAGTCCGGCCCGCGCGCGGTCTTGCCGCGCAGCAGCCCGCTCACGGCTGCCTCCCGTTCGTCCCGTTGGTCTTGTTCGCGCCGTTGGTCTTGTTCGTGCCGCCGGTGCCGTTCGACGCCCCGCCGCCGAACGACGTCTCGAACGACGTCGTCGGGCACAGGTCCCGGATGATGCCGCAGATGTCGAGCGGCAGCCGGTTGGACGCCTGCGCGATCATCGTGCCCTCCGGGCCCGGGATGCGGATGATCTGCGCGAGCAGCCGGAAGAACCCGTTCAGGCTGTCGATCATCACCGGCACGTTGCGCAGCTGCCCGTTCGCGACGTCGGCGACGTCCGCGGCTCCGTCGATGACGTCGCCGACGTTGCCGCCCTGCCGCTGCAGCGTTCCGCCGACCCGGTTCCCCAGCTCGCTCGCCTCGTCCAGCAGCCGCGTCACCTTGTCCGGCTTCGCGTTGATCACCTCGGACAGCTCGTTGAAGTCGCCCGCGACGCCCGTGACCTCGTCACCGCGCGTGCCGAGCGTCTGCGAGACGCCCGTGAGGTCGTTCAGCAGCGACCGGATCACCTCCCGGTTCCGGTGGGTCGCGTCGATGATCTTCGCGCCGTTGTCGATCGTCCGGCGCAGCGCCGGGCCCTGGCCCGACAGCCCCGCGCCGAACGTGTGCAGCAGCGTCGCGACGTCGTCCGGGTTGATCGCCTGCGTCAGCTCGTAGGTCGGCCACGCCGTGTCGGCGAGCTCCTGCGGGTCGTGCGTCTTGGCGATGTGCCCGCCGTCGTCGAGGTAGGGGCCCGACAGCTCGTGCGCGCCGAGGTTCAGGGTGAGGTCCTTCGGCCCGAACACCGACACCGGCTCGATGGACGCCACGGTCGTGTCGGGGATCTCCACGCCCTCGTCCAGTCTGAGCCGCACGCTCACCCGGCCGTCGTCGCGCAGCTCCAGCGAGGCGACCGTGCCGACCTCGATGCCGCGGATCTTCACTTCGGACTTCTCGGGGTCGAGCCCCTGCCCGGCCGTCCCGAACTGCGCGGTGTAGTAGGTCGAGCCTTCGTGCGACTGCGTGGCGCCGACCGCGATCAGCGCCGCGGACGCCGCCAGGACGCCCGCGCCGACCAGCCCGAAGATCGTCCGGGAGCGGGCGGAGAGTGTCTCGTCGCTCATCCGGTCAGCTCCACCGTGCTCCCGTGGCCCCAGAAGATGTACGACAGGACCAGGTTCATGAGGATCATCAGGATCGTGGACTCCCGGATCGCGCGGCCCGCGGCGACGCCGACGCCGACCGGGCCGCCGGCGGCGTAGTAGCCGCGGTAGCAATGGACGAACATGATGATGAACGCGAAGATCGCCACCTTGACCACGCTGTAGAACACGTCGATCGGCGGCAGGTAGAGGTGGAAGTAGTAGTCGTAGATGCCGGGCGAAAGCCCGAAGTACTGGATCGTGATGAACCGCGTGGCGAAGAACGCCATGAACAGTGACACCAGGTAGAGCGGGACGAGCGCGATCACGCCCGCCGCGACCCGGGTGCACACCAGGTAGGCGAGGGAGTTGATCCCCATGACCTCCAGCGCGTCGATCTCCTCGGAGATCCGCATCGCGCCGATCTCGGCGGTGAAGCCGGTGCCGACCTGCGCGACCAGCGCCACCCCCGCGATGATCGGGGTGACCTCGCGGACGTTGGAGTAGCTGGAGATCAGCCCGGTGAACGCCTCGGCGCCGATGCGCTCCAGGCCCGGGTAGCCCTGCAGGCCGACCATCGCGCCGGTCGCCAGCGACATCGTCGCGATCACGAAGATCATGCCGCCGCCGATGACGAGCGCGCCGACGCCGACGGTGATGTCGCTGACGTGCTTGGCGAGCGTCTTGCCGTACTTGCGCTTGAGGACGATGTCGAAGAACAGGTGGTAGAGGACCCGGCCGAGGAAGACCGGCAGGGCGGCGGAGGCCGTGAGGCCGGCCGTCCGGACCTGCACGGCCCGGCCCAGCTTGCGTACGGGGGAAATGGCGACCATCTAGAACTTCCGGGGGACGAGGACCTGGTAGACCATCTCGACCACGTAGTTGATGGCGAACACCACGATCGAGGTGACCACCACCGCACGGTTGACCGCGCGGCCGACGCCGACGGGTCCGTAGTCGCAGTTCATGCCCATGTAGCAGGCGACGGCGGCGGCGACGAAGCCGAACACCCAAGCCTTGAACAGGGTCACGACGAGGTCCGAGAACTGCAGGAGGGTCGTGGCGCCGTCGAAGAAGGCGCCGGGGCTCACGCCCTGCTGGATCACGTTGAAGTAGAAGCCGCCGAGGACGCCGGCCAGGATCACCACCGAGCACAGCAGCGCCGAGACGGTGCTCGCCGCCCACAGCCTCGGGGTGACCAGGCGGTGGATGGGGTTGATCCCCATGACCTCCATCGCCGCCAGCTCGTCGCGGATGTTGCGGGCGCCCATGTCGGACGTCATCGCCGATCCGCCCACGCCGGAGACCAGCAGCGCCGCCGCCAGCGGCGCGACCTGCTGGATCATGGCGGCGACGAGCAGCGCGCCGGTGCCGGACGCGGCGCCGAGCTGCCGCGCGATGTCCCGACCTGCAGCGAGATCGTCGCGCCGAGCGGCACCGCGATCAGCATCACCGGCACGGCGGTCACCCGCGCGAGGAACCAGCACTGCTCGATGAACTCGCCCCACCACTGGCGCAGGTCCCAGGTGCGGCGCAGCCCTCCAGGAGGGTCACGCACAGCAGCCCGGTCTCGTCGAGGGTGCGTTCGACGCGTCTGCGCGCCAGATCCGGAGCCCGGGTAAGACTCAGGGCCATCAGCCGGCGACCTCCCCCTGGGGGGCGGGGCGAAGGGTCATACCAGCCTCCTTCGTTCTCGGACGTCCGCGCTCATCCGATACGTCGGCTCTCCGCCGTCCCGGAATTGGGCGCGCGACATCCAGTTCTCCGTACGCGCGCCTTCCGATCTCGGCCGAGATCCGGTACCACAGGGGGCACGCACGGCTCGTGAGAGCACGCAGGCACCGCCTGTGATCTGGAGCACTCTATTAGAAGAAGGTCTAAGAAGCGAGTACTTACATGGGTCTTTGTCCGAAGATACGATCACCGGGTGCGAAACCCGCCACATCAGGACACAGACGCGAACGGGAGTGACGGCGTGGACCCGCTGGTCACCGGCATCAGGGACCGCTGGGACGGGCAAGGTCTCCGCGGCACCCCGGGCCCATTCATGACGATCTGCTCGGTGGAGCGCCTGCACCAGTTGCTGAAGAAGGCGCTGGACGAGGAGCTGGGCAGGTTCGATCTCAACCGCACCGGCTACACGATCCTCACGGGCCTCACGCTCATCGCCTCGGGCCGGGCCAGCCTGAGCACGCTCGGCCGCTGGCTGCTGGTGCATCCGACCACCGTCAAGCTCGCCGTCGACCAGTTGGAGGACGACGGCCTGGTGGAACGCATCCCGCACCCGACCGACCGCCGCACGACGCTCGTCCGGATCACGCTCGGCGGCCGGGAACGTGCCAATGAGGCCAACCTCGCCCTGGAAGCCCCCGGCGGCCCCTTCGCCGGGCTCGCGGGCGGCGGCCAGGACAACCTGCTCAGGTCGCTCCAGTCGGCGCGCCTCGCGGTGGGCGATCTGGAGTTCTTCGGCCCCGTCGAGGACGCTGATCCACACGGCGCGGCACACCCGTAAAATCGACGAACCGGACACAATCCTCCGCCGATAAGGCAGTCTTCTCCTATGCCCCAGAGTCACGGCACCCGCAGACGCCCCAAGCAGTCCTCCCGTTTCGCCCGTGGGAAGCAGGGCGAACAGGCGCGACCGGACGAGCCGCAGTACGGTCCGCAGGCCCCCGCTCCCGACGTCCCGTACGGCGCGGAGCCCCCGGCGGAGTTCTCCCCGGACTTCCCCGCGGACTCCCCGGCGGACTTCCCGGCGGACTCCCCGTACGGGCCCGACGGCGCCCCGCCGTCCGGACCGGCGCCGGCGGCGCGACCGTCCGCCGAGCGGTTCAAGCCGAGCCGCGGGACGGTGGTGCGCGTGCTCACGAGCAACCTCACCATCACCGCGGTGTGCCTCGGCGCGATCGCGGCCTTTCTCGTGTTCGTGCCCATCGGCGGCGACGACGAGCGGCGCGCCGCCGGAGATCGCGGCCCAGGGCATGTCGGCCAACGAGATGCTCGAGATGATGCGCGGGTCGGAGATGGACCCGGTGGCCGCCGACGCGATGGCGACCGCCAAGAAGCGCGCCTACGAGAAGCAGCAGGCGGAGGCGAAGCAGAAGAAGGCGGAGAAGGACAGCGAGGAGTCCGCCAAGAGCAGCTTCGACAAGCCCGAGCCGGAGGCGCCCGCCGGTGGCGGCGGCGCCATCCCGGACGCGCCCGCGGGCGGCGGCGACACGTCCGTCTCGCAGAACAAGGCCATCGGCAAGCGGATGAACGCGCTGAAGGGCTGGAGCGGCTGCTGGTCCGCCCTGGAGAGCCTGTGGACGAAGGAGAGCGGCTGGAACGAGCGGGCGCAGAACCCGTCCAGCGGCGCCTACGGCATCCCGCAGTCGCTTCCCGGCACCAAGATGGCCAGCGCCGGATCGGACTGGCAGACCAACGCCGCCACCCAGATCGCGTGGGGGCTGAACTACATCGACGCCCGCTACGGCACCCCGTGCGAGGCGTGGGGGCACTCGCAGAGCGTCGGCTGGTACTGAGCCGTCCACCAACGGGCGCGCGGGCGACGGCGCCCGTGCGCGACGCGGCGCGGGCGCCCGCCTGGCACCATGGGTGCATGCGGACGAGCAGGGCGCGGCAGGCCGGTGACGCCGGCGGCGAGAGTTCGGGCGGCGGCCGGCAGTGGGCGCGCGGACGCGACCCGCCAGGCGCTGCTGACGGCCGCCCAGCAGGTCTTCGCCGACCGCGGGTACGGCGACGCGGGCATCGCCGAGATCGTCGAGCGGTCCGGGATCAGCGTCGGCAGCCTGTACCACCACTACGGCGGCAAGGCCGGCCTGTACGTGGCGCTGTGGGAGGAACTCACCGGCGAGCAGGAGCGGCGCGCGGCGCAGGCCGTGTCGGCCGCCCGCGACGACGGCGAGAACGACCCGATCGCCCAGTTCATCGCGGGCGCCCGCGCCTACCTGCGGGTGTGCTGGGAGCGCCGCGAGGCGGCCCGCCTGTTCCTCGGCGGCGAGGGCCCGCCCGGATCGTCCCTCATGCGCCGCAGCCGCACCCAGCGGTGGGTCGCGCGGAACACCAAACTGCTGCGCGGCCGCACCGGGCCCGGCGCGTCCCGGCGCGCCGACGAAGTGCTCGGGCTCGTGCTCACCACCGTGATCGGCGAAGCCGGGCGGGAGATCGCCACGGCCGAGAACGAGACCGAGGCCGGCGAGATCCTCGAAGAGGTCTGCCGGATCCTCATCCGGCTCGCGCGCTGACCCGCGCGTGCTCAGGGCCGCGGGCGGGGCGGCTCGGCGGGCAGCAGCGCCACGCGCATCCCGTGCTTGGACGGGCGTCCGCGCGAGTCGACGGGCCCGTACGTCCGGCCGTACACGCGGCGCGGCGGCGGGCCCGAGCGGCGCGACAGCCGGATCCGCAGCAGCGCCAGCGTCACCGCCGACCCGAGCGCGGCGAGCACCCCCGCCTGCAGGGCCCCGAGTTCCTCGATGGGGGACGCGTCGTCCGGCAGGGCGCGCAGGTTGGACATCGGCACGACCGCGTCCGACAGCGGCGCGACCCGCGGGGACGAGACGGGCGGGAGCGCGATCTGCGGGGCCTGGATCTCGCCGAGCAGGCCGGGCACCGACGACGGCAGCCCGGAGACCACGCCCGGCGGCGGCGACACCGGCGGCAGCGACCCCGACGCCAGCGCCGCGAGGTCGGCGGGCACGCCGCCCGACGGGTCGGTGACGACGAGGGTGAATGAGCGCGACGCGGCCTTCACGCCGGAGGCGGACACCTTCACGGTCACGCGGATCGCGCGCGGGTCGGCGCCCGCGGGGACGCTGACGGTCACCGTCGAGTTCCCGCCGCCGGAGCCGAGCGTCCCGATGTTCCGCTTCGCCGGGCTGACGGACGCGCCCGGCGCCGACACGGTCAGGACGGCGCCCTTCGCGGTCGTCCCGAACGCCCAGTAGTGCGCCGTCACCCGGATCGAACCGCCGGGCCGCACCTTCGTCGCGGTCGCCGACAGTTCGACGGCCAGCCGCTTCGGTCCGCTCGGCTCGCCCGGATCGGTGGGCGTCGGCGTCGTCGGGGTCGGCGTCGGGGTCGGGG
>NZ_MKJY01000400.1 GCF_001942465.1 Actinomadura sp. CNU-125
ACCGCCCGGCGGACACCGCCGCCCGCCGCCCGGCCCGCCGCACCGCCCGCGGTTCCGCCGGTGTCGCTTCCTCCTGCGGTTCCGCCCGCGCCTCCGCCCGGGACGTCAAGCCAGTTCCAGCCGCACCTGATGTTCGGCGGCCTGCGACGCCTCCGCGAACGACGCCGACTGGGCGCGGCCGTCCCGCAGCCACGACCGCAGGTCCTCGATGCGTTCGCGCTGCGACCGGCTCAGCGGGACGAGCCGTTCGAGCGCCGCCGCGACGTCCTCGGTCGTGATGTCGCGCGGGCCGTCCGCGAACGCCCGGTACAGCGCGTCGACGATCGCCTGCTCGATCTCCGCGCCGACGTACCCGTCCGCGAGCCGCGCCAGCCGCATCACGTCGAACACCGCCGGGTCGCGCAGCCGCTTGCGCAGGTGCACGTTCAGGATCTCGCGGCGCTCGCTG
The DNA here is from genome assembly GCF_001942465.1 of Actinomadura sp. CNU-125. Lineage (GTDB taxonomy): Bacteria > Actinomycetota > Actinomycetes > Streptosporangiales > Streptosporangiaceae > Spirillospora. The sequence goes on from NZ_MKJY01000400.1 coordinate 449, forward strand.
TCGGTCGGCAGGTCGAGGAAGAACACCTCGTCGAACCGGCCGCGCCGCAGCGTCTCCGGCGGCAGCGCCTGCACGTCGTTCGCCGTCGCCACCACGAACACCGGCGACGTCTTCTCCTGCATCCAGGTCAGGATCGTGCCGAACACCCGCTGCGACGTGCCGCCGTCCAGCCCGCCGGACGCCATCGACTTCTCCAGCTCGTCGATCCACAGCACGCACGGCGACACCGTCTCGGTGATCTTCAGCGCGAGCCGCAGCCGCTCCTCCGACTCGCCCACCAGCGAGCCGAACAGCGCGCCGACGTCCAGCCGCAGCAGCGGCAGCCGCCACAGCCCGCTGATCATCTTCGCGGTGAGGCTCTTGCCCGTCCCCGGGATGCCGATCAGCGCCACATCCCCTTCGGCGCGGGCAGCCCGAACTTCGCGGCCTCCTCGCCGAACGCGCTCTCCCGCAGCGTCAGCCACTCCTTCAGCAGCTCCAGGCCGCCGACGTCGTCGAGCGTCTCCTCCGAGCTGTAGTACTCCAGGGCCTGCGACGACCGGATGACCGCCTTCTTCTCCTCCAGCACCGCCGGGATGTCCAGCTCGTCCAGCACCTTGTCCCGGACGATCGCCTTGGAGAACGCCCGCCGCGCCTGCGTCGCCGTCAGCCCCAGCGCCGCCTGCGCCAGCCGCCACCGCCCGTGGTGCGTCAGGTCGCACTCCACCCGGGTCTGCCGGATCAGCTCGTCCAGGTCCTGGCGCAGCTCCCACAAGCCCGGCAGCGGCATGTCCAGGACGACGACGTCGTCGCCCAGCTCCGCCGGGACGTCCGGCGAGTACGTCGTCACCACCAGCGACGCGTACGTCGACACCAGGCTGTGCGCGAGGTTGCGCAGCTTCCGCTTCACCGCCGGGCTCTTGTGCCAGAACTCGTGGAAGTCCTTCAGGACGTAGAGGTCCTTGCGGTTCGGGTTGTCGCGGGTCAGCTCGGCGATCTTGTCGAGGGCCGCGTCGGGCGTCGCCGCCGTCGGCATCGGCCGCCCGTCCCGCGACACCAGCCCCCGCGCGACGTCCCACATGACGAGGTCGGACTTCGCGGACGCGTCCCGTCCGACCCGCACCTCGTTGAGGACCTCCAGCGCGCGCTGCTCCTCCACCGTCACCAGGACGATCATCGGCACCCGCGCCCGCAGGTACAGGTTCAGATCATCGTGAACGCTCATCGGTCTCCCCATGCGTGCATGCCCGTCACCGCAATGGTCCCGTCGGCCGAGATCACTACCTCGCTCTCCGGGACGTCCGCGAAATCGGCCGGTGCGTACCGTCCGTGATCGCCCAGTACTCCTTGTTGGACGAGCCGCGGAGACCGGCGCCCAGCCGCAGCCGGGCGTTGAACCGGCCGGCGATGACCGTGTCGGCCGATTCGACGGCCGCCGACAGCTCCGGGTCCGCCTCGATCTCACGCCGCGCGAAACCGGTCAGCACCACGATCCCGAGACCGGACGGACGCACCAGCGCGCAGAACTCCCGCAGCGCCGCCGGTTGTTCGAGGGGCTCGCCGCCGCTCACCGTGACCCCGTCGATCCCGGACGTCGCGAGCACCTCCCGCGCGACCTCCTCGACCGTCCGGACGTCCCCGCCCGCACCGTGCGTCTCGGGATTGAAGCAGCCCGGGCAGCCCAGCGTGCAGCCCTGCGCCCACACCACGAAACGCGTCCCCGGCCCGTTCGCGGCGCTCCGCGACAGTGTGGCGTGCACCCGCCACGTCAGTGCCACAACCGGTCCTGCTGCTCTTCCCCGGTCTCGTTGTACGCCTCGGTCGTCAGCTCCTGCGTCTCGACCTCGCCGCCGAGCATCTCGACGAGCTCCTCGGTCGTCTTCAGGCAGCTCATGCCGTCGACGCCGGTCACATGGATCTCGACCTTGCCGTTCGGCTTGATCGTCACCTCGACGGTCTCGTCCATCACACTCCCACCCGCCGGAGCACGACCCTGATCTCCCCGGAATCCTCGGTGCTCTGCCGATCGATCTCGAACCCGCGCTCCCGCAGCGTCGACACCGTGCTGACCAGCGCGTACTTCTGCTTCAGCTCCCGGACGAACCGTTCCTCGGTCGTCTCGCGAATGCCCCACCAGTCGGCGACGACCTCGTAACCGCGATCCGATTTCACGAACCCGATCTCGTCTTGCCCCGCTCGGGACGGATCTTGAATTCCGCGTCCGTCCGCTGGCCCAGATATCCGCGCACGCCCTTGCCGACCGGCTGCGCCTCGTGGCCCATCTCGGCCAGCGCGCGCCGCAGCACCGTCCCGTCGGCGAACCGTGTCCGCACCCTCGTGAAATGCGACAACCCCGACCTCCCGAAATCGCGAGCACCGCAAGCATATTGCGGGGCTATGACACCGAACAGGCATTTCTCCGCACAGTGTCTCCCCGACACCCTCCGATGCCCCGCCGAACCGTTCCCGGGGTTCGGGCGTCCCAAAGAGCAGCCGACAAATGGGGGCGACCGCGATGAGCTGGGGAATCTCGGGCTTCCGCGAGGTGCGCGAACTGGGGCGGGGCACGCAGGGCCGGGTCGTCCTCGCCCGGCACGTGACGGGCGGCCCGCCCGTCGCGATCAAATACCTGCCGGACGGCGCCGACCCGGCCGCCAAGGAACTGTTCCGGCACGAGGCGCGGATGCTCGCCGCCGTCCGCCACCCCAACGTCGCGCGCCTGTACCGCCTGTTCGAGGACGCGACCGGCGCCGCGATCGTGATGGAGGTCGTCGACGGCGTCTCCCTCAAACGCATCCTCGCCGACCACGGCGCCCTCACCCCCGAGGCGTCCCTGCTGCTGCTGAAGGGTTCGCTGCTCGGCCTCGCCGCCGCCCACGCGCACCGGGTCGTCCACCGCGACTACAAGCCCGCCAACGTCGTCGTCCGCGCCGACGGGCTCAGCAAGCTCATCGACTTCGGCGTCGCCGCCCGCACCGGCCGCGGCGGCCGCGTCGGCACCCCCGCCTACATGGCGCCCGAGCAGTGGCGCGGCGAACCCGCGAGCCCCGCCGCCGACGTCTACGCCGCCGCGTGCGTCTTCTACGAGTGCGTCACCGGCCACCGCCCCTACGCGTCCCGCACCGGCCCGGACCTCA
>NZ_MKJY01000401.1 GCF_001942465.1 Actinomadura sp. CNU-125
GTCCGACACCAACACCACGGTGCAGTTGCCCGCGCTGCCCGACGGGCCGGGCAAGAGCGGCCCGCCGAAGAGCCCGCCGCCGAAGGGCCCGTCGGCCCAGGCGGGCCGGGCCAGGGCGGCCCGGCGCAGGCCGGTCCCCCGAAGGGCGACCCGGCGCAGAGCGGCCCCGCCCAGGGGACGCCCGTGCCGAGCGGCCTCGCGAAGACGCCTCCCCCGGCGAACGGGACGTCCGGCGGCGGGCGGCGCGCCGACGAGCGCGAGCCGAACGCGGCGAGCGGGCCGAGCGCGGCGAGCGCGGCGGCTTCCCGGCGGGCGACGCGCGGCTCGTCGCAGTTAGCTCCGACCGGCTCACCGGCCGCGACGCCCCGGACCCGCAGGACAAGTCGGTCGCCGGGGGCGCCGAGGAGGACAGCCCGGCCAACCGCACCCGGGACGACTTCCACCTCTGATCCCTGACCTCTGATGGGCACATGACGACCGCATCATCCGACCGTCCCGGTCCGCCGGGCGGCGCGCCGGGCGGCGCGAACGCCGACCTCGGCAAGCTGGCGCGCGGCGGCGCGCTGAACCTCGCCGGGGCGATGTGCGCCGGGCTCATGGGGTTCGTGCTGATCGTCGCGGTCGTACGGACCTACGACCAGGCGCTCGCGGGCGCGTTCTTCGCGGCGACGTCGCTGTTCCTCATCCTGAACGCGGTGTCGGGCCTCGGCAGCGACGCGGGCCTGCTGCGCTGGCTGCCGCACCATCTCGCGCTGGGTGAGCGGGCCAACGCGCGCCGGACGGTGCCGATCGCGCTCGTCCCGGTGCTGTCGACCGCGGTCCTGGCCGGGCTGGTCATGGTGCTCACCGCGCCGTGGGTCGCGGGGCTGGTGCACGGCGACGCGCCCGGCGAGACGGCGTCGATGCTGCGCGTCCTCGGGCTGTTCCTCCCGGCGGCGGCGGCGCAGGAGGCGCTGCTGGCGGCGACGCGCGGGCACGGCTCGATGCGCACCACCGTGCTGGTCGACAAAATCTTCCGGCAGGTGGCGCAGGTCGCCGGGGTGCTGGTGGCCTACGCGGTCAGCGGCGACGCGACCGTCCTGGCGCTGGCGTGGAGCCTGCCCTACGTGCCCGGGGTGCTCATCGCGGCCGTCCAGTACCGGGGCCTCGCGCGGCGCGCGGACCGCGGCGCGGACGGCACGGGCGGCGGGACGGGCGGGGGCGCGCCCGCGTCCGTCCGGGACCTCGCGGGCCCGTTCTGGCGGTTCACCGCGCCCCGCTCCCTGGCGCAGATCTGCCAGACGGCCCTGCAGCGCTCGGACATCGTGCTCATCGCCGCGCTCGCCTCCCCGCGGGACGCCGCGATCTACACGGCCGCGACCCGGTTCATCGTGTTCGGGCAACTCGCGGCGCAGTCGCTGCAGCAGGTGATGCAGCCCGCGGTGAGCAGGCACATGGCGATGAACGACGTCGCGGGCGCGCAGAAGGTCACATGGCGGTCGGGACGACCTGGACCGTGGCCGTCACGTGGCCGCTGTACCTGACGCTCGCCGCGGGGGCGCACGTGTTCCTCATGGTGTTCAGCCCCGAGTACGCCGCGGAGGGGCAGAGCACCACGATCGTGCTGGCGCTGACGATGCTGCTGGCGACGGCGGTCGGGCCCGCGGACGTCGTCCTGCTGATGGCGGGGCGCAGCGGCCTCAGCCTCGGCAACAACCTCGCCGCGCTCGTGGTGAACATGGTGCTGAACGTGGTGCTCATCCCGATGTTCGGGGTGCCGGGCGCGGCCGCCGCGCGGGCCGCGGCGCTCGGCACGCGCAACGTGCTGCCGCTGCTGCAGATCCGTCGAATTCTGGGCATCTCCCCCACCGGGGCAGGATTGTGGCGTTCTATCGCTTATGCCGTCTTCTGCTTCGGTATGCTCCCGTGGTGCGTCCAGGCGGCTCTGGGCACGAGCGTCGCGGCGCTGGCGCTCGGCGTCGCCCTGGGAGCCGCCGGATACGCGGTGCTGCTCTGGACGGGCCGGGAACGGCTGTCGCTCACCGCGTTCAAGGCCCTGCTGCGGCGCCGTGGCGCCGGTCGGAGCCCCGCCGCCCCGTCCACTCCCGCAGAACGGACCGTCCCGCCCATGGATGAACGAACCCCCGCCCCGCCGGACCGGACGGTGCCGGACCTCATTCCGCCGGGCCACCTGCCGCCGGACCTCACTGGGCCGCCCGACCGCACGCTTCCCGACCGGCGCCGGTGAAATCCCTCCGGACGGCCGCGGCGCCCGCCGCGGCCGGTGCCCTCTGCCTCGCCCTGACGGCGGGCTGCGGCGGCGTGACCGCCTCCGCCGACGACCCCCGCCCCACCGCGCCCGCCGCGACGTCCGGGGAGGTCTGGAGCGTCGGCGAGGACGACTTCGGCCAGCTCGGCCGCAAGGCCGACAAGTTCGACGTCGCGCTCGGGCCCGTCCGCTCCCCGACCGGCAGGGGCACGCTGACCGATGTGAAGGCCCTCGCGGCCGGGGAGCGGCACTCGCTCGCCCTCCTCGACGACGGCCGCGTCGTCGCCTGGGGCGCCAACAGCAACGGGCAGCTCGGCAACGGCACGAGCAAGCCCAGCGCCGTCCCCGTCCCGGTGCACGCCCCGGACGGCCGGACGGGCGAGCTGGGCGGCGTCGCGAGCATCGCGGCGGCGGGCAACCTGTCGATCGCGCTGCTGTCGAACGGGCAGGTCGTGACGTGGGGCGCGGGCGGCAGCGGGCAGCGCGGCATCGGCACCGCCTCCTCCCCCGCCGCCCCGACGACCGTGCGCGCCCCGGACGGCGACGGGCCGCTCACCGGCGTCGCCGCGATCACCGCCGCCGACCAGGGCGTGCCTCGCCACGCTGCGGGACGGCAGCGTCGTGTCGTGGGGCGGCAACCTCGCCGGGATCCTCGGCGCCGAAGGCGTGCCCGCCCGCACCCTGCCCGCGCCGGTCACCGGCGAAGGCGAGCAGGAGCGGCTCACCGGGGTCGTCGAGGTCGCCGCCGGGAACAAGCACGCCATCGCGCGGCTGGAGGACGGCCGCGTCGTGTCCTGGGGCAAGAACGACCGGGGCCAGCTCGGCGACGGCACCACCCGCGGGCGCTGGACGCCCGGCCCCGTCATCGGGACGTCCGGCGGCGCGCCGCTGCGCGACGTCGCCGCGATCGCCGCGGGCGGCAAGCACAACTACGCGCTGCTGAAGGACGGGACGATGGTGGCGTGGGGCTCGAACGGCAACGGGCAGCTCGGCATCGGCGGCGACCGGGCGTCCGCGCGGCCCGTCCCGGTGAAGGGCACCTACACGCCGAAGCTGCGCGGCGTCACCGGCGTCGAGGCGGGCAACGGGTTCGGGGTGGCGCTGCTCGCCGGCGGCACCGCGCTGTACCTGGGCGCCGACGGCAAGGGGCAGCTCGGCGCGGGCAGCCGGCTGCCGCGCTCCCGGCCCGGGCCGATCATCCTCGCGCAGGGCGCCCGCGCCGGGAGTTTCCTCGGCGCGCCGCGGGCGGCCACCACCGTGCTGATCCTGATGCAGCCCGAGAGAGACGCGGTG
>NZ_MKJY01000402.1 GCF_001942465.1 Actinomadura sp. CNU-125
AGGCGGCGGCGCTGCTGGGGGCGGCGGGCCGCCGCCCCGAGGCGGGGCGCGCCGGAGCTGTCCGCCGGGATCGCGCACGCCGCCGCCGGGGACCGTCCGGCGGCGCTGGCCCGGCTGCGCGCCGCCGCCGAGATTTTCGCCGCCGCCGGGATGCGGGACCTGCAGGCCCAGACCGTCCGGGAGCAGCGGCGGCTCGGGGTGCGCGTGCCGGCGCCCCGGTCGGGCACCGGCCCGGGGAAGGGCGCGAAAAGCGGCAGGGGGGCCGGGTCCGGGAAGTCCGCCGGGGACGCGCCGTTCGGGCTGTCTCCGCGCGAGCTGCAGATCGCGGGGCTCGTCGCCGAGGGCTGCAGCAACCAGCAGATCGCCGAGCGGCTGTACCTGAGCGTCCGGACGGTCGAGACGCACCTGACCCGCGTCTTCGCGAAGATCGGCGTGACGTCCCGGGTCGGGGTGGCGACCGCGATGCAGCGTCAGACCTGACCCGTAGAGTCCTGTTTCGACTCTTACATCACGTACGTGGTCTTTGGCCGCACACTTCACGGTGCACGTAAGTACGGGTTCTCCACGATGCCGCGCCGACCTCGGTGTTTGGCAGGGTAGGGGCGTCCGGAGCCGGGAGGACGGCCGCGAAGGAGGTGGACACCCGATGAAGACGATCAACCCCATCGACGCCGACGGGATCGCGCGCTTCACGCGTGCGGGCGTCGCGGACGCCGAGGTGTCCGTGCATCCGTTCGCCACCGCCGACGGGCTCGGCCTGACGCTCACCCGGTTCCGCCGCCCCGGCGCCGTCCGCACCGACACCGACGCCGTCCTGCTGGTGCACGGCCTGACGACGTCCAGCGACATGTTCGTCATGCCCGAGCACGCGAACATCGTGAACGAACTGCACGACGCCGGGTTCGGGGACGTGTGGGCGCTGGACTTCCGGATGAGCGCCCGGTTCCCCTACAACGCCGAGACGCACCGCCACAACCTCGACGACGTCGCCCTCTGGGACCACCCGGCGGCGCTGGCGGAGATGCGCCGCCACATCGGCGCGGACCGCCGCGTCCACGTCGTCACGCACTGCGTCGGTTCGATCACGTTCTCGATGGCGCTGTTCGCCGGGACGGTCACCGGCGTCACCAGCCTGGTGTGCAACAGCGTCTCGCTGACGGTCCGCACGCCGCCGTGGTCGAAGCTGAAGCTCAAGTACGGGCCGCCGCTGATGGAGTACGTCCTCGGCCCGCCCTACATCGATCCCCGGTACGGCAGGTCCCCCGTGCTGACCCGCGGCTGGATGCTCGCCAAGGCCGTCGCGCCGTTCCACCGCGAATGCGACGAACCGGCCTGCCACATGCTGTCGTTCATGTGGGGCGGCGGACGGCCGATCTTCACGCACGACAAGATGTCGCCCGTCACGCACGCCCGGCTGACCGACCTGTTCGGCGCCTGCAACGTCCACTACTACCGGCACATCCACAAGATGGTGGAGGCCGGACGCGCGGTGCGGTACGCCCCGCGCGACCCGCGGCACGCCGGGCTGCCCGTCGACTATCTCGCGGGCGCCGCCGAGGTGACGACGCCGATCCTGTTCCTCACCGGAGACCGCAACAACGTGTTCACCGACTCCAACATCGTCTGCCACCGCACGCTCGAATCGATCGCCCCCGGCGTGCACGAGCTGGAGATCCTCCCCGGTTACGGACACCAGGACCCGTTCATGGGCAAGGAGTCCCACGCCGAGGTGTATCCGCGCGTCCTGGACTTCCTCAAGCGGAAGGCGGGCTGAGCGGCATGGGCGCACGGGGCGCGAACGAGCACGTCGACGCGGTCGTCGTCGGCTCCGGGTTCGGCGGATCGGTCGCGGCGTACCGGCTGGCCGAGGCGGGCGAGTCGGTGGTGCTGCTGGAGCGCGGGCAGCCGTACCCGCCGGGCAGCTTCCCGCGGTCGCCCGCCCAGATGGGCCGGGCGTTCTGGGACCCGGCCGCCGGCCTGTACGGCATGTACGACGTGTGGAGCTTCAAGGGCTGCGACTCGGTGGTGTCGGCGGGCCTCGGCGGCGGGTCCCTGATCTACGCGAACGTCCTGCTGCGCAAGGACGAGCACTGGTTCGTCGACGAGCAGCCGATGCCGGGCGCGGGTACGAGTCGTGGCCGATCTCCCGCGCCGACCTCGACCCGCACTACGACGTCGTCGAGAAGATGATGGGCGCGACGCCGTACCCGCTGGACCGGGCGCCGTTCCACGACACCCCGAAGACGCACGCGATGCAGGACGCCGCGGCGGAGCTCGGGCTGCGCTGCGAGCTGCCCCCGCTGGCGATCAGCTTCGCCGACCGGCCGGGCGGGACGCCGGGCGTCGGCCTGACGATCGCGACCCGGAGTACGGCAACCTGCACGGCGTCCCCCGCCGCACCTGCAAGCTGTGCGGCGAGTGCGACATCGGCTGCAACGAGGGCTCCAAGAACAGCCTCGACCACACCTACCTGTCGGCGGCGGCGCACCACGGCGCCGACATCCGCACCTCCCGCGAGGTGAAGGCGCTGCGGCCCCGTCCCGGCGGCGGCTACGAGGTCGACTACGTCCACCACGACGACCTGGCCCTCAAGCGGAAGGCGCGGCAGCAGCCCGTCCGGACCATCACCTGCGACCGGCTGATCCTGGGCGGGGGCACCTACGGGACGACGCTGCTGCTGCTGAAGTCGCGGACGGCGTTCCCCGGGCTGAGCGGCGCGCTCGGCTCCCGGTTCAGCGGCAACGGCGACCTGCTGACGTTCCTGCTGACGCCCGCGACCGCGAGCGCGTCCGGCCGCTGGACGCCTCCCGCGGGCCGGTGATCACCAGCGCGATCCGGCTGCCGGACGACCTGGACGGCGTCCCCGGCGCGGGCCGCGGCGCCTACATCGAGGAGGGCGGCTACCCGGGGTTCACCGACTGGATCGTGCAGAGCTACGACATGGGCGACGCGGTCGAACGGGCGGTGCGGTTCCTGTGGGACCGGTTCGTCGAGTTCTTCAAGGACGCGCCCGACACGAACCTGTCGAAGGAGATCTCGGACCTGATCGGCGACGGCGCGCTGACCGTCAGCTCGCTGCCGCTGCTCGGGATGGGCCGCGACACCGCCGACGGGCGGCTGCACCTGCGGGACGGGCGCCTCGCCGCCGACTGGACGACCGAGACGAGCGAGGAGCTGTTCACGCGCGTCCGCAAGACCATGCAGGGCATCGCGGACGTGCTGGGCGCCGAATACGCCGACAACCCGATGTGGTTCCGCAAGCGGATCGTCACCGTGCATCCGCTGGGCGGTGCCCCGATGGCCGACCATCCGGGGCGGGGCGTCTGCGACGCCTTCGGGGAGGTCCACGGGTATCCGGGCCTGTACATCGCCGACGGGGCGGCGATGCCGGGCCCGGTCGGCCCCAATCCGTCCCTCACGATCGCCGCGCACGCCGACCGCATGGCGACGCGGCTGCTCGAAGGGACGGGACGCGCGCGTCCGCGCCGGGGGGCGC
>NZ_MKJY01000403.1 GCF_001942465.1 Actinomadura sp. CNU-125
GTGTTCGGGGCGCTCGGCGCCAAGGCGGCCGAGGCCGTCGCGGCGCGGCGCCACGGCGGTCGCGGTCGGCGGGGCGGCGGCCGTCGTCGCCGTCTCGGGCGCGGACGAGGAGCCGCCGCCGCAGCGGATCGAGGTCGCGCTCGCGGCGCTGCGGGAGCCGGACCGGTCGCTGGGCGGCGGCGGAACGTTCCGTGTCCAGGGGCAGGTCGTGCGGGTCACCGGTTTCCGGGACGGGACGCTCCAGCAGCGGGTCGATCAGGCGATCCGGGCGCGCTCGACCGGCTGTTCGCCCGCAACCGGGAGGGGCTCGACGACTACGACGGCCTGTTCACCAACGTCGTCCGGCCGGAGATCCTGCTGCGCAACGACCGGTTGATCTCGGTCTGGTACGAGACGCAGGTGCGCGGCGACGTCGGCACCGGCTGGAATCCGGCGCGCGCAACGACCGTCGACCTGCGGGACGGGACGGCCTACCGGCCGATCGACCTGTTCCGCGTCCAGGACGGGCCGGGCCTCGCGCCGCTGACCGCGATCGTCGCCGCCCGCCTGCCCGGCGGCGAGATCTGCCCGGCGGACCTGGACAGCCCGTACGCGACCGGCATCACGCCCGAACTGCTGCGGAGCGAGGACGTCGCGGTGGGGCCGACGCCGACGGGGATCCGGGTGAGTTTCCATGCCGCGCGGCTCGGCTACATCAGCGCGTGCGGGACGAGGACGGCGGAGATCCCCTACGCGGAGGTCGAGGGGCTGCTGAAGCCGGAGCTGCTCGAAGCCGTCCCGTACCCCGGCGGCGGGCCGTCCCCGGCGCGGTCCTAGCACGCCGGACGCCCCGGACGGCGGGCCGTCCGGGGCGTGCGGGAAGAGTCGTCAGGCGCTCACTTGCGCTTGTTGATCTCCTCGGTGAGCTGCGGCGCGACCTGGAACAGGTCGCCGACCACGCCGTAGTCGACGAGCTCGAAGATCGGCGCCTCGGGGTCCTTGTTGATGGCGACGATGGTCTTCGAGGTCTGCATGCCGGCCCGGTGCTGGATGGCGCCGGAGATGCCGACCGCGACGTACAGCTGCGGCGACACGGTCTTGCCGGTCTGGCCGACCTGGAACGAGTGCGGGTACCAGCCGGCGTCGGTCGCGGCGCGGGAGGCGCCGACGGCCGCGCCGAGCGAGTCGGCCACCGCCTCGATGATCGAGAAGTTCTCGGCGCCGCCGACGCCGCGCCCGCCGGACACGACGATCGCGGCCTCGGTCAGGTCCGGGCGCTCGCCCTTCTCCTGCACGACCTTCTCGACGATCTTGGCGCCCTTGTCGGCGTCCGACAGCGCGACCGACACCTGCTCCTCGGCCGGGGTGGCCGCGTTCGCCTCGGGGGCGATGGAGTTCGGGCGGACGGCGATGATCGGCGTGCCGGTCCGCACCTTGGCGTGCGCGATGACGCCGCCGCCGAAGATGGAGTGCTCGGCGACGAAGCCGTCGGTGACGTCCACGACGTCGGTGAGCACGCCGGAGCCGGTCTTCACCGCGAGGCGGCCGGCGATCTCCTTGCCCTCCGCCGTGGCGGCGACGAGCACGGCGGCCGGGGACTTCTCGCCGACGAGCTGGGCGAGCAGCGCGGCCTTCGGGGCGACGACGTAGGAGGTGAGCTCCTCGTCGGCGGCCACGTAGACCTTGCCGGCGCCGTACTCGGCGAGCTTGTCCTTGGCGTTCTCGTAGCCGGGGCCGACCCATACGGCGGCGGCCTCACCGTGCCGGTTCGCCAGCGTCAGCAGCTCGAGGGTGACCTTCTTGACCTCACCGTCGACGTGGTCGACGAGGACGAGAATCTCAGCCATGGTTCTTGAATCCCCTTCCCCGGTCAGACGAACTTCTTCGACGCGAGGAACTCGGCGATCTTCGCGCCGCCGTCGCCCTCGTCGGTGACGATCTGACCCTGCGCGCGCGGCGGGGCGTCGGCGAAGTCGACCACCGCGGTGGCCGCGTTCGCGACGCCGACCTGCGCGGCGTCGATGCCGGCGTCGGCGATGCCGAGCGTCTCGACCGGCTTCTTCTTGGCCGCCATGATCCCCTTGAAGGAGGGGTAGCGCGGCTCGTTGATCTTCTCGACGACGCTGACCACGGCGGGCAGGGTCGCCTCGACCCGGTCGTAGCCGTAGTCGGTCTGCCGCTGGATCTTGATGGACGTGCCCTCGATCTCCACCTTGTTGGCGAGCGAGAGCTGCGGCACGCCGAGCCGCTCGGCGAGCATCGCGGCGAGCACGCCGGTGCGCGCGTCGGTGGACTCCGACCCGAGGATGACCAGGTCGAACTCGGCGCGGCCGAGGGCCTGCTGGACGGCGTAGGACGTCTGCAGCGCGTCCGAGCCGACGAGGGCGTCGTCGACGAGGTGCACGGCCTTGTCTGCGCCCATGGCCAGCGACTTGCGGATCGACTCCGTCGCCTTGTCCGGGCCCATGGTCAGAACGGTCACCTCGCCGCCCTGGGCCCCCGTTGATGCGCAGCGCCTCTTCGATGGCGTACTCATCCAGCTCGTTGATGACACCGTCCGCGGCAGCGCGGTCGAGCGTGCTGTCATCGGACTTCAGCTTGCGCGGGCTCTCCGTATCGGGAACCTGCTTCACCAGGACGACGATGTTCATGGCCGGTGGCCGACCTCCCTGCACTCGGTTGGCCGCTGGGGCAGCGGACAGAGGGGCGCCGCCCATGAATGGGTCGACGCGGACATGCGTTTTCGTGGGTCACAGCCTGCCAAACACCAGAATGCTCTTCGGATCCGGGTCCCCGGTTGGGCTGTGCCCCGTATTATGTTACCCACGAGTAGCCTTGCGGCAAATCCCAGGTGGTGAGACCTTACCCACGTCCGGGCGGCGTCCGATGTGCCCGTCTCACTGAGAAATCGGACGTGACGCACCTCACATCCCGGACGGCCTCAGAAGCGGTCGAACGCGCCGTGCAGGCGGTCCAGCGTGCCCTCCAGCGAGCTGGCCAGCCCGTACATCGGCGCGAAGCTCGGGGTGAGCGACAGCGCCCCGGCGACGGCCGCCAGCGTCGGCAGGGCGAGCACCGCGCCGAGCACCGCGATCCGCCGGGGCGACCCGGCGATCCGCAGGAACATCCGCTCCAGACTGCGGCGCGGCCCCCGCACGCCCGGCGCCGTCCACAGCGCCGCCGCGCCCGCGCCCGCACCGAACGCGCACGCGGCGAGCGAGTCGATCTCCATGCCGAACACCGTCGCGGCCAGCAGCACGGGCGGCACCGCGACCGTGAACGCCGCCGCGTACGGGACCGTCGCCGCCGTCCGCCCGAACGCCAGCGCCCAGTCCCGGAAGGCGACCGCCGTGACCGCGCGCAGCCACGTCACCGCGACCAGCGAGAGGACGAGCCCGGCGATCGGCATCATCATCGCGACGCCGACGGCGATCACCACGACCATCGCGGCGAGGAGACGGGCCCAGCCGTGCGCGACGGCGAGCCGGTGCGTGTCCGCGGCGGACGGC
>NZ_MKJY01000404.1 GCF_001942465.1 Actinomadura sp. CNU-125
CGCGCGGCCGTCGAATCCCTGCGCGCCGCCCGCCGACGACCTCGACGCCCTCGACGGCCCGCGCGGACACGGCCGCCCGCGCGGTCGCGAACCGGGCGACCTCCTCGTCGCGCCCGTCCGGCCGACCCGTCCCGAACCCGGCGACGCGCCCGAACTGTCGTGGCTGCCGGTCCGTCCGGGCCTCCCGCCCGACCCGCCGATCTCCGCGCGGGAGGCGGCCGACCTCGTCGCCCTCCTGGCCGGCGAGACGCCCGGCCGCCGCGCCCGTCCCGAACAGCGCGACGTCGACCCGGGCCGCGCTGCCCAGCGCCGCGTACGTCCGGACGCTCGTCGAGGCGGAACGGGCCGCCGCCGAACGCGCCGGACGCACCCGCAACGAACTGTCGCGCCTCCTCCGGGACGCCGACGTCACGCTCGTCGCCCGTCTCGACGGCGCCGCGGCCACCGTCGGCGCGGCGCTGCGCGACCTCGGCCTCGACGGGCATCCGGGCGGCTGGAACCCCGCCGACCTGGCCGTCCGCGCGTTCGCCGACGCCCTCGCCGAGCGCCGCCAGACCGTGTGGGCGCGCGTCACCGAGATGACGTCCCGCGCCGGATGGGCCGAACGCGCCCTCGCCGGAATGGGCGGACGGCGCGTCGAACTGCCGCCCGGCGAACTGCACCTGCGGCGCCTCGCCAGCGTCGCGCAGGACCTGCGCACCTACCTCGCCGACGGCGGCACGCTCAAACGCGGACCGCTGCGCTCCCAGCCCCAGCGGCAGGCCGAGATCCTCCTGCAGTACGCGACCGTGGACGGCGAGCCCCCCACGACACCCGAACTGCTCGACCTCGTCTTCACCGAACTGATGGTGCGGATGAGCTGCCAAGAACTCCAGTACGTGTGGGAAGCCGCCGGGATCTCCTTCCCCGCCGACCTGCCGTCCGTCGAACGCGTCGATAGGTTCGTGCGCGCACACACACGCCTCGACCGCCTGCACGAGATCCTGCCCGCCGTGGCCGAGACCCGCGAACTTCTCGACCGCGCGGGACTGACCGTCCCGCTGAACCACCCCCTGCAATGGCACGCGTACGCGACGGCCCTGCAAGGCGCGCTGGAGGGCCTCGGCGTCAACCGCACCGCCGCCGACCTCGACGCCCTCCGCGACTCGATCGGCCCCGCCGGCCCCGCCGACCCGCCCGAACTCGCCGCCGCCCTCGCCGCGATCGACGCCCGCGACGCCGACGCCGACGTCGCGCCCTCGCCGCCCTCGCCGAGGCCCGCCACGAACGGGCCCTGCAGGTCGCTGCGCGGAACTGCTCGAACGCGTCCGCGCCGTCCACCCCGACCTCGCCTACCTCCTCGCCGCCACCGACGGCGACGAGGCATGGCACGCCCGCGTCCGGCGCTGGGACGACTCGTGGGCATGGGCGCGCGCCGCAGCGGAACCGGGCCTCTCCCCGTCCGAGGAACGCCACCACGCGGCGACCGCACAAGCCGAACAACGCGTACGCGAGGCCCAATCCGAACTCGCGGCGGCGACCGCACGGACCGCCGCCCGCGCGCGCTTGCAGGCCGCCTCGTCCGACCCGGTGGACGTCGTCCCCGCGTGGATCCTGCCGCTGTGGCGAATCCCCGAGGTCCTGCCCCCGCACGCCGACTCGTTCGACGCCGTCATCGTCGACGGCGAACACGGCGCGGGCGCGGAGGCACTGTTCGTCCTGTGGCTCGCCCCCCGCGCCATCCTCGTGGGCGAGGCCGCCACCGAACTCCCACCCCCCGACGGCCTGGAGGCCGCCCTCTCCCCGACCACCCCGCTGTTCACGATCCTCGGCCGGCCCTCCCACCCCGGACCGCCGCCCCCGACCCCCACGAGGCCGCCGAGCCGACCGGCCGGCGCCGAGCCCCACGAGGCCGCGCGCCATGAGGCCGCCACCCCACACGAGGCCAGCGGTACGCGCGGCGGCACCGGGCCACAGGAGGGTCGCGGGCCGCGCGAGGCCGGTGGGATGCACGGGGTCAGTGGGGCGCGTGGTGGTGCCGGGGCACCCGAGGGCGGCGGACCGCGCGGTGGCCCCGAACCCCGCCGAGACGCTGGGGCACACGATGTCGCCGGTCCGCCCGAACGCGGCGAGCCACAAGCGGATCCCGCGCCTCTCGGTGGGTTCACCTCCGCCGACCGCCCCACCCCGATCGCCGCCCCGACTCCGCGTGGAGGCGCCGCGCCGGGCGAGTCTGGCGAATCGTGGGCGGACGTTGGGCCACGGCGGAATTTCGGCCCAGGTGAGGATTCCGAGCCGGGAGCTGTTCCTGGCCCGCGTGGTGCCACGCCGAGTGGGGGCGGACCCGGCGAGGGCTCCGAGCGGGGTGGTGTTTCCGGCTGGCACGGTGGCGCCGTATTGGACGGAAGGTCCGCGCCGAGCGGGGGCGGCGAGCCGCGTGGTGGTGTTGGGGCGCGGGCGGGTGTTGGGCCGGGTGACGACTCCGAGTCGGGCGCTGTTCCTGGCCCGCGTGGTGCCACATCGGGTGAGTCGCGCGGTGGAGGCGGCCTCGGCGGGGATTCCGCGCCGGGGGTCGTTCCCGTTCGGGACGGTGGTGCGCCGGGTGGGGGTGTTGGGGGTTCGGCGGGGCTTACGCCTCCGGGGAGTTCCGCGCCTGGTGAGAGCTATGAGTCGGGCGGTGCGGGTGACGGCCTCGGTGAGGGGGCGGGGCAGGGGGAGGCCGGGGGGCCTCGGGTTCGGCGGGGGCGGTCGATCGCGACGTACAAGCGGCCGGAGCTGCTGGAGATCATCCGGCATGTGGCGGGGCGCGAGCCGGAGTTGAGCGACGAGCAGCTCGTCGATCTGGTGGGGCGGTTGCTCGGGTGTCCGGAGGACGAGGCGCTGCTCGTCGGGGCGCGGTTGCGGTACGCGGTCGAGGCGTTCCGGGAGGAAGCCGAATAAATCGATGGGCGTCGGCCCGGGACGAATGCCAGGATCGTCCGTATGGTCACCGAAGAGCTCGTCGAGGTGTGGCGCGGCGTCATCATGGGAGACACCAAGTCGTGGGTGCTGTTCGAGCACGGCACGTGCGTCATTCTCATGGAGCCCGAGGACGATCTCGCCCTGCAGGCGATCGGGCTGCTGCGCGAGTTCGGGCCCGTCCAGGGCGGGACGTCGGCCGGTGACTTCGGCACCATCGACCTGGACGCCGCGCCGGGCTGGGCCGTCTACGGCCACCACAACGATGTGCTCACGTACGTCGCGCCCGAGGAGGCGGGGGACGAGCCGAGCGACCTCGCCGTCGGGTTGCTCGGGCGGTCCAAGCGTGACCGGGACGGGCGCGAGTTGACGGTCGTCCATGTCGAGGACAAGCGATTCTCGCCCGGTGCGTCGTAGGCGGGCGGTAGAAATGTCCGTGTGATCGGGTGGGACGAGGACGCGCTGGCGGGGTTGCGCGCGGCGGTGGCGCGGGGGGACGGCGCCGCGGGGGTCGCGGTCCGTCGCCGGGCGCCACTCG
>NZ_MKJY01000405.1 GCF_001942465.1 Actinomadura sp. CNU-125
GCACCGCGCGCAGCCCGGCCGCGACCGCCGCCGGGTCGGTGCCGCGCAGCACCAGCACGTCCACGGGCGTCAGGACGCCCGACGGGACGCCCGCCCGCCGCAACTCCGCCAGGCCCTCGTGGGCGGGCCCCGACTTGGCGAGGGCCCCGCTGTGCGCCTCGCCGAGGTTCATCCCCGTCGCGCCGAACGCCAGCGACCCGAGCACCGCCACGGACGCGAGGACGGCCGGGACCCGGAACCGGATCACCCGCCGCGCCCACGCCGTCCACGCCCGTCCGGCGCGGGCCCCGGTCGCGCGGCGGCGCGGCCCGATCCGGTCCAGGGCGGGGCCCGCCGTCACCAGGACGACCGGCAGCAGCGTCAGCGTCGCCAGCGCGCTCACCGCCGGGATGATCATCCCGCCGTAGGCGACGCTGCGCAGGAACCCCACCGGCACCGCGACCATCGCGATCAGCCCGATCGCGACCGCCGCCGCGCTGAACACCACCGCGTTGCCCGCCGTGCCCATCGCCCGCCGCGTCGCCGCGTCGCCGTCGAGCCCGCGCGCACGCTCCTCCCGCCAGCGCGTCACCACCAGCAGCGAGTAGTCCACGGCGACGCCGAGGCCGATGAGCGCCACCACGAACTGCACCATGAAGTTCACCTCGGTGACGCCCGTGATCGCGTACACCAGGACGAACGAGGTCAGGATCGACACCGCCGCGATCAGCAGCGGCACCACCGCCAGCAGCGACCCGAACACGAACGCGAGCACCACCAGCGCGCCGAGCCCGCCGACGAGCGTCTCGACGAGCACGCTCGGCCCCTCGCCGCCCGCGTCCTCCTCCAGGCCGTCCATGCCCGTGATCCGCAGCGACGCCCCGTCCGGCAGGGCGGGACGCATCGCGCCGTCGAGCAGCCGCGCCGGATCGGGGCCGTCGGCCATGTCGCTCTCGCCCGGCGTCACGCGCGGGAAGACCAGCCCGTACACGGTGCGTCCGCCGTCGCCGACGAAACCGCGGTCGCCGGTGCGCGGATAGGAGACGGCCCGCCCGCCGACCGCCCGTTCGGCCGCCGCGAACGCCTCCCGCAGGACCGCGCGGGCGCGCGGATCGTCGGCGGACGTCCCGGGCGGCAGCGTCACCACGGGGACGACCGGTTTCTCGTCGCCGCCGGACCGGTACGCCGCCACGATCGCGTCGTTGGCGTGGACGGCCGCCGACCCGGGCGGCGCGAAGTCCTCCCGCAGCCGGTCGGGGACCTGCGCGACCGCCAGCACGCCCGCGCACGCCGCGGCCAGCCACAGCAGCCCCACCAGGAGCCTGTGCCGGAGCACGAATCCAGAGAATCTGTTCATGCGACCACTGCAGCGGCCCGCCCTCGGAACGCCGTGAGAGCGCCTTGGGAGATCGCTGTGGATCCGCCCCCGGGAGACGTTCACAGCGATCTCACAGGACTCTCACAGGGCTAGCGCGGTGCGCGCACCGCGATCACCCATGACACTGGTGATCGTGACGCCCCCCACGAGAATCCTCGTCGTCGACGACGAGACGTACCTGGCCGACCTCGTCTCGACCGCGCTGCGCTACGAGGGCTTCGAGACGGAGACGGCGGGCTCGGGCGCCGAGGCGCTGGCCGGCGTCCGCCGGTCGCCCCCCGACCTGATCGTCCTGGACGTGATGCTGCCCGACGGCTCCGGCCTGGACGCCTGCGCCCGGCTGCGCCGCGACGGCTGCCGCGCCCCCGTCGTGTTCCTCACCGCCCGCGACGCCGTCGAGGACCGGGTCAAGGGCCTCACGGTCGGCGGCGACGACTACGTCACCAAGCCGTTCAGCCTGGAGGAGCTGATCGCCCGCGTGCGCGCCGTGCTGCGCCGCACCCGTCCGGACGGGCCGGACCCGGAGCGCACCGCGTTCGCCGACCTGGAGATCGACGAGGCGACCTACGAGGTGCGCCGCGCCGGGACGCTCGTCGAGCTGACCCCCACCGAGTTCAAGCTGCTGCGGTACCTGACGCTGAACGCCGGCCGCGTCCTCACCAAGAGGCAGCTCCTCGACCACGTCTGGCAGTACGACTTCGGCGGCGGCGACGGCGTCGTGCAGACCTACGTCAGCTACCTGCGCCGCAAGCTCGACGGGCACGGCCCCCGGCTGATCCACACCGTGCCGCGCGTCGGCTACATCATGCGCCTGCCCCGGGCGGAGGACTGATGTCGCTGCGCGGGCGCCTCGTACTCGTCCAGGTGGGCCTGCTGGCCCTCGGGCTCGTGGTCGCGGGCGCGTCCACCTTCGCCGCCTTCCACGACTGGAAGTCCGGCGCCGAACGGGCCCGGCTGAGCGCCGCCGGACGGGCGGCGGGCGAGATCCTCGCGGCCCGGCCCGCCGACGGCGCGACCCCGCGGCTGCCGCCCGCCGAGACCGCCCTGCCCCGGCTCTGGCGGGCCGCCGCCGCGGACGGCGGGCTGCCCCTGTACTTCCAGGTCCGCGCCCGGACGCCGCCGTCGTGCAGACCGTCGCACCCGCCGGGACGCCCCCGCTGCCGCGCGACCTGCGCCCGGAACCGGTCACCGGCGACGGCCCGGACGGCGAACGGTTCGTCCGCGTCGAGGAGCCCGCCGGGGAGGACGGCGCGGGCCCGTTCGGGCGCGACGCCCCCGGCTGGATCGTCCGCGCCGCCTGGACCCCGGACCGTCGCGCGATCCTCGTCACCGCCATGCGCACCGGGGAACAGGACGAGCTGTTCGGCCGCACCCTCGGCACCCAGGTCGCCGTCACCGCCGCCGTGCTGCTCGGCGTCGGCCTGCTCGGCGGCCTCGCCGTCCGGCGCGCCACCCGGCCGCTCGCGGAGATCGCCGCCGCGGCCGGGCGGATCGGCGACGTCACCCGCGCGGACGATCTGGCCCGCCGCGTCCCCGCGCCGCCGCCCGCCGCCGGGACCGAGGTGGGACGGCTCGCGGCGGCGCTCAACGCGATGCTCGCGCAGATCGAGACGGCGTTCCGCGACCGCGAGGAGTCGCGCGACCGGCTCCGCCGGTTCGTCGCCGACGCCTCGCACGAGCTGCGCACCCCCGTCGCGATCGTCCGCGGGTACGCCGAGCTGTTCCGCCGCGGCGCCGCCGACCGGCCCGCCGACCTGGCCAAGGCCATGCGCCGCATCGAGTCCGAGGCCGAGCGGATGGGGCGGCTCGTCGACGAGATGCTGCTGCTCGCCCGTCTCGACGAGGGACGGCCCCCCGAGCGCGGGCCCGTCGACCTGGCCGCGCTCGCCGCCGACGCCGTCGCCGACGCCGCCGTCGTGGACCCGGCCCGCCCACTGACGCTGCGCGCCGACGGCCCCGTCGTCGTCGCGGGCGACCGCGAGCCGCTCCGCCGGGTCCTCGACAACCTGCTGGCGAACGTGCGCGCCCACACGCCCCCGGGGACCGCCGCGACCGTCCGCGTCGACGTACGCGACGCCGCGGCCGTCCTGGCGGTCGAGG
>NZ_MKJY01000406.1 GCF_001942465.1 Actinomadura sp. CNU-125
GCTCGCCGCGGGCGGGGCCCTGGCCGTCGCCGGAGCCGCCGCCGTGTCGCGCTGCCGGACGACCGTCCCCGGACGGCCGCGGCCCCGCCGGGGCCACCCGCGCCGACGGCGACCGCGACGGCGCGCACGCTGGAGTTCTACGTCTTCGGCACCAGCAGGCTCAAGTCGCTGACCGTCACGGTGGACGGGACGAGCACGACGGTGCGCGATCGCGCGCTGCCCTACCGGAAGGTCGTCCGGATACCGCCGGAGTCGACGTCGTGGCGGCTGGACTACCGCTTCGGCGAAGGCACGTACGCCATCGCCGTCACCGTGGACGGCAGCGAGCGCGGCGGCGCGGGCGGTTCCAGCCGCGGACCCGACATCACCGACTCCGCCGAGGGAGTCGTCTGAGCGTCAGCCGTCGAGGAGCTTGGCCCGCCACTCCGGGTCGGCGGTGAGGACGGTCAGGCGCTGCGTCGCGCGGGAGACGGCGACGTACAGGACGCGCAGGCCGCGCGGCGACTGGGCGGCGACGGTCTCCGGGGCGACGATCACGGCCGCGTCGAATTCGAGGCCCTTCGCCTCCAGGACGTCCAGGACCTGCACACGTTCGGGGAGGTCCGCCGCGAGACGGGCGCGTTCGGCGTCGTCCCAGGGCGTCCCGTCGAAGAGGGTGGCCTGGCCGCCGGAGTCGAGGGCGAGCGGGACGATCACGCCGATCGTCCCCTCGACCCGGTGCAGGAGGTCCTCGGCGGCCGCGCGGGCGGCGGTGGCGAGGTCCGATTCGGGGACGAGGTCGACGACGGGGTCGATCCCGGACGTGCGGACGGCGCGCGCGGGCCGGGCGTCCGGGAGGGCCTCAGCGAGCACCCGCGCGGACACCGCGGCGATCTCGGTGGAGTTGCGGTAGTTCGTGGTGAGTTCGTACTCGTGGCGGGCGCGGGGCGCGCGCTTGCGCGGACGGCCGCGGCCACGGCGTTCGCCGCCGAGGGCGGACTCCATCGCCGCGCGGGCCGCGTCGAGGTCCTCCCACGCGCTCTGCGCGGGGTCCTCGACGATCGTCCAGCTCGCCTGACGGCCGCGGCGGCCCAGCATCCGCCACTGCATGGGGGAGAGGTCCTGCGCCTCATCGACGACGATATGGGCGTATTCGGGACGTTCCTCCACGACGCCGTCGTCGACGCGACGCGACCGCTCCAGCCGTTCGATGGAGGTCGTCAGCTCCTCCATCTCCGGCTCCCACGACTCGTCGGCGACCTCCTCGCCGGTCAGGATGTTCACGCCGTCGACCACGAACGGGTCGTCCGCCGCGGGCGCGCGGCGGCGCCGGGACGGCCGCGGCGGCGAACCGAGCAGCGCGTCCAGCTCGTCGAGCAGCGCGGCGTCCTGGTAGCTGAGCGGCCCCTCCGCCCAGGACGCGGCGAGCGCGGGCACGTCCTCGCGCGGCACGTCGCGGCCCGCCGCGCGGCGCAGCCGCTCCGCGTCGCCGAGGGAGCGCAGGACGTCGAGCGGCGTGCGCAGCGGCCACCACGCGACGAGGAAATCGGTGAACGCGCGCTGCTCCCGGACGCGCCCGTCGAACTTCTCCCGCGGCGAGCCGTCCCCGGACGTCCCGCCCTGCTCGCGTCGAGGGACGCGAGCCCGTCGGCGGCCAGGATCGCGTTCCACAACCCGGCCTCGGCGCCCTCGGCTGCCTCCGCCGCCTCCTGCCCGCCGATGCTCGTGAACCGGTCCCACAGCGTCCAGCAGCGCCTCCGCGGCGCGGCCCCGGGCGGCGTTGACGCTGCCCCGGCTGCGCCGGTGCACGTCGGCGCGGATCCGGTCGAGCCGGCCCCGGTCGAGGGCCACCACGACGCCCTTGAACACGACCCGCAGCTCGCCCGGCGCGCCCGGCGCCTGGTCGGCGACCGCGCGGCGCAGCACGTTCGTCATCGCCTCGGCGCCCTTGACGCGGGCGAGCGCCGGATCGTCGTGGACGCTCGCCGCGACGCCGTCCACGAGATCACCGAGCGAACGCAGGTCCGCCGACCCCTCGCCGAGGGACGGCAGGACACGCTCGATGTACGAGGTGAAGCGCGGGTTCGGCCCCACGACCAGCACGCCCCGCGACCCGAACCGCTGCCGGTGCCGGAACAGCAGGTACGCCACCCGGTGCAGGGCCACGGCCGTCTTGCCGGTGCCGGGCGCGCCCCGCACCAGGACCGTCCCGTCCGCGGGCGCGCGGATCACCTCGTCCTGCTCCCGCTGGATCGTCGCGACGATGTCGCGCATCGCGCCTCACGGGTGCGGGCCAGCGACGCGAGGAACGCGCCGTCGCCGACGACGGTCATGCCGTCGGACGCGGACGGGTCGAGCAGATCGTCCTCGATGTCGACGACGGTGTGCCCCCGCGAGTGCAGCACGCGGCGGCGGACGACGCCCCGCGGATCCTCAGGCGTCGCGCGGTAGAAGTCCTCGGCCGCCGGAGCCCGCCAGTCGATCACGAGGGAGTCGTGGTCCGGGGTGCGCACCCCGACCCGTCCGATGTAGCGGATCTCGCGGGCCGCCAGGTCGAGCCGTCCGAACACCAGGCCGTCGTCGGCGACGTCGAGGGCCTGCGCGCGCCGCGCGGCCTGGTGCACCCAGGCGTCCCGGTCCACCAGCGACGCCTTGGTGCCGGCCTGCGACTGCCGGAACCCCTCGCGGATCATGGCCTGCGCCTCGGCGCGCATCTCCTCCAGCCGCTCGTACGCGACGTCGACGTAGCGCTGCTCGGCCGCGATCTCGCGGTCCTTGACCGTGCCGCCGGGACCGGCCGGCCGCCCGGTGACCTGGGACGACATGCAGGCGTGCTCCTCCGAATCGCTGCACCGGGGGGCATCCCCGCGCCCCCGAAGGGGCCGAAACAGCCAGCTTATTCGCCCGTCCGCGGGTCGACGACCCGGAAATCCGCCGCGCACGCCCGCACGCCCACCGGCCGCAGAGCGCCCCGGCCGCGGTCGTCCCAGGTAACACGCACACCACCCGTCGACGCGGCCGCTCAGGGGACGACCGTCGCCACGCCGACCGTTCGGCGCGGGGGGTGTTGCGCGGCTTTTGGGCGCTGCGCGCATTGCGGCCGCACTGGGGTGGTTCCCGTGCGTGTGGGGTGATTGCGGGTGTGAGCCGCCGCGTGTAGTCGTTGGGGGTCGGGGAGCTGCGCGCCCTGCGGGCCGCGCTGGGGCGGTTCCGCGTGGGGTGGTTCGGCCGCGGGGGTGTTGCGCGGGCCTTCGGGCGCTGCGCGCCCTGCGGCGCGGCTGGGTGGTTGGCCGTGCGCGTGGGGTGGCATTGCGGGTGTGAGGCCGCCGCGCGCTAGGTCGTTGGGGCTCCGCGTGGGGCTTGTGGCCCGGAGTGCGGAGGTGTGGAGCGGGCTGGGTGCTGCGGCGGCGTGGGGCCGTTGTGGATGGCCGCGCGTAGGTGGTTCGGGTCGCGGGGCGGGCTGCGCGCGGCCTCC
>NZ_MKJY01000407.1 GCF_001942465.1 Actinomadura sp. CNU-125
GGGAGCCGGACGCTGGTCGGCGCGCAGCGCCCCGGCCAGGCCGCCCACGGTGATCCCGGCGAGGGTGCCGCCGAGCGCGCCGGCGCCCTCGAGCCGGTCGCCGCGTTCGCGGTCGCCGCCCGGGACGGGCGTGCCGGTGCGGTCGGCCAGCTCGAACGACGCGTCCGGGACGCGGCTGGCGGGCCGGGCCCGCACCGCCATGTCGGCGTGGGCGGCGGCGTTGAGCGCGGTGGTGCCGGCGGCGCCGGCCGCGGCACCGCGCAGGAAGCCTCCTGGTCACCGTGGTCACGGCCCCGGGGACTACCCGGCCCGGCGGCGATTACCCCGAGCCGCCCGCCCGGCGCGCGCCCGGGCGTCGGGCGGGCGTCAGGGGCGGCCGAGGAGGCGTCCGGCGCGGTCAGCGCGCGGGCGGCGGCGGCGAAGAACGGCTCGTCCGCCGCGGGCGCCAGCCCGAACGTCACGCCCTGGCTGAGGCCGACGAGCAGGGCGCGCAGGGCCGTGGTGAGCCGTGCGGCCTGGGCCCGGGTGACGGTGGCCGCGCCGTGCCGGCGTCCGGTGAACAGCGCGGTGAGCCGCTCTTCCTGCGCCCGCACGGACGCGGCCAGTCGCGCGTGCAGGTCGGGGTCGCGCAGCGCCATGTCCTGCAGCCCGAGCTGGAACGACAGGCGCGGCAGCGCGTCGGGGGCGTCGCAGGTCCGCCGGTAGTGGCGGGCGAACGCGTCGACGGCGCCGGTGAGGTCGGGGGCCGCGCCGACGGCGGCGTCGAACCCGTCGTAGTACGGGGCGAGCTCGTCGGCGACCATCTCGATGAACAGGGCGTTCTTGCTGCCGAACAGCGAGTAGACGGCGCCGGTGGTCAGCCCGGCGCGTCCCGCGATGTCGTCGAGCCGGGCCCGGTGGCCGTCCCGCGCGACGGCCTCGCGGGCGGCGTCCAGCAGAGCCCGCCGGTTGCGTTCCTTGGCCTGCGCCCTGGTCATTCGCATAATCTCATTATTACAGTAATCCCGTTACGAACATGGGAGGGTGCGGAATCATGGACGTCGAGGCGGAGATCGCCGCGGAGCGGCGCGAGCTGGCGGCGATGCTGGACGGGCTGCCCGCGGCGAGCTGGGACGAGCCGAGCCTGTGCGAGGGGTGGCGGGTGCGGGAGGTCGCCGCGCACATGTCGATGGGGTTCCGGTACTCGTTCGCGAGGACGGCGGTCGAGCTGGCCCGGGCCCGCGGGCTGCACCGGATGACCGACCGCCTGGCCCGCCGGGACGCCGCGGCGATGACGCCGGGCGAGCTGGCCGCCGCGCTGCGCGACAACGCGCACCATCCGTGGAAGCCGCCGGTCGGCGGGCTCACCGCGGCGCTCGGCCACGACGTCGTCCACGGTCTGGACATCGGCGTCGCGCTCGGCCTGGACCGGCGGGTGCCGGCCCGGCGCGTGGAGGCGCTGCTGGACAGCGTCACCCCGCGGTCGGCGAAGTTCTTCGGCGCCGACCTGCGGGGCGTCGAGCTGCGCCCCGACGACCTCGACCGGTCGTTCGGGAGCGGGACGCCGCTGACGGGTTCCGCGCAGGACCTGCTGCTGGCCGCCTTCGGCCGGTCGCTGCCGCCCGGCCGCCTGGGCGGCGACGCCCGCGACCGGTTCACCCGCCGCTGAGCGTCCCGGGGCCCTTCCTTGGCCCGCGCATTGCCTTAGGCCCGCCCCCGGCGGGAAGTGTGCCGTCGGAACACCCGGACCAGCACAGGGAGCGGAGCATCATGGTGAAGCAGCTGCAGAAGATGGGCCTGTCGTCGAACTCCATGTACGCGATGGGGTTCGCCTCGATCGGCCTGTCGGTGGCCGCGTGGGCCGCGTCGCTGCGGATCGAGTCGGCGGGCATGGAGCGGGCGGACCGGTGGGGCATCTTCGTCGGCCAGTGGGCGCCGACGTTCTTCGCGCTGGGCTGCGCGATGCGCATGGAGGAGCAGTGGGGCGCCCGCGGCCGGCACGAGGAGTCGGCGTTCGAGGCCGGGGAGATCCGCGAGCCGATGCACGTCGGCTGACCCGTCCCGGGCCGGGTCCCGGCCGGCCGGAGCCGAGCCGGGTCTCGACCGCCCGGAGCCGAGCCGGGTCTCGACCGCCCGGCGAACGTTCCGGTATGTCGATGTGCGGGCGGCTGCCGTCCTCGGCGATGACGTCCCGCCGGGGGCGCGGGCGCGGGGAAAACCGGTTGGCACGCGGGGAACCGGTTCGTTAGAACGGTCCGCATGCTCCGCAAGTACCCCCGCACCCGGCATATCGAGGGTTCCCGGCTGCAACCGGGCGACCACGACCTGGCGGCGGCGCCGTTCCGGGAGGTCGCCGGGCGGTTCCTGGTGGTGGAGGAGAAACTCGACGGCGCCAACACCGGGGTGTCCTTCACCGCCGAAGGGGAGCTGCGGCTGCAGAGCCGCGGGCACTACCTCACCGGCGGCCCCCGGGAACGGCAGTTCGGGCCGCTGAAGGCGTGGGCGGCGTCGGTCCAGCACGTGCTGTGGGAGCGGCTGCGCGACCGGTACGTCATGTACGGCGAGTGGCTGTACGCCAAGCACACCGTCTTCTACGACGCTCTCCCCCACTACTTCTGCGAATTCGACGTGCTGGACACCGCCGACGGGTCGTTCCTGTCGACGGCGCGGCGGCGGGAGCTGCTGGCGGGGACGCCGGTGGTGTCCGTGCCGGTGCTGCACGAGGGGCCGGTCGGGGATCTGGCCGAGCTGACCGCGCTGGTCGGGCCGTCCACGTGCCGGACGGCCGGCTGGCGGGACGCGCTGCGCGCGGCGGCGGAGGCGGGCGGCGCCGACCCCGCGCGGGTGGAGAAGGAGACCGACGGCGCCGAGGAGATGGAGGGCCTCTACCTGAAGGTGGAGGCCGGCGGGCTGACCGTCGACCGGTTCAAGTGGGTGCGGGCGAGTTTCCTGACCGCGATCCTGGACTCGGGGACGCACTGGCGGGAGCGTCCGATCGTCGCCAACGGCCTCGCCGACCCGGGGGTGCTGTATGCGGGTGTTTGAGGAGCTGTGCCCGGCGCCGCCGCGGTGGGAGGTGCCGTGGGACCGGATCCGGGACGCGTTCGCGTGGGTGCGGGACATGGCGGGCGTGCCGCAGGACGCCGTCTACCACGGCGAGGGCGACGTCGAGGTCCACACGCGGATGGCGTGCGAGGCGCTGGCGGACCTGCCGGGCTGGCGGGCGCGCCCCGCGGACGAGCGGGTGCGGCTGTTCGCGGCGGTTCTGCTGCACGATATCGCCAAGCCGCACTGCACGCGCACCGAGGACGACGGGCGGATCACCGCGCGGGGCCATTCGCGGCGCGGCGACCTGATGGCGCGGCGGATCCTGTGGGAGCTGGGCGCGCCGGTCGCGTGGCGCGAGCACGTGGCCGCGCTGATCCGCCACCACCAGGTGCCGTTCTGGG
>NZ_MKJY01000408.1 GCF_001942465.1 Actinomadura sp. CNU-125
CCGCCATCGGCACCCACGCCATCCGCGTCCAGGTCATCATCACCGAACCCGCGCTGTTCCTCCCGGTCATCGGCATCTCCCATTTGCAGGCTGAGGCCGCAGCCACCGCGAACCTGACCACCGGAGTACAAGGACCACACCGGTCATGACCACCGCACCACGCAACCGCGGCACCGAGATACTGCGCGGCCTGGGGGCACTGCTCCTGTTCGGCGTCCTCCTCATCGGATTCCCGATCGGCCTGCACACCGTCGCCGGATCACCCGTCCCGGACCGGCTGCCGACCTGGGACGAACTCACCGCGACGCTGATGAGCCCCGACACCGACCAGCACCTGTTCCTCGGCGCCGTCCGCCTCCTGGGCTGGACGGCCTGGCTCGCGTTCGTCCTCGCCACCTGCATCGAAACGATCGGCCACCTCGCCGGACGCCCCACGCCGTCTCTGCCGCGCCCTGCCCGGCCGCTGCAGTTGCTCGTCCGGGACATGGTCGCGACCGCCACACTGGTCTTCAGCGCGACCGCCGCCCTCACCACGTCGGCGTCCGCCGCCCACACGATCACCGCCGCCGCACCGCAGGCATCCACTACCGAGGGCGTCGAGCAGACCGCAGATGCATCCGTCGTCAATAGACGGAAGCCGCTCGTCGGCAACGCGGCCCCGATGGGCGAACGGCCCGACGCTCCGGGCCGGGAGACGTACACGGTCCAGCAGGACGACACCCTCTGGGGCATCGCCGACGACACCTACGGCTCAGGCCACCTCTATCCCGAGATCTTCAAAGCCAGTCGTCCCCTCGACCAGCCTCCTGGCATCCCGGCCCTCACCGACCCCGAAAAGCTGTACCCCGGCCAGCGTCTCCGCCTCCCCGAAATCCAGACAGACGCCAAAGCCACGGAGGAACCCAACCGGTCAACGCTGCCCGAGCCCGCTGACACCCCGAATACTCCACGCCCGTCGCAGGAACGCGACAGCTCCGGCACGCCACCAACCTCAACGGAACCGACCGGTCACTCCACGACCGCGCCGTCCTCCCCCGTCCCGAGGCACGCCGAGCCGTCACCAGACCGGCCGTCCACACCGACACCGCGCCCGGCACACGAGACGGACGACTCCTTCGCCATCACGCTGCGATCGGGCTCGTACATCGGCTTCGGCCTCGCAACCGCACTCAGCATCGCCCTGGCCGCCACCCGCCTGCATCGACGCCGACGCCACGCCGCCCCTGGCAGCAGCGACCCCACAGCCGTGCCCGCACCGGATCCAGCAACGTCCAAGCCGGTCGCCGAGGCCCGCAAAGCCCACCTGGACACCTACGCCGACCGCGACGTTCCCATCCCGTCCGACGCCGAACTCGTCGCCCAGGACATCGCCACGCCGGTCCCCGAACACATCACGCTGGGCACCCGCGCCGGTCGTCCGGTCATCCTGCCTCTCGCCGGGCTCAGCCTCGGCTTGGCCGGCGACGCCGCACCCGCCACCGCCCGCGCCGTGGCCACCGAACTCCTCGCCAAGAGCCACCGCGACCGCGCCGAACTCCTCATCCCACGCCCCGACGCAGAAGAGCTCTATCCCACCAGCGACATCACCGCCCACACCCCGCCCGGGCTGACGATCACACCAACCCTGAACGCCGCCCTCACCCACCTCGAAACCGAAATCCTCCGCCGCGCCCGCCTGCTGGAAACCACCGACCAGCCCGACCTGACCTCCCTACGCGCCACCGACCCCGCCGAACCACTCCCCGTCCTCCTTCTCATCGGCTCGGTAACCGAGCAGGCCGCCCCCACCCTGCAGGCGATTCTCGGCCTGGGGCGCCGCTACGGCATCGGCGCGCTCATCCTCGGCCCTTGGCCCACCGGCACCACCGTGCACCTCAACACCGACGCCACCGTCCACCGCGCCATCGGGACCAACGCCGACACGCTCACAGGCGCACGCCTGTTCAACCTCACCACCGCCGACGCCGACGCCATGCTCCAAACCCTCCACACCGCGACCGGCGCCGACCCCGCCGCGCCGCCGTCCCAAACCAGTGACACCGACACCGCGGCAGCCACCCCTGAACCCGCTTTGCGTCCCGAGTCGGACCTCGTCCCGCCGCCCCGCCCCACCAGCGCAGAACGGCCGCGACCCGCCCGGCTACAGGTACTCGGCCCGGTCACCCTTTACACCGCGGACGGCCCCGTCACCACCGGCCTGCGCCGCAGCGCCCGCGACCTACTCGCCTACCTCGCCCTGCACCCCAACGGCATCACCCGCGACCAAGGAGTCGGCGCCCTCTGGCCCGACCACAACCCCGACACCGCCACCACCCAGTTCAACACCGCCATCAGCAACATCCGCAAAGTCCTGCGCACCGCCACCGACCTCCGCGAACCCATGTTCGTCCTCCACACCACCGGCCGCTACCGCCTCGACCCCCAACTCATCGACGTCGACCTGTGGAACCTCACCACCACCCTCAACAACGTCAAGCACGCCATCACCGACACCGACCGCATCACCGCACTCACCCCCGTCGCCGACCTCTACACCGCCGACTTCGCCGACAACCTCACCCACGACTGGGCCGAAGCCCACCGCGAATACCTCCGCCGCACCGCCACCGACGCCCTCACGCACCTCGCCCAATTCCAACGCGACGACCACCCCGACCGCGCCCTCGCCACCCTCGAACAAGCCATCCACCTCGACCCCTACGCCGAATCCCTCTACCGCGCGATCATGCAACTCCAGATCGACCTCGGCCACCCCGACGCCGCCCACCGCACCTACCGCCTCCTGACCACCCGCCTCGCCGACCTAGACACCGAACCCGCCGACCAGACCCACCAACTCCTCAGCGAACTCCATCAGCGCTAAGCCACTGTGCCAACAGAGGAGGTGTGTCCGGTTGACGCCGCGCGCCGTCAACTGGACACACCACAAAGATCGAGGTGCCATGGGGACACATCAACGACCTTACGGTCCTCGGCCACGCTCCGGCCTGGCCCACGCTCTGTCCGTGAGGGTGTTCACCAGCCTGTTCAGCACCCGCACGCCCGTGCTGATGGCCGTCCCGACCCACACCGGCGCCGTCCGCACCCTGCTCGCCGGGCGCGGGGAAACCAGCCGCTTCCACGTCATCGGATACCGGGAACCCGACCGCCCCACCACACCCGAGGGGCTGCTGGACCACTGCGGGCTTTCCGCCGCCACCCTCGCCGCCCAGGCCACCATCATGCTCAAGGAACACCGCCCATGACCCTCGACACGGCTACCCCGCCCGACCAGGCCGTCCTGGACGCCTTTAACCGGGACGGCTACGTCGTCCTGCGCGACGCGATCACCCACCAATGGCGCAAGCAGGCCGCCGCAGCCGCCATGCGGCTGCTAGACAGCGACCGCACCGCCGGACGGGACCGCAGCGCCGACAACAAG
>NZ_MKJY01000409.1 GCF_001942465.1 Actinomadura sp. CNU-125
GGTGCGGGGTTGGATCCAGCGGCCGAAGGCGTCGGGGCGTGCCAGGTCGCCCCATTGGGCGGCGCAGCGTCGCTCCGACCACCACTCGGCCAGTACGGTGCCGTCGGACCGGGCGCGCGCGTGGGCGTGCAGGGATGCGAAGAAGTCGTTGACGCCGATCTGATGCCCCAGGCGCGAGGAGACCGAGAACGCCAGGGCGGTGTCGGGCCGGTACCCGAACTCGGTGAGCGTCTGCCCTTGACCGATGGCCAGGACGTGGGCGCCGGTGCGTCCGAGCACCCAGTGCCAGGGCATGGACCCGACCGGTGTCCACGGCCGGAACCGCTGCAGAGCCTGGAAGGCGTGGAGGCGGTTGAGCCGCTGACGGGCACGTTCGGGGCTGGGGAAAAAGATGGCGGTGAGCTGGCCGGTGGTGAGCACGCGGTGTTCCCAGACCAGGGCGAGCAGGTCCCGGTCGCGGGCGGTGAGCCGGTAGGCCAGCTCGGCGATGGTGTCCGCCGTCAACGTGGCCGCGCGCGGTTGTGGTGTCCGCAGGCGGTTCGAGGTCCTCTTCGCGGTGTTGCCGGCCATTATTCGTCCTCCTCCGAGGCCGTTGCGGTCTCTGCGGGTGCGTCGGATGGGGTTGTGGGTTCGGCGATCAAGGCGCGCAGCCCCACGGCGGGGATGTGTCGCTGTCGCCGGTCGGCGGCGTACTGCTCGCGCGAGGCTCGGCGTACCGCTTCGGCGCGTCCGGGGATTCGGTCGGGGAGGGGGCGGGTGCGGAAGGTGAAGGCCGGGGTCGGTGTGTTGCCGTCCATGAGGCGCCCGGCGGCCTGGTAAGCGGCCAGATGGGACAGATCGTGCGCGCCGAGCAAAGGAGCGGTGTGGCGGGCCAGGTCGCTGGAGTCCTCGGGTGAGGCGGCGAAGTAGATCTTGTTGCGGGCATCCGCCGAGACCGCTTCGCGCAAATCTTTGGGGAGCTGGGACAGGTGCTGGTGCGCCAAAACGAGGCCGAGGCGATAAGCGCGGGCCTCGGCGAGGATGTCGGTGATCGACCCGGGCAGATTGAGGAAGTTGTGGGCCTCATCGATATAGGCGGCGGCGTCCCGCCGCTCGTGCTCGGCCAGGCGGGCGCGGGGGGTGACGGCCTGCCAGGTGTGGGCCAGCAGCAGCGATCCCAGGAGCCGGACGGCGTCCTCGCCCAGGATGCCTTTGGGTAGGCGGGCGAGGATGAGGCCGCCGGTGTCGAGGGTGCGGCCGACATCGACGGTGGAGGCGGTCCCGGACAGGGCGTCGCGGACGAACGGGCGCAGCAGCACGGCGCGGAGTTTGTTCATCACCGGGCTGATCAACGACGCCTGCGCGGCCGGGGTGAGTTCGTCGTAGGCGTCCCAGAACCCGCGCAGCAGCTCGTCCGGTAGCCGTGAGGTGATTCGGGCGCGGTAGGGGGTGTCGACGAGGAGGCGCGGGACGTCGGCGAGGGTGGCGCGAGACCCGTTGACGCGGGTGAGGGTCAGGCAGGCCGAGCGGAGCAGGTCGTCCAGCCGGGGACCCCAGGCTGAGGAGAAGCAGCGGCGGAAGGTGGTGACGATCGACTCGGTCGCGAACGCCGGGTCGGCGCCCGCGAGCACGTTCAGGCAGGGCGGCGGCCCCGAGTCGGCGGGGTCGAACACCACCGTCCGTCCGGCGGCGTGCTCGGGGAGCCGGTCCATCACGTCGTTGATGAGGTCGCCTTTGGGGTCGATGACCAGCGCGCCTCGCCCGGCTGCGGCGTCGGCGAGGACGAGGCCGGCCAGGAAGGTGGACTTGCCGACGCCGGTCTGTCCGAGGACATGCAGGTGCTGGCGGGCACCGGCGACGGTGAGGCCGACCGGGCGGGGCGCGGGCGCCTCGGAGTCGCCGAGCGTGCGGATGCCGGGCCCGCCGGCGGGGATGGCGGGCGAGGGCGGAGTGGGGCGGGCCCCGGCGCGGGTGACGCCGGGTGCGGCCAGGTCGTGCGGCAGGTGCGCCAGGGCGGCGAGTTCGCGGACCGACAGCAGGAAACCGCGGTCCAGGCGCCGCGACGCCAACCTTTCCGCGGGCCGGTGAAGGCGGCGCCGTTGCAGGTGCTGGTGCCCGGAGGTGAACATCGCGAACGCCGAAGCGGTCTCGTGGGCACGGGCCCGCAACCATCCCGCCTCCGCCTCATCGGCGTTGCGGGTCGCGACGCCGTAGCGGATGACGGTTTCGAACCTGGGCTGGGCGGCCTTACCGAGGATCGCGCGGACCTCCTCGTTGCGTTCGGGGTGCAGACGGCCGACCTCACCGGCGCCGCTGTGGCCTGACATGCCGGGGGTGAGCAGGTCGAACAGTGCGCTTTGCGGTGTGGCCGAGCGGCCGCTGCGCAGTGCCGAGGCCGCGCGGTGGGCGCGACGCAGCCGCCGGTGCCCGGCGGCGGGGCGGGCGAGGATCTGCACGGCCAGATGCTCGCCGTTGGCGAGCCCGGATGCGGCCCCCAGCAGCCCCCGCAACGGGTCGCTGTCGTGGCTGCTGTTGAGGGGGTAGTGGTCCGGGCGCGCCAGGACCAGGCGCCCGCCCGCCGCCCGGGTGTCCAAGGGGAGTGGTGGTGCGGCTTGGCGGGGGGTGAGGGTGGCGCCGGGCCAGTCCGAGCGGATGGTTTTCTCGATGATGCCGGGCGGGATGGTGCCGGGGACCCAGATCTGGAACCGGACGCCGTTGTGGTCGGCGATGTACTCGAACGCTACATGCGGCTGCCCGTGCAGGGTGCGTTTGAAGGCGGGGGCGGTGAGCCCGACCAGGTGCGCCCACCATGCCGCGGCACCGGCGGGCTCTACTTTGGGCGGGACGGCGACCTCGATCACCCGCGCGCCGGGGACCAGACGGTCGTGGCGCCGCCGCCAGATGAGCTTGCGTGCCCCGGCCAGCGCGGCGGCGCCCGCCAGGAGGCCCGCCGCTGCGGCGGGCGCGTAATCGATCAGGAGTCCGCCGAACCGCTGCACGTCCGCCAGTTCGGAAAGCAGATCGAACAGTTCGCTCCCGGTCTCCGGGCTCACAGTCCAGGTGTTCACAGCAAGCTCTTTTCGTCGGTGTTGTCGGTGTCGAGTTCGGCGAGTTCGGCGGGGTCGGTCGTGGTCAGACGGTGCTCTTGAGGACTGGCGATGGCGGTGAACGCGGCGCGGTCGGAGCCGGTCGCGGTTCCGCACAGCAGCCCTTGGCCGCGGTCGGCGGCCAGCAGGAACGCCTTCTCGCCGTCGGTGAGGTCGAACGCGGCGGCGATCTGGTCGGCGACCTGCGGCGCTTGCCGCAGCAGGATCTGGGTGGCGGAGTTGGCGATGACCGCCCGCCCGAGATCGGAGGACAGCAGGTCGGCGGCGTC
>NZ_MKJY01000410.1 GCF_001942465.1 Actinomadura sp. CNU-125
CGGGCGTCGCGCGGGTGTGGGGCGTCGCCGAGCTGCCCGCGACGCCGGGCCTGGACACCGAAGCCGTCCTCGCGGCGGCGGCGCGCGGCGAGCGCGGCGCGCTGCTGGTCGGCGGCGTCGACCCCTACGACCTCGCCGACCCGGACACGGCGCTGCGCGCGCTCGACGCCACCCCGTTCGTGGTGAGCCTGGAGCAGCGGCCGAGCGCCGTCACCGACCGCGCCGACGTGGTGCTGCCCGTCGCGACCGTCGCGGAGAAGTCCGGGACGTTCGTGAACTGGGAGGGCCGCGGCCGCCCGTTCGACGTCGTGCTGAAGTCGGCCGGGGCGCTGTCGGACCTGCGGGTGCTGAACGCGCTCGCCGACGAGATGGACGTCCACCTCGGGCTGCCCGGACCGGAGGCGGCCCGCCGCGAGCTGACCGACCTCGGCGGGCACCGCGGCGAGCGGCCCGACGCCCCGAACGTCCCGCAGGCGGTCCCGGCCGAGCCGGGACGCGGCGAGGCGGTCGTGGCGACGTGGCGGCTGCTGCTCGACCGGGGCCGGATGCAGGACGGCGAGCCGTTCCTGGCCGGGACCGCCAAGGGCGCGGTCGCGCGGCTGTCGCCCGCGACGGCCGAGGAGATCGGCGCCCGCGCGGTCGACGGGGTCGGCTCGGTCACCGTCTCGACCGGCCGCGGGTCGGTCGCGCTCCCGCTGGAGATCACCGCCGACCTGCCCGACCGGGTGGTGTGGCTGCCGACGAACTCGGCCGGCTGCGCGCTCCACCGGGACCTCGGGGCGGTCGCCGGGAGCGTCGTGCAGATCGCGGCCGGAGGGCGCGCGACCGAGAACGCTGGAGGCACCGAATGAGCCCGCTCGCGGCGGTACCGCTCGCGGCGCCGGCCGACCCCACGCTCGCCGACTTCGGCAAGGACCCGTGGTGGCTGATCGGCGGCAAGGTCCTGGTCATCTTCGTCTTCCTCGTCGTGATGGTCCTGTTCGGCATGTGGGTCGAGCGGCGCGTCATCGGCCGGATGCAGTTGCGGGTCGGCCCGAACCGGGCCGGGCCGCAGGGCCTGCTGCAGAGCCTCGCGGACGGCATCAAGCTGGCGCTGAAGGAGGACATCGTCCCGCGCCAGGTCGACAAGGTCGTGTTCGTGCTGGCGCCGGTCATGTCGGCGGTCCCGGCGTTCATCTCCTTCTCGATCATCCCGTTCGGCCCGACGGTGTCGGTCTTCGGGCACCACACGCCGCTGCAGGGCACGGACCTGCCGGTCGCGGTGCTGCTGGTGCTGGCGATGGCGTCGATGGGCGTGTACGGGATCGTGCTGGCCGGCTGGTCGTCGATGTCGCCGTACTCGCTGCTCGGCGGGCTCCGCTCGTCCGCGCAGGTGATCTCCTACGAGATCGCGATGGGGCTGTCGTTCGTCGCGGTGTTCCTGTTCGCCGGGTCGATGTCCACGTCGGAGATCGTCGCCGCGCAGCAGGACAAGTGGTTCGCGGTGCTGCTGCTGCCGTCGTTCGTCGTGTACGTCATCACGATGATGGGCGAGTCGAACCGCATCCCGTTCGACCTGCCCGAGGGCGAGGGCGAACTGGTCGGCGGCTTCCACACCGAGTACTCGTCGCTGAAGTTCGCGATGTTCTTCCTCGCCGAGTACATCAACCTGACGACGCTGTCGGCGCTGGCGACCACGCTGTTCCTCGGCGGCTGGCGGGCCCCCGCGCCGATCTCCACGTTCTGGGCGGGCGCCAACTCCGGCTGGTGGCCGGTGCTGTGGTTCATGGTCAAGGTCTGGCTGTTCTTCCTGTTCTTCGTCTGGCTGCGCGCCTCGCTCCCGCGCGTCCGCTACGACCAGCTGATGAAGCTCGGGTGGAAGGTGCTCATGCCCTTCTCGCTCGCCTGGATCATGCTGGTCGCCACCATCCGCGCGCTGCGCAACGACGGCCACGACATGCGGCAGATCGTCATCATCGCCGCCGTGGCCGCCGCGATCGTCCTCGTCCTCGGGGTCATCTGGGAGATGATCCGCGGCGGCGACGACGACAAGGAGGCCGCGAAGCGCCGCACCGGCGGTGCGGGCGGACCGGCCGCGGGCGGTGCGACGGCGGCGGGCGCGGGCGGACCGGCGGACGGCGGGTTCCCGGTGCCGCCGATGGACGCGCCGCACTACCACGGCCGGGGCGCCGCCGCGCGCGTCCAGACGCCGCCCGGACCGTCCACGATCGAAACCCCTCCTGAGGAGGTCACCAGTGGGAGTCACTGATTTCCTGAATCCGGTCAAGGGGTTCGGGGTCGCGTTCCACCAGATGTTCAGCAAGAGCGAGACCATTCAGTACCCCGAGGTGAAGCGGCCGACCGCGCCGCGCTTCCACGGCCGCCACCAGCTCAACCGGTGGCCGGACGGGCTGGAGAAGTGCGTCGGGTGCGAGCTGTGCGCCTGGGCGTGCCCGGCCGACGCGATCTTCGTCGAGGGGGCCGACAACACCGCCGACGAGCGCTACTCGCCCGGCGAGCGGTACGGCCGCGTCTACCAGATCAACTACCTGCGCTGCATCCTGTGCGGGCTCTGCATCGAGGCGTGCCCCACCCGGGCGCTGACGATGACGAACGAGTACGAGCTCGCCGACGACAGCCGCGAGAGCCTCATCTACACCAAGGACATGCTGCTGGCGCCGCTGCGCGAGGGCATGGAGGCGCCGCCGCACGAGATGCGGCTCGGCGACACCGAGGAGGAGTACTACCGGCTCGGTCTGCAGGACGACGCGGGCGCGGCACCGACCGTCCCGTCCGAGGGCGGCGGCCGGGCGAGCGCGGACGAGGCCGTCGCGGCGGAGAAGAGCAAGAAGGCGAAGAGCCGCAAGGGCGGTGAACGGAAGTGACGCCCACGTCCTCGCCGGAAACGTCCTGGCGGCGGAGGTCGCCGACAAGCAGGCCGGGGAGCCGTTCTTCTTCTGGCTGCTGGCCATCGTGTCGGTGAGCGCCGCGCTCGGCATGATCTTCATGCGGCGGGCGGTGCACTCGGCGCTGCTGCTGGCGACCGTGATGCTCTCGCTCGCCGCGATGTACGCGCTGCAGAACGCGCCGTTCCTGGCGTTCGTCCAGGTGATCGTCTACACCGGCGCCGTGCTGATGCTGTTCCTGTTCGTGATGATGGTCGTCGGCGTCAGTTCGACCGACTCCCTCGTCGAGACGCTCCGGGGACAGCGGTTCTGGGCGGCGGTCGGCGCGATCGGGTTCATCGTCCTGCTCGGCGCCGGCATCGGCAACGCCGCGCTGGACGACTCCAAGGGCCTGGCGGCCGCGAACGCGGAGGGCAACATCGTCGGGCTGGCCCGGCTGCTGTTCTCCAAGTACGTGTTCGCGTTCGAGGCGACCAGCGCCCTGCTGATCACCGCGGCGCTCGGCGCGATGGTGCTGGCGCACCGCGAGCGCACCGAGCCGAAGCCGACGCAGCGCGACCTGGCCGCGCGCCGGTTCGCGTCGGGCGGGCACCCGGGGCCGCTGCCCGGTCCCGGCACCTACGCCCGGCACAACGCCGTCGACATGCCGGCGCTGCTGCCCGACGGGACCCCGTCGGAGCTGTCGATCAACCCGGTCATCGCCGCCCGGGCCGACACGGCCGAGCGGCACGCCGACCTGCACGGCGCGACCGAGGCCGAGGCGGCCGGGGCGGACGTCGCCGCGGTGCGGGACGTCACCCACGAGGCGGACGACGCCGACGCGAGTCGCGCGCCGTGAAGGCGGGCTCCCCGGCCGCGGGCGGTCCCGCGGACGGCGGGTCCGCGCAGGGCAACGAAGGCGAGGCCGGTAAATGAGCCCGGAGCACTACATCGCGCTCTCGGCGATCCTGTTCACCATCGGAGCGGTCGGCGTCCTCGTGCGGCGCAACGCGATCGTGGTGTTCATGTGCGTCGAGCTGATGCTGAACGCGACGAACCTCGCGTTCGTGTCGTTCTCCCGCATGCACGGCAACCTGGACGGCCAGATCATCGCCTTCTTCGTGATGGTGGTGGCCGCCGCGGAAGTCGTGGTGGGTCTGGCGATCATCATGACCATCTTCCGGACCCGCAGGTCCTCGTCGGTCGACGACGTGAACCTGCTGAAGTACTGAGAGGGCGGGGATGCAAGCCGAAGGCATCCAGGCCGCGGCCTGGCTCCTGATCGCGCTGCCGCTCGCGGGCGCGCGATCCTCCTCCTCGGGGGGAGGCGCACCGACCGCTGGGGGCACCTGCTCGGCGTCGCCATGTCGGTCGGATCGTTCGTCGTCGGCGCGGCGATGTTCGCGCAGATGCTCGGATACGACGCCGAAGAGCGGCGCCGCACCCTGCACCTGTGGGACTTCATCGACGTCGGCACGTTCAAGGTCGGCATGGACCTGCTGGTGGACCCGCTGTCCATCAGCTTCGTCCTGCTGATCACCGGGGTGGGTTCGCTCATCCACATCTACTCCATCGGCTACATGGAGCACGACCCCGACCGGCGCAGGTTCTTCGCGTACCTGAACCTGTTCGTCGCGGCGATGCTGCTGCTCGTCCTGGGCGGCAACTTCGTCGTGCTGTTCGTCGGCTGGGAGGGCGTGGGCCTCGCCTCGTACCTGCTCATCGGGTTCTGGCAGCACAAGCCGACCGCCGCGACCGCCGCGAAGAAGGCGTTCGTCGTCAACCGCGTCGGCGACATGGGGCTGATCATCGCGATCGCGCTGCTGTTCAGCGCGGTCGGCTCGATCGACTTCACCGAGGTCCTCGGTGAGGGCGCCGAGCACGTCGGCCTCGCCTCGCAGCTCAGCACCGGGACGGCCACCGCCATCGCGCTGCTGCTCCTGCTCGGCGCGTGCGGCAAGTCGGCGCAGCTCCCGCTGCAGTCCTGGCTGCTGGACGCCATGGAGGGCCCGACGCCCGTGTCGGCGCTGATCCACGCGGCGACGATGGTCACCGCGGGCGTCTACCTGATCGTCCGGTCCGGGCCCATCTTCGAGCTGTCGACGACCGCGCAGCTCGTCGTGACGATCGTCGGCGCGGCCACGCTGCTCGCCGGTGCGATCATCGGGTGCGGCAAGGACGACATCAAGAAGGCCCTCGCCGGGTCGACGATGTCGCAGATCGGCTACATGACGCTCGCCGCCGGGCTCGGCAAGGCCGGGTACGTCATCGCCATCGCGCACCTCATCGCGCACGGCTTCTTCAAGGCGGGCCTGTTCCTCGGCGCCGGTTCGGTCATGCACGGCACCAAGGACGACGTGAACATGCGCCACTACGGCGCGCTCCGCGGCGTCATGATGGTCACCTACGCGACCTTCGGGCTCGGCTACCTGGCGATCATCGGGTTCCCGGGCCTGTCCGGCTGGTTCACCAAGGACGTCATCATCGAGACGGCCCTGAACAAGGGCGGCACGTCCGGGTACATCCTCGGCGGCTGCGCGATGCTCGGCGCCGCGATCACCGCCTACTACATGTCCCGCGTCATGTTCATGACGTTCTTCGGGGAGAAGCGCTGGGCGGACGACGTCCACCCGCACGAGTCGCCGAAGGTCATGACGGTCCCGCTGATCCTGCTGTCGCTCGGCTCGCTGTTCGCGGGCGGGTTCCTGGTCCTCGGCGGGTTCGGGACCTTCCTGGAGCCGGTCGTCGGCCACCCCGAGGAGGAGCACCACTTCCAGGCGCTCACCGGGCCCGGCATCGCCACGTTCGTGCTGGTGCTGATCGGCGCGGCCATCGCCTGGCGGCAGTACGGCGCCCGCAAGGTGCCGCGCGAGCAGCCCAAGGGCTCGTTCGTCACCGTCGCGGCCCGCAAGGACCTGTACGGCGACGCCATCAACGAGTCGCTGCTGATGCGGCCCGGGCAGTGGCTGACCCGCCTCGCGGTCTGGTTCGACGGGCGCGGCGTCGACGGCGCCGTCAACGGCCTCGCCGCCGGGATCGGCGGCGGCTCCGGTCGGCTCCGCCGCGTCCAGACGGGCTTCGCCCGGTCCTACGCACTCTCGATGTTCTGTGGCGCCGCCGTCGTGGTGGCCGCCCTCCTGGTGGTGAACGTGTCATGAGCGACTTTCCCTGGCTGACCGTCCTCATCGCGCTGCCGCTGGTGGGCGCCGCCCTCCTCACGGTGCTGCCGTCCGGACGGGACGCGCTGGTCAAGCAGTTCTCGCTCGGCGTCTCCATCGTCGTCGGGGTGCTCACCCTGGTCATGGCGGCGATGTTCGAGCCGGGCGGCGCCCGGTTCCAGTTCGAGGAGAAGTACGACTGGATCCCCGCGTTCGGGGTGCACTGGGCGGTCGGCGTCGACGGCGTCGCGCTCACCCTGATCGTGCTCTCGGTGATCCTCGTGCCGCTCGTCATGCTGGCGTCCTGGAGCGAGGACGACCGGTCCGGCGGCGTCGACGTCCCGGCCAAGCGGTCCGTGAAGACGTACTTCGCGCTGCTGCTGACGCTGGAAGCGGCCATGATCGGCGTCTTCGCGGCGACCGACGTGTTCCTCTTCTACGTCTTCTTCGAGGCGATGCTGATCCCGGTGTACTTCATCATCGGGTACTTCGGCGGCGCCCAGCGGTCCTACGCCGCGGTCAAGTTCCTGCTGTACTCCCTGTTCGGCGGGCTGATCATGCTCGTCGCGGTGATCTGGCTGTACCCGCTGTCGGCGCGGCCGGAGGCCGAGGGCGGCCTCGGGCAGGGCACGTTCCTGTTCTCCGAGCTGTCGCAGATGAACATCGACCCGACGACGGCGAAGTGGCTGTTCCTCGGGTTCTTCATCGCGTTCGCGATCAAGGCGCCGATGGTGCCGGTGCACACCTGGCTGCCGACGCAGCCCAGCAGGCCCCGGCGGGCGCGCTCGTCCTCATCGTCGGCGTCCTGGACAAGGTCGGCACGTACGGGATGCTGCGGTTCTGCCTGGAGCTGTTCCCGGGCGCCGCCAAGTGGGCCACGCCGGTCGTGCTCGGATTCGCCGTGCTCAGCATCATCTACGGCGCGATCCTCGCGATCGGGCAGGTCGACCTGAAGCGCCTCATCGCCTACACGTCGGTGTCGCACTTCGGGTTCATCGTCCTCGGCATCTTCGCGATGACCTCGCAGGGGCAGTCCGGCGCCGCGCTCTACATGATCAACCACGGGTTCTCGACGGGCGCGCTGTTCCTGATCGTCGGCTTCATGATCGTCCGGCGGAGGTCGGCGCGGATCGGCGACTACGGCGGCGTGCAGAAGGCCGCGCCCGTCCTCGCCGGCGCGTTCCTGATCGCGGGCCTGTCCGGGCTGTCGCTGCCCGGCCTGTCCACGTTCGTGTCCGAGTTCCTGGTGATCGTCGGGACGTTCAGCCGGTACGAGTGGGCCGGAGCCCTCGCCGTCACCGGCGTCGTCCTCGCCGCGATCTACATCCTGTGGACCTACCAGCGGACCATGGGCGGCCCCAAGGCCCCGGCGGTCGAAGGCATGAAGGACCTCACGGCCCGGGAGAAGTGGGCCGTCGCGCCCATCATCGCGATCATCGTCGCGATGGGCTTCTTCCCGCAGCCGGTGCTGAACGTCATCAACCCGTCGGTCGAGCAGACGCTGGTGCGGGTCGACCAGCATGACCCGGCACCGACCGACGTCGCCGAGAACGGAGCCCGTCCATGACCCCGAGCGCACCTCTCCTCACGAAGGGGGTCCTCGCGCAAGGCGCCGACATCCCGGCGCCGCACATCGAGTACGCGGAGATCGGGCCGCTGCTGGTCGTCCTCGGCGTCGCCGTCGCCGGGGTGCTGGTCGAGGCGTTCGTCGGCCGCACCTGGCGGCCGCGCGTCCAGGTCCCGCTGGCGTTCCTCGGCCTGCTCGCCGGGTTCGTCTGGACGATCGCGCTGGCGTGGGACGGCGTCCCGCACCACGTCGTCGCCGAGGGGGCCCTCGGCGTCGACGGGACCACCCTGTTCCTGCAGGGCACCATCCTGGTGCTGGCGCTGGTCAGCCTCCTGCTGATCGCCGACCGCGCGGGCGACCGGTCCGGCGGGCACTTCGCCGCGCAGGCGTCCGCGCTGCCCGGCAGCGAGGCCGAGCAGCGCTCGCAGGCCGCGGGAATCGTGCAGACCGAGATCTACCCGCTGATGATGTTCGCCGTCGCGGGGATGCTGATCTTCCCGGCGTCCAACGACCTGCTGACCATGTTCATCGGTCTCGAGGTCATGTCGCTGCCGCTGTACCTGCTGTGCGGTCTCGCCCGGCGCCGCCGCCTCCTCTCGCAGGAGGCCGCGATCAAGTACTTCCTGCTGGGCGCGTTCTCGTCGGCGTTCTTCCTGTACGGCATCGCGCTCCTGTACGGGTACGCCGGATCGGTCACCCTGTCGGCCATCTCGCAGGAGATCAGCCGGGACGCCGGCAGCGAGACCATGCTCCTCGCGGGCGTCGCGCTCCTCACCGTCGGGCTGCTGTTCAAGCTCGGCGGCGTCCCGTTCCACATGTGGAAGCCGGACGTCTACCAGGGCGCACCGACCCCGATCACCGCGCTCATGGCGTCCTGCACCCTCGTCTCGGCGTTCGGCGCGATCCTGCGCGTCTACTACGTCGCGTTCGGGACCCTCGAATGGGACTGGAAGCCCGCCCTGTGGGGTGTGTCGATTCTCACGATGGTCGTCGGCGCGATCGTCGCGATCACCCAGACCGACATCAAGCGGCTGCTGGCCTACTCGTCCATCGCGCACGCGGGCTTCCTGCTCATGGGCGTCATCGCGACGTCGCAGGAGGGCCTGTCCGGGTCCCTGTTCTACCTGGCGGCCTACGGGTTCACCACGGTGGGCGCGTTCGCGGTCGTCACCATGGTGCGGGACGCGGGCGGTGAGGCGGCGCACCTGTCCCGCTGGGCCGGGCTCGGCAAGCGCTCCCCGGTCGTCGCGGGCGTGTTCACGCTCTTCCTGCTCGCGTTCGCCGGTATCCCGCTGACCAGCGGCTTCACCGGGAAGTTCGCGGTGTTCAAGGCGGCCATCGAGGGCGGGGCCACGCCCCTGGTCATCGTCGGCGTCATCGCCTCCGCCGTCACCGCGTTCTTCTACGTCCGCGTGATCGTCGTCATGTTCTTCAGCGAACCGGAGGCCGACGGCCCCGTCGTCGTGGCCCCACCGGCCACCGCGATCGTCGTCGCGGTCGGCGTGACGGCTACTGTGGTACTCGGCGTGCTTCCGCAGCCCATTCTGGACCTTGCGGGAGATGCCACCACGCAAATGTTCGTCCGGTAGGGAGTCTTGGGTGAGCAACGCCTTCGCTGAGGAGTCCGGCGGGCCGGCCGTACAGGAGACCGGCCCGTTCGGGCTTCCCGTGGACTCGGCGCTCGCGGCCGACAGCAGGCAGTTCCTGAACGCCGTCGAGGAACTGCTCCTCGACTCGGTCCGCAGCGACAACCCGCTGCTCAACGAGGCGTCCAAGCACCTCGTCGAGGCGGGCGGCAAGCGCTTCCGGCCGATGCTCGTCAGCCTCGCCTCCCACTTCGGCGACCCGACCGCGGCCGGGCTCGTCCCGGCCGCGGTCGTGGTCGAGCTCACCCACCTCGGCACCCTCTACCACGACGACGTCATGGACGAGGCGACCGTCCGCCGCGGCCGGCAGTCCGCGAACGTCCGGTG
Source organism: Actinomadura sp. CNU-125 (assembly GCF_001942465.1). Taxonomy (GTDB): domain Bacteria; phylum Actinomycetota; class Actinomycetes; order Streptosporangiales; family Streptosporangiaceae; genus Spirillospora. Next base: position 9,563 of record NZ_MKJY01000410.1, read on the forward strand.
GGACAACACCCGCGCGATCCTCACCGGCGACTACCTGTTCGCCCGCGCGTCCGACCTGCTCGCCGACCTCGGCACCGAGCCCGTCCGGATCCAGGCCCGCGCGTTCGCCCGGCTCGTCCGCGGCCAGATCGAGGAGACCACCGGCCCCGCCGAGGGCGCCGACCCCCTCAAGCACTACCTGCAGGTCCTCGCCGACAAGACGGCGTCCCTCATCGCCGTCTCCGGCCAGTTCGGCGCCCTGCTGTCCGGCGCCCCCGCCCCGACGGTCGACACGGTCACCTCCGCCTGCGAGAAGATCGGCATCGCCTTCCAGCTCTCGGACGACATCCTCGACATCGAGTCCGAGACCGAGGAGTCCGGCAAGACCCCCGGCACCGACCTCCGCGAGGGCATCCGCACCCTCCCGATGCACCACGTCCTCGGCGGCGTCGGCTCCGGCCCCGACGACGCGCGCCTGCGCGAACTCCTCGCCGCCGACCTCACCGACGACGCCCTCCACGCCGAGGCCCTCGCCCTCCTGCGCGCTCACCCCGCCATGGACCGCGCCCGCGCCGACCTCCACCGCGTGGCCGAGGACGCCCGCGCCGAACTCCTCACCCTCCCCGCGAACTCCGCCCGCGACGCCCTCACCGCCCTCTGCGACTACGTCGTCTCGCGCACCGGCTGACCCGTACGGCGGCGGGTTTCCCGGCGCCGTCCACGCCGGGAACCCGCTCGGCGGTCAGCCGCTCGGAACGTTGTCGACCTTGAAGTTCATCTTGACGTCGCCGCCGACGACGGACGTCGCGGTGACCGTCACGCCGTACTGCTTCCCGTCCGCCGTCAGCTTGCAGCGGACGGTGGCGTTCACCCGGGCCGGGAGGTCCTGAGGGCAGGAGAAGGCGTCGGGTGCACGGCCCACCTGGGCGGTCAGAGCCGCCTTGCCCTGCCGGGCGACCTCCGTCCGGCTCACCGACGGGACGTTGCCGCCTGCGGCGGGGCTCTGCGCACCGGGCGCGGACGTCCCGGGCGCCGGGGTCGTGGGGGCACCGGCGCCCGGGGCGGCGTCGACCTTGAAGTTCATCTTGACGGTGCCGCCGTCGACGGACGTGGCGGTGGCCGTCATGCCGCGCTTCTCCCCGTTCACCGTCAGTTCGCAGCGCACGGTCTCGCCCACCTCGGCCTTGAGGTCGGCTTCGCACGTGACGTCGTCCGGTTCCTGACCGACCTGCTTGCCCAGCGCCGCCTTCGCCTGCTGCGCGACGTCGTCCTTGCCGACCGTTTTCGTGCCCACGCTGAACGAACAGCCCGCGGCGAACAGCACCGCCAGTGCTCCCCCCGCGGCCTTCGCGACCACCCGTCTCCGGGTTGACTGCTGCATTGAATCTCCTTGGTCAAGTACCTGTGGCATGCGCTTGGACGCGAGGAGGTGACATGGGGTTCCGGTCCGTGTGACCCTTTTATTAAGGATCGTCCGGTATATGACCTCGGTCGGGCCGTGCCGGACATGACGAAACCCTGGTTTGGCGAGGTCGCCGGAAACCAGGGTCGTCGCGTGCCGGGCCGTCGGGCCGGTGTCAGGCCGGTTGTTCTTCGGTCAGGCCGCGGGCCTTCATGGCGTGCAGGACGAGGTCGATGAGGACCTCCTTGCACGAGTCGAGCTTGCGGGCGTCGCACAGCATGACGGGGACCTTCGGGCCCAGGTTGAGGGCCATCTGGATCTCCGCCAGGTCGTACTGCTGCGCGCCCTCGAAGCAGTTGACCGCGACGATGAACGGGGTGTTGCGGCGCTCGAAGTAGTCGACCGAGGGGAAGCAGTCGGACAGGCGGCGGGTGTCGGCGAGGACGACCGCGCCGAGCGCGCCCAGCGTGACCTCGTCCCACATGAACCAGAACCGCTGCTGGCCGGGTGTGCCGAAGAGGTACAGGACGTACTCGTCCTGCATCGTGATGCGGCCGAAGTCCATCGCGACGGTCGTGGTGTGCTTGCGTTCGACGCCGGAGACGTCGTCGATGCCGACGCTCTCGTCGGTGAGGACTTCTTCGGTGCGCAGCGGGCGGGTCTCGGAGACGGTCCCGACCATCGTGGTCTTGCCGACCCCGAAGCCGCCCGCGATCACGATCTTGACCGCGGTGGGCAGCCGACGCGCGCGCACACTAGAGGGCCCGGAGACCATCGATCACCGCCTTGTAGAGCCTGATGTCGTGCATGTCCGCCTCCGGTTCGGGCTCCTGCATCATGACGAACCCCTTGTCGAGGAGGTCGCCGAGCATGACCCGGACGGTCGCGACGGGAAGGTCGAGGTGGCCGGTGAGCTCCGCCACCGACATCACCGACTGGCACAGCCGGATGATCGCCAGGTGTTCGGGACCGAGGCCGATGGCGCCCTCGGGGTCCGGCCCGGACGCCACCACGAGGGTGATGAGGTCGAACTTGCCGCGGGCCGGTTCCATCCGGCCGCTGGTCATCACGTACGGACGGACCATGGGCCCCGCGTGGTCGTCGAGGAGTTCGCCCTCGGCCGGGGAACGCGGGGCCGGTTCGTCCGGCCAGTGCTCCGGATCCTCGGGGGGCATCATCAGGAGCCCGCCTCGCTCCGCGACGGCGATGTCAGGTGGTGCCCCATGCTCGTGACCAGCATCGCCATCTCGTAGGCGATCAGGCCGACGTCGGCCTCCTCCTCGGCGAGCACCGCCAGGCAGGCGCCCTTCCCGGCCACGGTGACCAGCAGGAACGCCGACTGCATCTCGATGATCGTCTGCCGGACGGGGCCGCCGCCGAAGCGGACCCCGGCGCCCTTGGCGAGGCTCTGGATCCCGGCCGCGACGGCGGCGAGGTGCTCGCCGTCGTCCTGTGTGACCCCTTCGGAGGACGCCATGAGCAGACCGTCGGCCGACAGGACGACCGCGCTGCGGGTGTGCGGGAGTCGGCGGACGAGGTCGTCCAGCAGCCAGCCCAGGTCGGAAGCCGACCCCGTCTTCTGCGTCACTGCTCTTCCTCGCCTTCCGTGTTGCCGAGGGTCGCGGCCGCGTCACTGCGGCCCTGCCGGGTGCCGCGCTGGTACGACCCCATGATCCGCTTGATGTCCTCGGGGGAGCGGCCGGGGTCGTCGTCCTCGTCCGGCTGCGGGGCGGCGGGCTCGTCGGTGCGCAGGGGTTCGGCAAGGTTCGCCTGCGGCACCCGGACGGGCAGTCCGGACGGTGTGATGGAGATGTCGGGCACGGGTGGCAGATCCTCCGGCTCGATGGGCACGGGACGTTCCCCGGTGTCCGCCGGACGGGCGGGCGGGGGGACGTCCGCTTGGGAGCGTGTCTCGTCCACGGGCGCTTCGTCGGTCCGGGTCACGGTCGGTGCCGCGGGCGGACGGGACGTGTCGGCGGGTTCGTCGCCGCCGTTCGCGGGCTCCGCGCCGGACCCGCCGCGCACCGCGACGAGCGCGGGCCCGGCCGGGGCCGCGGCGGTCGCCGCGCCGACTCCGGCGGGCTGCCGCACTTCGAGACCGTTCGGCGTGGTGGCCCCGCCGGTGGCGGCGGCCTGTGCCGGGGCGCGGTGCCGGTCGTCGGGCTGCTCGACGATCAGGTCGCTGGGGATCACGATGACCGCGGTGGTGCCGCCGTACGCGGAGCGCTTCAGCATCACCTGCAGGCCGTACCGCTCGGCGAGCTTGCTGACCACGAACAGGCCGAGCTGGACGGAGCTCTGCAGGTTGAAGTCGGGCGGGTCGCGATCCGGCCGTTGATCTCGGCGAGCTTCTCGTCGGTCATGCCGAGCCCGCGGTCCTCGATGTCGATGGCGAAGCCGTTGCCGACCAGGTGGCCGCCGACCTGCACGACGGTGTCCGGCGGGGAGAACGACACCGCGTTCTCGATCAGTTCCGCCAGCAGGTGGGTGACGTCGCCGACCGCTCGTCCGGCCAGCCCGACCGGGCCGAACGGGAGCACGCTGACGCGGGTGTAGTCCTCGACCTCGCCGACGGCGGCGCGGATCACGTCGACCATCGGCACCGGGTTGCGCCAGCCGCGGGCGGGCAGCGCGCCGGAGAGCACGATGAGGTTCTCGGCGTTGCGCCGCATCCGGGTCGCCAGGTGGTCGAGGCGGAACAGCTCTTCGAGTTCCTTGGTCTCGATGTCGCGGCGCCGCTCCATGGTGTCGAGCATGGTCAGCTGCCGGTGCACCAGGGTCTGGGTGCGGCGGGCCAGGCTCAGCAGGACGTCGCGGATGCCGCGGCGCAGTTCGGCCTGCTCGACGGCGGTGCGGATCGCGGTCTCCTGGACGACGTTGAACGCGCGGCCCACCTGGCCGATCTCGTCGCTGCCGAACTGCAGCGGCGGGGCCTCGGTGGCGACGTCGACCTTCTCGCCGTGACCGAGGCGTTCGACGACGCCGGGCAGCCGCTGCTCGGCCAGTTCGAACGCGGCCTGGCGCAGCCGTTCCAGTTGCCGGACGAGCGCGCGCGCGGTGGTGATCGACACGATGACCGACGCGATGACCGCGAGGAGGCCGAGGCCGCCGGCCAGGGCCAGCCGCAGGATGACCCCGGCGGCGATCGGCGTCGCCCGGTCGACCAGCCGGTCACCGGACGCCTGGATCTTCGCGCGCATCTCGGCGAGGGCCGGTTCCGCGGCGGCGTTCCACTGCTCGGCGGTCACCGGCGGGCGCACCCCGGTGCGCGTCGGCCGTCCGGTGCGGTAGCCCTGCATGATCTGGTTTTCGAGCGCGGAGATGCCGACGATCTTCGGGTTCTTCGTGAGGTCGGCGTAGACGGTCCCGTCCGATTCCCGGATGTCGTTGAGCGCGGACTCGGTGTTGTGCCGCCGCGTCCCGACGATCTGGGTGAACTCGACCATCTCCGCGTCGCTCATCCGGCCGGTCGCGAGGGCGCCGGCCAGCAGGGCGTCCTCCAGGGACAGCAGTTCCCAGGAGCGGTTGAGGTCGAGGAGAAGCCGGGTGTCGCGGGCGAAAGCCTCGTCGTCCAGGGTCGCGAGGGAGTCGTAGACCTCGAAAATGGACGCGATGATGTCGGTGTACTGGTCCTTCACGCGGTCGCGCTCGCCGGAGCGGGCGTCGACGACCTGGCGGGACGTCTCCAGCGACTCCAGCCGCTTGAGCATTTCGTCGCGCCGCTGTTCGAGGGTGTCGTCGGCGAACCAGTCGACGCGTCCGCCGGTGGCGAGTTCCATCGCCTCCGTGCGGGCTTTGTCGGTCTCCTCGCGCTGCGCGGCCAGGGCGTTCTGCGTGGCGGTGCTCGGGTGTGCGAGCTGCACCATGGACAGCCGCCGCTCGCGCTGCAGTTCGGCGATGAGCGGGTCGGTCGGCTGGGCGAGCGCGCTGTCCAGCGTGCTCACGCCGAGGAGATTGACACCCTCGCGCAGGGTGACCCAGGCCGCGAAAACCCAGAGCGCAGTGAGGGAAAGCAACAGGGCCGTGATCTTAGTTCTCAGGCGCGAGTTGCGGAAGCGCATTACTATCGCCCCAACAATTTGTGAATTGACTCGCAACCGCTTCCGCCTGGCTTAGCGGCACGGTCCGCAGAGGGTTCGGTGAGATGCAAGGGCGACCGCTAGCCGCCGTTCCATACGGCGTAGAAGACTAGCAACATGACCATACCCCCTCAAGGTGAACCGCCAACAACCACGGTTTTGTCGCATTTGAGAGGAGTATCGGGCAAGGCGGATGTGGCGGAATTCACCTCACCGAATGTCCTCGACCAGGGAGAGCGCCGCGACGATCGCCGCGCGGACGATCGCCCCGGGCCGGTACAGATCCTTGTCCTGCCACATCTCCGGTTCGTCGCCCGCGTCCGGCGGCGCGTCCAGCGCGCGCCGCAGGTGCGGCCGTCCCCGCTCGACCGCGCGCAGCACCGCCGCGTCGGGCGTCCCGCCGGTCAGCAGGAGCAGCTGGACGGCGTAGGCGTCTCCTCGGCCGTGCCCCGCCAGAGCCCCCACGAGCCGTCCGCCCGCTGCGACCCCAGCACCCAGCGGCGCGCCGCCGCGACCGCGCCCGCCGAGTCCGCGCCGCCGAACGCCGCCAGCGCCGTGGCCGCGCACGCCGTCGCGTAGAACGGCGACGCGTGCCAGCGGTCCGACCAGCTCCCGTCCGCGTCCTGCCGGCCGCGCAGCCAGCGGGCCGCCTTCAGCGCGGACGCCTCGTAGCGTGCGGTGGCCGCGGCGTCCGTGTCCGTGGCGTCCGGGGACGCCGCCAGGTACTGGCCGAACGCCTCCAGCACGTGCGCGTTCGTCGTGACGGAGTCGCCGTCCTCGCCCTGCCACGTGCAGAAATGCGTGTCCAGTTCGTAGGCGTGCAGCGCGTCGGGCGGGTGCGGCACGCCGAGCAGCGCCAGCGCGTACAGCGCCCCCGACGTCGTGTCGCGTCCGCCGGCAGGCCGTCCGCCGCCGCGGTGCCCAGCGGGCCGAGCGGCGCCGTCAGGCTCAGCACCAGTTCCGGCGGCACCGCGAACGGGACGCCCGCGCGCGCCAGCCACGCGAGCACCCACCCGCGCTCGAACACCGTCAGCGGGAAGCCGCACGGCACCGGGCCGCCGTGCTCGGCCACGACCGTCTCCAGGTACCAGCGCGCCGGGTTGCTCGGCTCGGCGGGCTCACGGCCCAGCCACACCGCGGCGGCGGCCGGGGACGCGCCGATCGTCCCGGTCGGTTCCGGGCGCAGCCGCGGCAGCCCGGCGGCCGCCTCCCCGGCGACCTCCAGCGCGTGCACCAGCTTCTGCGGCAGGTCCGCCCCGGATGCGAACAGCGACCGGACGAGGCCGAGCTTCGCGCCGTCCAGTCCCGCGGGGGCGCCCAGCGTGCGCCCGGCCCACGCCTTCAGGCCCGGCACCGGATGCTCCTGCAGCGTCTCCAGGGACGCGTTGATGCGCGCGACCAGCGCCGGTGCGATCAACTCGATCGCCGGAAGGTCGGGCAGGTCGAGGGACGCGGCGGACGGGCCGCACATCCGCGCGGCGATCGCGTCGAGCGCGCGACCGGCCGCCCGCGCGACCGTCGCATCGTCATCGGTCGCCGCGCCGTCGCCGCCCGTCCGGTCGGTGGTCAGGACGGACAGCAGCGCTTCGGCGGCGCTCAGCGTCGGGACGAGCGCGTATCCGTCGTCGGGCGCGCCCCACGTTCCGTCCGGGCGCTGCCGCGCGAGCAGGAACGCCACCCGCTCCGCGTGCCCGCTGAGCCACGGGGCGAACGTGATGAGCCGTCCCGTCTCGTACACCGAGGCGGACGACTGCCCCCAGGGGCGCGCGATCAGCCCGTCCACCAGCTCGCGGACGGCCACGGCGAGATCGGCGGCCGGCGGCCGGACGGACGTGAGGGAGGTGAGGGAGGTGCCGGCCAGCGGCCGGTCGTCAATGCTCACAGGGCGCCCCAGAAGTCGGTAACTCCGTAGAAGCCCGCACAGAAGTCCATCTGGCGTTCCATGTACGCCGCCAGTTCCGGCGCGGTCGCCGCCGCGTCCCGGAGCAGCGAGCGGGCCTCGCTGGTCAGCCCCCCGATCCGGTCCTCGACCTGCGCGCGGGTCCGGTCGAGCAGCAGCGCGTTGAGGTCGCCCCACTCCAGGTCCCGCTTGTACGTGCCGAGGTCGTTCAACAGCCGCACGACCCGCTGGACCGCCCGGCTCGCCTCCCGCACGGCGGCGACGTCCCCGCCGCCGCCGGAGGAGATCCAGTGTGACGCGAACACGAACGAGAACCCGAGATTGTCGGCGTTCGCGAGGTACTCCTCGAACGTCGGGCCGCCGCGTCGGCCGTCGGCGTCGGCGCCGCTGTTCGCGGCGGTCTCGGCGGCGCGGGCGGCCTTCCAGTCCCATTCGAGGGCCATCGCGTCGAGGACGCGGCGCAGTTCGTCCAGCCAGACGTCACCGAGCGCGCCGGACGCGGCGGCGCCCGCCAGCTCGTCCCGGACGTCGGCGAGGAACCGCAGCAGCTCGGCCTCGGCCGCGGTGCAGCCGTCGTCGACGGCGCCGGGCGCTTCGCCGCCCGCCACCGCGGCGCAGCGGCGGACGAGACCGTCCACCTCGGCGCGCGACGTCGCGGCGTAGTCGACCAGCCAGTCGAGCCCGAAGCACCACAGGCAGACCCGGTTCGCCATCCGCAGCCCGTCGGCGGTCAGGCCCGGCCCGCTGAACGCCGCGGCCAGCGCCAGCGTGCTGAACAGCGCCGGATCGAACGCCTTCGCGTCGTACAGCGCCGGATACTCGGCCGCCCAGGCGCGCATCTGCCGCTGCGACTGCCCCGCGACGGCGCAGATCGTCCCGGCCTCCATGGCCGGGGTGCGACTATGCGGAGGCTCCGCCGGTTCGCCCGGCGCCGTCTCCTGCGCGACTTCGACGACGACGGCGGCGCCGTTCGCGGACTCGTTCGGTGCCGGGGGCATCAGCGTTCCTCCGCGGGGTGCAGGAGTATCTGGAGCGGCTGGTTCGGACGGAGCGTCGCACCGATCCGCGCCTCGACCCGTCCCTCGGTCGACTGCAGTTCCGGGCGGAACCGGCTGAGGATGGACGTCAGGATCAGCTCCGCCTCCATGTTGAAGACGTGCCGCCCGATGCACTGGTGGGGGCCGCCCCCGAAGGGGAAGTAGGCGTAACGGTGGTAGGTGCGCGCCTTGTCGGGCGCGAAGCGCTCGGGCCGGAACTCCGTCGGGCGTTCCCACACCGATTCCAGGCGATGCGTCAGGAACGGGCTGATCAGCACCGTCTGCCCGCCTTCACCCGGACTCCGCCGATGCTGGTCTCCTTGAGCGCGATCCGCGGGAAGATCCAGCCCACCGGGTACATGCGCAGCAGCTCCTGCACGACCTGCTTCACGTACGGCAGTTCGTGCAGGTGCTCCGGACGGACGTCCTCGCCGGGGCCGACGACCGCGCGCACCTCGTCGCCGAGCCGCTCGGCCACGTCGGGACGTTCGGCGAGCAGCGGCCAGATCCAGGTCAGCGCCACCGTCGTGGTCTCGGTGCTGGTCGCCCACATCGCCAGCAGGTTGTCGCGGATCCACCCGTCGTCGAGGCCGCTGTCCTCGGTCATCCGGGCCTTGCAGAGGGCGGTGAAGATGTCGTATCCCTCGCCCGCGTCGTGCCTGAACCGGTCGACGAGCTCGTACAGCGTCTCGTCCATGATCTGCAGGCCCTCGGCGAAGGCGTGGTCGCCGGGCAGCGGGATCGACTTCGGGACGAACGGCATCAGGAAGCGGAACGCGATCGAGGTGGCGAGCCGCTCCATCGCGGGGATCATCCGGTCGGCCTCGGCCTGCCGGATCTTGTCGCCGAACAGCACCTTGATGACGGTGTCGTTGACGATCCGTCCCATCTCGGGCATGACCTCGATGGGCCGTCCCGCCCGGGCCGGCTCGTCCAGCTTCCCGACCGCCTCGTTGATCGCCCGCGCCATGTGCGCGCTCAGCGACCTGATGGTCTTGGTCGAGAACACCGGCTGCAGGATCCGCTTGGCGCGCTCCCACTCGTCGTACTCGGACATGATCCCGTCGCCGAACAGGCTGTGCAGGGGACGCCAGAACGTTCCGTCGCGGACGAAGTTCCCCGACTCTCCCCGCAACACCTGCTGCACGTGTTCGGGATCGGTGACGAGGAACGGCCGGGAGGCCCCGAGGTCCAGCCGTGCAACCTGCCCCCCGGCCGCACCGCTGATCCGCTGGATCTCCCGCAGCGGGTCCCGGGCGAGCCGCGTCAGCGTCTGATAGAGCGGAAAGTTCTTGGCTTTTCGGGCGGGAACCGCGCCAACGTCAACGGCCACTTCCGATTGCCCCTCGATCTGGAGTTGGACTGCTCGGTGTACGACGGACGGGCCGCCGCACGGCGACTTCGTCCGAGATGGGCGTTAGCGGGGTTTCTATCCACCCATGCGGAACTTGGGGTGTTTTGTAGCTTTCGCTGGGAGTATCACATGATCAATTACCTGCTTCAAGGGGCAAAGCGGAGGAAATTTCAAACACGACAGAGTGAGCTTTATCACTGACCGGGCACCTTGTCTCAACCTCCGAGACAGGCACGCGAAGCCTTCGCAGGTCAAAGGCGAACGAAAGGTCGATGTGACGTAGCGGAGTCAGATCAATGCGTACGGCAAACGTAACAAATCGGACAAATGGACCATCACAGCAAAGGTGAAGGTGTGGTCAATTCTTAGGAAAAGCCCGATGTCTGCTAAAGGCCGGCGAATCGTCAGCCGGTGGGGAGCAGCGGCGGCCACGTGAGCCGGCTCGTCACGCGGAACGCGCCGGAGAACGTCCGGCCGTCGCACCGCACCCGCACCGTGTGGGTGCCCGACTCGGTGCCCGTCCGCACGATCACCGACGCCGCGCCCCCGGCCAGGCGGGCCCGCGCGAACGCCGGGGACGACACCGCCCCCGCCTCGCACCCGGGCACCGAGACCTTCACCTCGTCGCCCGGCCGGGCCATGCCCGGCTCCACCGTGACGCCGCCGTGCCCGCCCGTCGTGGCCTCGCCCGCGGCGGGAACCGCCAGCCCCGCGGCGATGAGGGCGCCCCCCAACACAGTGACGCTGAGCACGCGCAACGAGACTCCTCGGATCGAAATGTGACGCCCGGCACTTTAGTCCCTCCCGCGCATTCGCTCCATAGAGTCCGCTGACGCCGCTTCCGAAGAGCTAACCTGAAGACATGTTCGGCCTAGCCAAGACCCAGATGGTCTCCCCGGAGAACGCGCTGCCCGGCCGGGACGAGCCCATCCCGGTGCCGCCGCGCCACGACGTCCTCGACGCGCCCCTCGCCCCGCCCTACCCGGACGCGCCCGGATCGCCGAGTTCGCCCTCGGCTGCTTCTGGGGCGCCGAACGCAAGTTCTGGCAGACCCCGGGCGTCGTTTCCACCGCCGCGGGCTACGAAGGCGGCCACACGCCCAACCCCACCTACGAAGAGGTCTGCAGCGGCCTGACCGGCCACACCGAGACCGTCCGCGTCGTCTTCGACCCGTCCCGGATCACCTACGCCGACCTGCTGCGCGTCTTCTGGGAGGCCCACGACCCCACCCAGGGCATGCGCCAGGGCAACGACGTCGGCACCCAGTACCGCTCCGCGATCTTCTACCGCGACGACGCCCAGCGCCGTGCCGCCGAAGCCTCCCGCGACGCCTACCAGACCGTCCTCACATCCGCCGGGCACGGCCCCATCACCACCGAGTTGACCCCGGCCGGCGACTTCTACTTCGCCGAGGACTACCACCAGCAGTACCTCTCGGACAACAAGAACCCGAACGGCTACTGCGGCATCGCCGGGACCGGTCTCTCCTGCCCCGTAGGCGTCGCCCCCGCGGATGGCTAGCGCGGGCTGGTACGGAGTCCGCTGCGTCTTCCGCTGGCCGCACGAGGACGAAGGGCTGTACGAGGAGAACGTCACCGTCTGGCGTGCGGCCTCCTTCGACGAGGCCATCGCCGAGGCCGAGGCCGAGGCGCGCGACTACGCGAATGCCACCGACGGGGCGTACCTGGACTTCGCGCAGGCGTACTTCATCGGAGCCGAGCCGCTCGCCGAAGGCTCCGAGGTCTTCTCGCTGATGCGCACGAGCGCGCTCCCGGCGGAGGAGTACGTCACCAGGCACTTCGACACCGGCCACGAGCGCCAGGGCCAGGTTGATCCGGATCGCGCCGGTCGGCGCATACGCGGCCGTTCCGGTGGGGGCGCCGACGCGAAACGCCCATAGTCCCGGTGGGCGGCGTCTCGGGCGGGGTCGGCGGACCTCCCTCTCCGTGGCGTGCGTCAGCGGCGGTAGGGGGCGGCCGCCGAGCCATGGGCGGCCTCGATGCCGTTGAGGAGCAGGGGCAGGCCGTCCTCGAAGGCGGCGGGGCCGTCGGGCGAGCCGCCCTCGCCGATGGCGGCCATGAGCGTGGGCGTCTCCGCCGCGGCGTCGGGTGAAGGGACCGGCTCGTCCGGACGGGCTTCGTGTGCCTGCTCCTCCAGCACGAAGCCGGTCACGAACGCGCCGATCGCGGTGATCGCGCGCATGGCCCCGATCGGGGCGAACCCCTGCCGTACCAGTGCCGCCAGCTCCCGGTCGAAGGCGGTAACGATCGAGGGGCCCGGGCTGGTTCCGGCGACGAGACGGGCGCCGTCCCGGTGGGCCGGCAGGACGCGGCGGCGCTCGCGTGCGCGCCGGACGAGCCGGTCGCGCCACGGTTCGCCCTCGTGCGGCGGGCCGAGATCATGCCGGGCCTGGACGGCGCGGGCCATCGCGTCGACGAGTTCCTGCTTGTTGCGGAAGTGCCAGTAGAGCGCGGGCGATCGTACGTCGAGCTTCGCGCTGGGCGAGCGCGGCCGGGTGATGATCGCGAACTTCGTCGTGACCGGCCTGCTGGTCATCGCGTTCGCCGTCGGACTGCGGCGGGTGCTCGTCGGACGGTACGGCGCGACGGCCGCGCCCGTTCTGGCGATGCTGTTCGGGGTCTGCCTGATCGTGGGCGGGGTGTTCGTCACCGACCCCAAGCCCGGTTACCCCGAGGGCGCCGTCGTCCCTGACGAGCCGACGCTGCACGGCACGGTCCACGACGCGAACCCGGTGCCGTTCTACCTGACGCTGATCGCGCTCGTTTGCGTTCTGGCCCGCCGCTTCGCGTCCGAGCCCGGTGGTCGCCCGTGGATGCGGTACTCCGTCGTCACGGCCGTGGCGATCCCGGTGAGGTTCGCGTTCGCGGCGTCGTCGTACGACGTGGAGTCCGGGCCGGGCGAGTTCCATGGGATGTGGCAGCGGGTCAACCTGGCGATCGGCCTCGGCTGGATCGCCGCCGTCGCCGTCCGCTACCTCCGGCGGGCGGTGGTGCGGCGCCCGTCGTCAGGGATTCGAGGCGGGGAGGGAGTCGAGCCAGTGGGTCAGGCGGGCGCCTTCGCGGGTCATGATGCCGGGGTCGCGCAGGGCGTTGGCCAGGAGGGACATGCCCTGGTAGCCGGCGACGAGGGTGAGGGCGAGGCCGTCCGGTTCGGGTAGGTCCAGTTCGCGGAACTGGCGCTCGACCCAGGCGAGGAGGACGCGGATGACCTTCGCCGCTTCGAGATCGAGGCCGCCGTTTGCGCGTTTGTCGAGTTCGGCCGCCAGGGTGCCGGTGGGGCAGCCGTAGCGGGCGGCGACGTCGCGCCGGGCGGTCCAGGCGTCGATCAGGGCCTTCAGGCGGTCGAGGGGGTCGGGCAGCTCGTCGAGTTCGTCCGTGAGCCGGGTCAGGTTGGCGGCGTGCTCGCCGAGGGCCGCTTGGACCAGGTCGTCCTTCGTCTTGAAGTAGTAGTACACGTTCCCGGCCGGGACGTCGGCGGCCTCGGCGATGTCGGCGATGGTGGTGCGCTCGACGCCCTGTTCGTGCAGGACGCGCGCGGCGGCGGCCGTCAGGCGGCGGCGCTTGTCGGTGGCCCTGGACCTCGTTGAGTCAGTCACCCAACTCACTTTAGTCGCGATCCGTGCTACGGTTCCGAGTTAGTTAGCTGACTCACTTAGGGAGTTGTGATGATCGTTGTGACCGGAGCCACCGGGACCGTCGGCCGGGACGTCGTGCGCCTGCTCATCGAGGCCGGGGAGAAGGTGACCGCCGTGTCGCGGCACATCGCCGACGCGCCGGACGGGGCCGTGCCGATGCGGGCCGATCTCGCGGACGCCGCGAGCCTGCGGCCCGCGCTGGAGGGGGCCGACGCGGTGTTCCTCTGCCCGGCCGGGGACCTGCTGACCGGGGCCGGGAGCCCGGCGGAGATCGTCGAGGCGATCGAGGCGGCGGGCGTGCGGCGGGTCGTCCTGCTCTCCTCGCAGGCGTCGGAGACGCGGCCGGAGGCGGTCTCGCACGCGCGGCTGCGCGAGTTCGAAGGGGTGCTCCGGGCGTCCGGCCCGCACTGGACGATCCTGCGGCCGGGCGGCTTCGCGTCCAACACGTACGCGCACATCCCGGGCGTCCGCGCCGATCGGACGGTCGCCGCGCCGTTCGGCGACGTGGGGTTGCCGCTCGTCGACCCGGCCGACATCGCCGAGGTCGCGGCGGCCGCGCTGCGGGACGGGCGGCACGACGGGCGCACGTACGTCCTGACGGGCCCGGCGGCGGTCACGCCGCGGGAGCAGGCCGCGGCGATCGGCGCCGCGATCGGTGTCGAGCTCGGCTTCACCGAGCTGACCCGCGAGCAGGCGATGGCCCGGTTGTCGCAGGTCATGCCCGTGCCGGTCGCGGAGGGCACCCTCGACATCATGGGCTCGCCGACGGACGCGGAACTCGCGATCAGCCCGCACGTCGAGGACGTCCTCGGGCGCGCCCCGCGGTCCTTCGCCGAGTGGGCCGGACGGAACGCCGCCGCGTTCGGCACCATGGCGGGGTGAGCTTCGGGACGTACGCGCGGCGGGTGCGCGCCGGGTCGCTGGACCCGCGCGACCGGCACATGGCGCTGCGGTGCGCGGTCGGCCGCTACCGTCCGCTGGGCTTCAACGCGACGTGGGCGTACGTGACGGCCGTCGCGCGTCCGCTGCCGGACGTCCGCCGCGACGTCCCCGCGCTGGTGCGGGCCCTCGACGTCCTGGAGGCGAGCCGGTCGGTCCGGCTGGCGGAGGACGCGGCGTTCGCGGCGGTGCGCCGGGCCGAGAAGGCGGCGGGCCGCCGGACGCCGTACGCGCCGCCGACCTGGCCGCCTTCGCCGGACGCGGTGGCCCGGCCGGACGGCGCCGTCCCGGGTGGGGCTCGTCGCGGTGGTGGCCGACCGGCGGCGGTGGTTCCGCCGCCTGCCCTTCCCGGACGAGTCGCTGCTGCCGGACGAGCGGGTGCGCGACCTCGCGGACCTGCGTGATCGGCTCGACGCGGCCGCCGCGGCGTATCTCGCGCGGCTCGGCGAACCGGACGGGGACGTTCGGGCGTCCGCCGCCGAGGCCGCGCGGGGGATCGAGGAGTTCGTGCGTCCCGGCTACGCGCCCCTGAACGTGTACGTGCTCCCGTGGCGGCGGTTCGCGGCGCTGCTCGGGTACGCGGCGGGCGCCGTTCAGCCGAGGGACGAGACGTAGGCGAGGGCACCGAGGGCCGCGGCGAGGGCGGCGGCGCGGGCGAGGGAGCGGGACGAGGGGCGCGGGGCGCTCCGGAGGGTGCGGATCCCGAGGGGGACGAACGCGGCGGCGAGCCCGGCGGCCGCCACGATCGAGAGCGGCGTGGTGCCCTTCAGGACGCCGAGGGGCAGCGCGGCCGTGAGCGCGAGGGCGAGCGCGCCGGGCGCGCCGAGCACGCCGGCCCGGTGGGCGCCGAGGGCGAGCAGCGGCCAGCCGAGCATGATCGCGAACGACGTGTAGTGGAAGACGTGGAAGCCGGTGTAGGAGGCGGCGACCGCGTCGGTCGCGGGGACGAGTCCCCGCACGTCGACGAGCTGGAACGCCAGGTGGTCGACGCCCGCGTGGAACGTCCGGGCGAACAGGCCGACGATCGTCAGCGCGCCGCCGAGCGCGGCCGTCCGGTCGAGGCCCGCCAGGTGGAGGACGGCCGGGCACAGGGCGATGGTGCCGACGGCGAACGCGCTGTAGGCGGTGGTGATGAGGGCCGGGTGCACGTCGTACGCGGCGAGCTGGTCGGGGAAGAAGAACGGGAAGCGCGCGCGCAGCAGGACGCCCGTCAGGAGGAGAAGCGGCCCTAGGAGGAGGGACGCGGCTGTGAGGTGCGTCTTCGTCATGGCCTAAACGGTCGTGGTTTCCGGCCCACGGCGAATCGGGCCGCTGTGGACGATTGCGATGTCGTCCCAGGCTGACTCTTGGGGGCGCTCCTCCTCCTGAAGGATGATCCACAGCGGGTTGATGTGCGGGTCGGACGTGCGGATACCGTTCGGCGCGTGGAAGGCCGCCGTTGGTACGTGCTCGATCTGGCCGCCGCGTTCGCGGTGGTGGCCGCGAACGTGTTCGTCGCCGGGAATCTCCTCAAGGACCGCGACGACTTCACGCCATGGTTCCTGGGGTCGCTGTTCGTTGCCCTTGGGCTCGGGTGCGTGGTGGTCGCACGTCGCCGTGGGGCCTTGCGTGCTTTGCAGGTTGCTTTGGGGCTGTCCGGGGCCGCCACCGTCGTGGGCTTGTTGTGGGAGCCGTTCGTGACGGTCGCGCTCGTCCTTTACCTGGTTGCCGTGCAGGGCGGGTCGCGGCGTGCGTTGGTGTGGTGCTGCGGTGTCGCACTGGGCGCGACCGTGCTGGGACAGGTCGTCCGTCCGCGATGGGAGTGGACGGTCGCCGCCGGGTGGGGTGCGGCGGCCGTCGGGCTTTGCGCGGGGCTGTGGACGATCGGACGGTTCGTCCGGGCGCGGCGGCTCGACGCCGACCTGCTCGAACGGCAGCGCGAGCGGCAGATCGTGATGGACGAACGGCTGCGGATCGCCCGCGAGATGCACGACGTGGTCACGCACGGCATGGGGCTCATCGCGGTCAAGTCGGGCATCGCCAACCACATCGCGGGGGAGCGGCCGGAGGAGGCGCGGGAGGCGCTGCGGGTCATCGAGGCCACCAGCCGCGAGGCGCTCGGCGAGATGCGCAGGCTGCTCGGGGTGCTGCGGGACGGTGCGGAGCCGCCCGCGCCCGGCCTAGCGGGGCTCGCGGGCATCGCCGAGCGCGTCCGGGCCGCGGGCGTCCGGGTGGAGTTGGCGGTGGAGTGCGGGGACGGACTGCCGGACGGCGTCGGGCTCGCCGTGCACCGGATCGTGCAGGAGGCGGTGACGAACGTCGTCAAGCACGCCGCCCCGGCGCGGTGCGAGGCGACCGTCCGCGATGATCGGGGCGTGGTGCGGATCGAGGTGACCGACGACGGGCCGGGCGGCGACGTGGGGCGGGGCGGGCACGGGCTGGTGGGGATGCGCGAGCGCGTCGCCGTCTACGGCGGCCGGTTCGAGGCGGGGCCGCTCCCGGGCGGGGGATTCCGCGTGGTCGCGACGCTGCCCTACGGGACGGACGCGTGACCGTCCGGGTGCTCGTCGCGGACGACCAGGCGCTGCTGCGCGGCAGCTTCCGCGCCCTGATCGACACCGCGCCGGGCCTGTCGGTCGTGGGGGAGGCGGCGGACGGCGCCGAGGCGGTGCGGGCCGCGCGCGAACTGCGTCCCGACGTGGTGCTGATGGACGTCCGGATGCCCGGCATGGACGGGATCGAGGCCACTCGGCTGATCCGTGGCGAGAGTGACGTTCGTGTCCTGATCCTGACGATGTTCGACCTCGACGCCTACGTGTTCGCGGCACTGCGGGCGGGGGCGAGCGGGTTCCTGCTCAAGGACGTCCCGCCCGCCGATCTGCTCGCGGCCGTGCACGTCGTCGCGTCCGGTGAGGGACTGCTCGCACCCACCGTGACCAGGCGGCTCATCGAGGAGTTCGCGCGGCGTCCCGAGCCCGGACGGGCGCCGGCGCGGCGACTGGACGGCGTCACGGGACGGGAACGCGAGGTGCTCGCCCTCGTCGGGCGCGGCCTGTCGAACGGCGAGATCGCCGAGCATCTGCATCTGACCCTGGCGACGGTGAAGACGTACGTGGGGCGTCTGCTGGCGAAACTGCATGCTCGGGACAGGGCGCAGTTGGTCATCGTCGCCTACGAGACGGGGCTAGTCCCCTGACGGTTCGGCGATGCCCAGCAGCCGCAGGTACATCGCCGTCAGGTGCTTTACCGTCTCGTCGTAGCCGGACGGGTTCGCCGCAATGTGGTGGGCGAACTGGGTGAAGATCCCGTAGGTGGCTTCCGCGATGACGTGCGGTGGGGCCGCCGGACGGGCCCGGCCGTGGGCGGTGAGCCGCTCGATGTACCGGGACGTCCGGTGCATCGGCCTTTCGCGTATCTCGCTCCAGATCGCGTGGATTCCGGGGTCGGCGAGGGCCTGGTGCTCGATGACCGTCAGCAGTTCGAGGTTGTCGGTGCAGGCCCGCAGGAAGGCCGCGCTGGACTCGCGCGCCAGTTCGTACGGGTCGTCCGCGTTCACGCCGGGAAGTTCGTGGGCGGCGAGGAACGCGTCCCGGACGCGCGACGCCACGGCCTCGAACACGTCGGCCTTGGACGCGAAGTAGATGTAGAACGCGGCGCGGGAGACCTCCGCCTCCCGCGTGATGTCGGCGACCGTGGTGCGGGCGTAGCCGTACCGGGAGAAAACCCGGGCGGCGCAGTCGAGAAGGAGGGAGCGGGTCTCGCTCTCCCTGCCTTCGCGGGCGGTGCGTGCCGCCCAGGGCGTCTTCGCCATATCGGTCCAGGCTATTGCCGGTCGCGGGCCTCGGAACCGGAACCGGTCCGGTTCCGGTTCCCGTGCCCGTCAGGGACGGGTGCCGAACGACGGGCGTCCGGCCAGTTCGGGCAGCAGCCGGTAGGCGTCGCGGACCCAGTCGCACAGCAGCGCGCGGCTGTCGCGCGGGTCGATGAGGTCCTGGACGCCGAACCGTTCGGCCGTCCGGAACGGCGAGGTGATCGCGGCGAGCTGCGCCCGGAGCCGTTCGAGTTCGCGTTCGGGGTCCTCGGCGCTCCGCAGGTGCGCGCGGAACGCCGCCTCGACGCCGCCCTGCACGGGGAGCGAACCCCAGTCGCCGGACGGCCACGCCCAGCTCCGTCCGGGCCGGTGCCGGTTCACGATCCCGGCCCCGCCCACGCCGTACACGCGCCGCAGGATCAGCTCGGCCTGGGGGACTCTCGCCTGGTAGACGGCCGCGATGGCGCGGGCGCCGTGCCGGATGGTCGCGCGCCGCTCGGCGGACGACCCGATGGTCATCCCGGCCTGGTCGGTGAGGCTGACGACCGGCAGGTGGAACGTCTCGCACAGATCGACCAGGCGGGTGATCGCCTGCGCGCCCTCCACCGACATCGTGGCGCCCTTGAACGGGTCGGCGGCGATCACCCCGACCGGACGGCCGTCCAGCCGCGCCAGCGCCGTGACCGTCGCGCCCCCGTACTCGGCGTACCGGAACACCGAACCCGCGTCGAACACGGCGTCCAGGATCGGGTCGATGCGGTACGGCGCGCGCGGGTCGCGCGGGACGGCCGTCAGCAGGTCGTCGGCGCGGCGGTCGGCGGGATCGGTGCCGGGGCGGACGGGCGGGAGCTCGAACACGCTGCCCGGCAGGTACGACAGGAACCGCCGGACGACGTCGAAGGCGGCCTCTTCGGTGGGCACGAAGCGCTCGATCGCGCCGTTGCCCCGGTGGATCGCCGCGCCGCCGAGCTCCTCCTTCGTGAGGTCCTCGCCGGTGCCGCCGCGCACGACCGGCGGGCCGGCGGTGAACAGCTGCCCGATGCCCTCCACCATGACCGACAAGTGCGACATGACGAGCCGGGCGGCGCCGAGCCCCACGGTCGGGCCGAGGCACGCGGCGACCACCGGGACCAGCGACATGTTGTCCACGACCGCGTCCCACGCCGGGTTCACCGGCAGGTACGTGAACCCGGCCTCGGTCGCCATCTTGACGCTGCCGCCGCCGCTCGCGCCGTCCAGCAGCCGGACGACCGGCAGCCGCATGTCCCGCGCGTACTCCTCGGAATACACCTGTTTGGCGTGGATCGCCGCATCTCCCGACCCGCCCCGGCCGGTGAAGTCGTCCGCGCCCAGCACGACCTTGCGGCCGTCGATCCGGGCCGTCCCGGCCACGAAGTTCGCGGGCAGCAGCGCGGCGAGCCGCCCGTCCCCGTCGTGCTCGGCGAACCCGGTGAGCGACCCGATCTCGGCGAAGCTTCCGGGATCGGCCAGGAGCCCGATGCGCTCCCGGACGGTCAGCCGTCCCGACGCGTGCTGCGCGCGACCTTCTCCGGCCCGCCCATACGCTGGGCGAACTCCCGGCGGCGATGGATCTCCTCGACCTCGGCCGCCCACCCGCCGTCGGCCGCCGCGTGCTCCTCGGCCGCCCCGGTCGCGTCGGCCGCGACGTCGGCCGGTTCGACGAAGAGCAGGGGCGCGCCCTCGTCGACCAGATCGCCCTTCGCCGGGACGACCTTCCGGACGATCCCGCCCGAATCCGCCCGCACGACGTGCTCCATCTTCATGGACTCCAGGACCATGAGCCGGGCACCCGGCGCGACCCGATCGCCCTCGGCCGCTTCGAGGCCGACGACCGTGCCCTGCATGGGCGCGACGATGGCGTCCGTTCCCTCCGGCGCGGTGACCGCCGCCGTGGGCGCCGGGGCGGTTTCCTCCCCGGTCTCCTCTCCGGTTTCCTCCCCGGTTTCCTCTTCGGCTTGCTCGAAGTACAGGCGTCGGTGGTCGCCTTCGAGCAGTTCGGTCAGATGGTCGGCGACGAACGTCGTGGTCCAGTTCGCCTCTGCGACGTCCGGATGCCGAAGGAGGCTTTGCAGTAGCGGAATGCTGGTCGGCACCCCGTCCACCTGGAACTCGCTCAAGGCACCGTAGGCCCGGGCCAAGGCTGCCTCGAACGTGCTCCCACGCGTGATGACCTTCGCGATGAGCGAGTCGTACCGCGAACTCGTCCGGTATCCGGGGTAGCCGTATGTGTCGACCCGCACCCCGGGGCCGGTAGGCGGGACGAACGCGGCGAGCGTCCCCGAACGCGGACGCGGCGCGCCATCGGCGTCGAGGGTCTCCAGATTCACGCGGACCTGCACGGCGAAGCCGTCCGGCCGTCCCGGCGTCCGGTCGAGGCCGATTTCTTGCAGGGACGCACCGTCCGCGAGCCTGATCTGCGCTTGCACCAGGTCAATGCCCGTGACCTCCTCGGTCACCGTGTGCTCGACCTGGAGACGTGGATTCGCCTCGATGAACCAGAACCCGTCGGCCCGCACGAGGAACTCGAACGTGCCGAGGCCCTCGTATCGGACTTCTTCGGCCATCCGAACGGCCGCGTCCAGCAGCCGTTCCCGCACGTCCTCGGGCAGCCCGGGGCTCGGGGCGAACTCCACGAGCTTCTGGTGACGGCGCTGCAGACCGCAGTCTCGATCCCACAGATGCCGAACCGTCCCGGACCCGTCCCCCGCGATCTGCACCTCGATGTGCCGAACCGACGTGAGGAGCCGCTCCACGTACAGGTCGCCGTTCCCGAACGCCTGCAGGGCCTCCGAACGGCACCGCTCGAACGACTCGTCCAGCCCGACCGGATCGCCGACGGCCCGCATTCCGCGTCCGCCGCCGCCCGCGAGGGCCTTCAGCATCACCGGACCGTGCTCGTCCGCGAACGCCCGCGCCTCCGCGAGCGTCGTCGCGGCGCGCGTCCCCGGGACGACCGGCACCCCGAGCCGCATCGCGAGGTCGCGGGCCCGCGACTTGTCGCCGAACAGCTCCAGCAGTTCCGGGCGGGGCCCGACGAACGTCAGCCCCTCCGCCGCGCATCCGCGCGCGAACTCCGCGTTCTCGCTGAGGAACCCGTAGCCGGGATGGACGGCGTCGCACCCCGCGTCGCGCGCGGCCGCCACGAGCGCCTCGACGTCCAGGTAGGCGGCGACGCCCTCGCCGGGCAGCTCGCGCGCCGCGTCGGCGATCCGCGTGTGCAGCGAGCCCGCGTCGTCCCGCGGGTGCACGGCGACGGACCGTACCCCGAGCTGGGCGGCGGCCCGCGCGATCCGGACGGCGATCTCTCCCCGGTTGGCCACCAAGATCCCGTGCATACCGCCCTCACCTGCGCGTTGACACCAACGTCAACGCCATCATCGGCCCCGCGCGCCGCCCCGGGCAAGTGTGCGGCGGCACACGATCACGTGGTCGCGGTGTTGCGCAGGTGAGCGAGGACGGCCAGGACGCGGCGGTTCGTGTCCTCGGTGAGGGGCAGGTCGAGTTTCCCGAGGATGCTGCCGACGTGCTTGCCCACGGTGACCTCCGCGACCACGAGCCGCCGCGCGATCGCCGTGTTGGAGTGCCCCTCCGCCATCAGCGCGAGGACCTCCCGTTCCCGCGCGGACAGCCGCGCCAGCGGGTCCTCGCTGCGGCGCAGCAGTTGCCGCACGACGGACGGGTCGACGACCGTGCCGCCGTCCACGACCTGCCGCAGCGCGGCCGCGAACTCCTCGACGTCGACGACGCGGTCCTTCAGCAGGTAGCCGGTCCGGGCGCCCGCGTGCGAGTCGAGCAGCTCGCCCGCGTAGCTCAGCTCCACGTACTGGCTGAGCGCGACGACGGCGAGGCCGGGCCTGGTCGCGCGCAGTTCCACGGCCGCGCGCAGGCCCTCGTCGCCGAAGCCGGGCGGCATCCGGATGTCGGTCACGACCAGGTCGGGTTCGTGCACCGCCACCGCGTCCATGAGCGCCTCGGCCGTCCCGACCGCGGCCAGGACCTCGAAACCGAACCGCGCGAGCAGGCCCGCGAGCCCCTCCCGCAGCAACACGCCGTCCTCGGCGAGGACTACCCGGATGGTCGGCTGCAAGGCAACTCCACGCGCAGGACGGTCGGCCCTCCGGCCGGACTGGACAGCAGCATTCTCCCGTCGACGACCGCGACCCGGTCGGCGAGGCCCGTCAGGCCCGTGCCGAGGGCCGGGTCGGCGCCGCCGCGCCCGTCGTCCTCGACCTCCAGGGCGAGCACGCCGTCGGCACGGAGCAGGACGGACACGCGGGCGCGCGTCGCGCGGCTGTGCTTGGCGATGTTGGCCAGTGCCTCGGCGGCCACGAAGTACGCGGTGCCCTCCTCGTGCCGGGCGAGCCGCCCCGGCAGGTCGGCCCGGACCGTCACCGGCACCGGGGACCGGTCGGCGAGCTCCCGCAGGGCCGCGGGCAGGCCCCGGTCCGTCAGCACCCGGGGATGGATCCCGCGGATCAGCTCCCGCAGCTCGTCCATCAGCAGCTTCGCCTGCGCGTGCGCCTCGGCGACGCTGCGCCCGGCGTCCGAGTCGGGCGGGAGGTCGACGCGGGCGAGGCCGAGCTGCAGCGTCAGGCCGAGGAGCCGCTGCTGCGCGCCGTCGTGCAGGTCGCGCTCGATCCGGCGGCGTTCCGCCTCGAACGCGTCCACCAGCCGGGCCCGCGACCGGGAGACCTCGACGAGTTCCGCCCGCAGCCGCTCGTCGCGGCCGCGTCCGAGCAGCGCGCGCGCCACCGTCCCGTGCGCGCCCGCGAGGAGAGCGGCCAGGTACGGGAGGACGGCGAGGAGCGCGACCCCGGCGAGCGCGTACGGGACCGCGTCCGTGGGCGTGGCGACCTCGGCCGTACCGAGTGCGACCGGCCGTCCGGCGCCGCGGGCGAGCAGCGGGCTGAGCAGCAGCCCGGCCACGCCCAGGACGAACACCAGGAACGCCCCGTACAGGACGGGCGCCACGGTGACCAGCAGGAACGCGTACCCCATCTCCCGCCAGACCGCCGCTTCGCGGTACCGGACGGGCGACCACGGCCAGAGATCCGCGCCGGTCGCGCTCGCCGCGCGTGCGCGCGCGGGAAGGACGGGACGGTCGTCGACCAGCCGCAACCGGCGGCGTTCGACCTCGGCGAGCGGCAGCGCCACCAGCGGGCCGATCCCCGCGACGAGCAGGACCCCGAGCGCCCCCAGCAGGAGCCGCGCACCGACGCCGTGCGGCGACGAGAGCGCTTCCGTCCACGGCAGCACGAGCAGACCGAAGGGCACGGCCGCCGCCAGCATGGGGATCGGGGTCGTGAGCAGATACCCCGCGCAGCGCCACGGCCAGGACGTCAGGAGGAACCGGCGTCTGGCCGCCGATTCCAGCGCGGTCGACGGTCGGCCGTCTCCACCGGGCTCGGCGCCGTCTCTCCCCGTACTCCGGACGAGCCGCGCGGACGACGTCGCCGAACGGCCGTCGGCGTCCTGGGCCTGGACGACGAGTCCGGCCTCGCCGCCGGGGCTCTCCGGTGCGGCGGGGGAGTCGTTCGCCATCACATTGCCCGACAGTACCCGCACCGGACGGCCCGCGACCGGGCCCGGCGCTTCGCGGCGGCGGCAGGCGATTGCCCTCGCCCAATACGGGCACCTCACCCAACGGGAGACAGCCGACCGGCCGGGCGTCCCGCCCGGCACCGGAAAAGCACGCACCGCCGTCGGGATGCGCGGGATGCCATGACCATGCCTGCTTCAGCGACCAGCAGCACATCGACCCCGGGGGCCCGGGAGCATCCGCGGCCCCGGCTGGGGGTGTCGAGCTGCCTGCTCGGCGCGTCCGTCCGCTACAACGGCGGCCACAGCCGGGACCGTTTCCTCACCGGCCTGCTGTCCGGGCACGTCGACTGGATACCGGTCTGCCCGGAAATGGAGATCGGCCTCGGCGCGCCCCGGCCCGCGATGCGGCTGCGCACCGACGGGCACATCGTCACCAAGGACGAGACCGCCGACCACACCGCCGCCATGAGCGACCTCGCCGATCACCGGATCGACGACCTCGGCGACCTGGACGGCTACGTGCTGAAGGCCCGCTCGCCGAGTTGCGGTCTGTTCAACCTGCCCCGCTACGCCTCCGGGCGGCCGGGCGAGCGCACCGACGGGCAACCGGTCGACCGCACCGGCCGCGGCGTGTTCGCCGCCCGGATCCGCGCCGCCCTGCCCGACCTGCCCATCGAGGAGGACGGCCGGCTGAACGACCCGGTGCTGCGCGAGCACTTCGTCGAGCGCGTGTTCGCCCACGCCCGGCTCCGCGTGTTCTTCGCCTCCGACTGGCGGCCCCGCGACCTGGTCGCCTTCCACAGCAGGCACAAGATGCAACTGCTCGCGCACACGCCCGAGGGATACCGCGAGACCGGACGCATCGCCGCCCGCGCCGGCGACCGTCCCAGGGCCGACCTGGAGGACGACTACCGCCGGGCGTTCGCCGCCGCCCTCGCCGTCCGCGCGGGCCGGGGCCGCCACACCAACGCGCTCCAGCACCTGCTCGGCTTCATCGGCGACGGCCTCGACCCGACGCGGCGCCACGACATCCTCACCGCGATCGACTCCTACCGCCGGGGACGGGCGCCGCTCAGCGTCCCCATCGCGCTGCTGCGCCACCACGCCGAAGGCGAACACCTCCGCTACGTCGCCGACCAGACCTACCTCGACCCGTTCCCCGACGACCTCGTCCTGCGCCACCACCTGTGATCACCCCGGTGAGGCCCTGAAGCGCCGCCTTCCCGGCTGACATGGTTATGCCTAGCCATACCTCCAAGATGGTGGCCAGACATGATCCGGCCGCCACGCCTCCGCTGGTTCCTTGGAAGGCGGATGCGAGGAGGCATGACATGTCGATCACACCGATGGCCGGGGTCCCGGCGTCCGAACTGCGCGGAGTGATCCGTGATCACGGGGGCGGGAACGCGCGGGTCCGCGCTCTCGACGGGGTCAGCATGGCCTTTCCCGCCGGATCGTGGACGGCCGTCATGGGCCCGTCCGGGTCCGGGAAATCGACGTTGCTGCACTGCGCCGCAGGGCTCGACCGGGTCGACGGCGGCCACGTGTTCCTCGCCGGGCAGGACATTACCTGGGCGCCCGACCACGTGCTCACCGGGCTGCGCCGCCGCACCATGGGGTTCATCTTCCAGAGCTTCAACCTGATCGGCTCGCTGACCGCCGAACAGAACGTGGCGCTCCCGCTGAAACTCGCCGGCCTCCGGGTGTCCCGCGCGGACGTCCACGCCGTGCTCGCCTCCGTCGGGCTCGGCGACCGGCTGAGACACCGGCCCCGAGAACTCTCCGGCGGCCAGCAGCAACGGGTGGCGATCGCCCGCGCGATGGCCACCAGACCCGCCGTCCTGTTCGCCGACGAGCCCACCGGCGCCCTCGACTCCGCGTCCGCGCGCACCGTCCTGACCCTGCTCCGCCGGATGGTCGACCAGGAAGGGCAGACGGTCGCGATGGTCACCCACGACCCGGCCGCCGCCGCCCGTGCCGACGCGGTCGTGTTCCTGGCCGACGGACGGCTCGTCGACCGCCTCGAACATCCGACCGCCCGTGCCGTCGCCGAACGCCTCGCCCTGCTGGAGGCCGCACCGTGCTGACGGTCTCCCTGCACACCTTCCGCGAGCATCGGCGCCTGTTCGCGTGGGCCATCACCGCGGTCGCGCTCGGCGTGGCTCTCGTCCAGGCGTCCCTCCTGGTCATGATCGCCACCGACCGTGCACCGCTCCCACCCGGCATCACGGGCCGCGCCAGGGAACAACTCCGCGAGGACTACGCCGGAGCCGCCACCGTCCTCGGCATGACGCTCATGCTGGCGACCTTCCTCACCGTCTTCATCGTCAGCTCGACCTTCGCCTTCACGGTGGCGCAGCGCCGCCGCGAACTCGCCCTGCTCCGCCTCCTCGGCGGAGGGCGCGCCGGGCTCGTCGGGTTGCTGCTGGGGGAGGCGCTGCTGCTCGGCCTGGCCGGCACCGCCATCGGCATCATCGCCGGAATCCCGGCGATGTGGCTGCAGTCCTGGCTGATGATCCGCCTCGGTTTCCTGCCGGACGGCTTCGCCCCCGGGTGGGACGCGGGCGTGCTCGTCGCTTCGCCCTGCGTCGGTGTCGGGGTCTCCCTCATCGGGGTCCTCGCCGCCGCGCGCCGCGCCGCCAAGGTCCGTCCGCTGGACGCCCTGCGCGATGTCGGTGCCGCCGCCCGGGTGATGACGCCGGCCCGGTGGCTGTCGGGAGTGTCCTGCCTCGCCTTCACCATCTGGATGGCGACCCTCGCCCAGTCGGCCGATCTGCTCGGCGCGCTCCTCCTGGGCATCGGCATCTCGATCATGGGGTCGGTGGCCCTCAGCGCGCTCAGCCCGCTCGTCGTGCCGCTCGTCGGCCGCGTCCTCGGCGGCCTCCTGCGCCGCAGCGTCCTCGGCGAACTCGCCCAGGCCAACCTGCGCGACGGCGTGCGGCGCAGCGCCTCCACCGCCGCCCCGCTCATCGTGCTCGTCGCCCTGCTCGTCGGCCTCACCGGCACGCTCGGCTCGCTCGCGCTCATGGCCGGAGAGGAACAGCGGCGCCTGGTCGACGGCGACCTCGTGGTCGCTTCCACAGGCGCCGAAGCCGAACGCATCGGGTCCGTCCCCGGAGTCGCCGCGGCGTCCACCGAACTGTCCGTCGACATGAGCGTGCGGGTCCGCCACCATGTGGCGGGCCGAACGGCCCGCCGCACCCACTACGCCGGAATCATCGCCGTCGACTCCGCCGCCTACCGCCGAACACATCACCTGCGGGCCGGCACGGGCTCCCTGAAACGCCTGCACGGCCGCACCATCGCGATCGGACCGGGCCTCGCCACCGAGGGAATCCGCGTCGGTTCCACCGCCACCGCGAAGATCGACGGCCGCAAAGTCCGCCTGAAGGTCGTCGCGGCCCTTCCCGCGACCTTGGAGAACTACTCCGAACGCTTCCTGCTGCCCCGAGAACTCGTCCCCGCCCGGATCCGCGCCGCCGCCCCCGCCCGGACGGTCGTCCAGACGGCTCCCGGAGCCTCCAGGGGCGCGGTCGCGGCCGCCATCCGAAGATCCGGCCTCGGCGAGGTGCAGACGGTCGCCGAATGGTCCGATGACAGAGCCGCCGCCCAGCAGCGCATGAACATCGGCATTCTGGCCGTCCTGATGGGCATGGCGGGCGGCTACGCGGCCGTCGCGGTCGTCAACGCCGTCGTCATCGCCGGAAGCGAACGCCGCACCGAGTTCGCCGCGGCCCGCGTGGCGGGACTGACCCGCGCCCAGGTCGTCCGCGCCGCCCTGATCGAGTCCTGGGCGGTCACCGCGATCGGGCTCGCCCTCGGCTGCGTCGTGGCCGCCGGAGCCCTGTCCGGCATGCTCGCCGCGTCCCTGCGCGCCGTCGACCGCCCCCTCGTCGCCGTCCCCTGGACCCTCCTGGCCGCCATCACCCTCTCGGCCTTCGCCGTGACCGGCCTCGCCTCCGTCTGGACCACCCGCACCGCCACCCGCGCCGCCCCCGTAACCGAACTGGCGGCCCGCGAGTAAACCCCCGCCCGGGGCCTCCCGGCAAGCAATCCGTCACCCCGCCGCAGGGCCTGCCGGGGATGGGGTGCCACTGCGTCACGGGGCCTGCCGGGGATGGGGTGTCTCCGTGTCACGGGGCCTGCCGGGGAGGGAGGTGTGTCCTTGCTGTGGCGGGCCTGCCGGGGGGCGGGGGCATCGCGCCGTGGGGCTGTCGCCGGGGTGAGGTGCGGGTTTGTCCCTGGGGCCTGGTTGTGGGGGAGTGCCGTGCTGCCGCTGCGCGCTCGTGCGGGGGCGCTGCTGCGATCCGCGCGTGCGGGCAGCGGCAGGCGGTCGGCCTTCGGGAGGTCGGGTCGGTCGGTCAGTCTTCGGTCGGGGTGTGCTGCTCGTCCAGCGGGACGGTCCGCGCCTCGGGCAGCGTGTCCGTCCATTCGCCCCGCGTCGTCGTGACGCCCGTGCTCCAGCCGTCGAACTGGGTGAACGCCTCGGTGCTCACCCGCGCGTTGGCGGGGTCGACGATCAGCCTGGTTCCGGCGCCTCCGTAGGAGAACTCCAGCCGGTGCCCGTCCTCGCCCTTGCCGAGGTCCTTGATGTGCGGCAGCGTCGCCAGCGCCCGGAACGCGGCGGCACGGACCTTCGGTGCGGACGGCCACGTGTTGATCAGGCTCAGCAGCATGGCGACCATGACGCCGGTCTTCTCGTCGGCGCCGGGGGCCGGCAGTCCCTCCTCTTCGGGGGGCGGCCGCTGGGCGTCGAGGACGGCCTTCAGCCGCTCCGGGTCGGTGGGCAGCTTCGCGACCTCGTCGAACGTCAGGCCGAACCGGTCCGCCGACGTCGGCGTTCCGGCGGGGACCTTGCTGATCAGCCCGGGCTTGCTGCTGACCCAGGTCTGCCCGTCGCGCCGCCGCCAGGTGGTCGACGAGGTGCCGTCCGGGGACGTTTCCGTGACCCGCCAGTAGGTACCGGATCCCTGGGGCTGGGTCTCCGCGGTGTCCGCGGCCGCGAGGAGGACCGCACGCCCGTCCAGCGCCGCCGACGACGGCGGCGTGCCGTCCGGGGAGCCGACGCCGGGGACGACGACCACCGCTGCGGCCGCGGCCGCCGCCACGCCGATCGTGGCCAGGGCGAGCACCGGCTTGCGGAGCACCCGCCGCCGGGACCGGGACGCGGGGGCGTCCATCGTCGCGCGCAGCGTCCTCATGCTGCGGTCGATGGTCTCCTGGGAGGGGTCGGGTTCGTCCAGCAGCGTCCCGAGCAGTCGCATCTCATCCATGCGGGTTCTCCTGTTCGATCGCTTTGTGCAGCTTCTTGCGGGCGCGGCTGAGCCGGGAGCCCACCGTCCCCTGGGGGACGCCCAGCGCCTGGGCGACCTCGTCGTAGCCGAGGCCGCCGAGCGCGACCAGCAGCACGACGTCGCGTTCGCCCTGGTTCAGCCGGGTGAGGGCCTTGGCCAGCGCGGGCCGCATCCGGGCGGCCGCCACCGAGGTGAGGACGCGGTCCTCGTGGCCGCCCGCGACGGTGGAGTCCGTCACCGTGCGGGCGAGGGCCCGGTAGCGGCGGGCCTCCGTGCGGCGGTGCCTGGCGATGAGGTTGGTCGCGATCCCGAACAGCCAGGACCGCAGGGTGCCGCGCTCCGGGTCGAACCGGTCGCGGCCGCCGAAGGCGACGCAGAACGTTTCGGCGGCGACGTCCTCCGCCTCCTGGGCGCCCAAGCGGCTCGCCGCGTAGCGGTAGATGTCGCGGAAGTACCGTTCGTGGACGGCGCTGAACCGGCCGGGGTCGCGCCGGAACGCCTCGGCCAGGTCGGCGTCGGAGGCCCGTTCACCGACCTCGGCGGTCACGTTGCTTCTTCCGTCATGGTGAACCTCTCACGGGGGTGCGCTCGACTGTCCCCCATGGTTCGCCGAGCCCCGGAAACGTCTTCCAAGCGAGCCCGGGCAGTGGCGTGGCGGCGGTCGCGGCTTCGGCTCTACCCGGAAAGATCGTATTTCGCGCACCAAAAAAGGACCTCCCGGAAAGGGAGGTCCTTTTTGGATCTCGATCAGAAGTTCATCAGTACGGCAGGAGGCGCCCGGACGGCGTCCTGAGATCGGGCTGGCTCGGTTGACGTGGAGGCTTGGGGCGTTTGATGAGCTGCTGCCGTGCCATGGTGATCATCTCCCCCGTAGGGCGGGATTTAACCCGTCCATCGAGCCGATGCGGCGTTCCCCTCGTACGATGCCGACGGCGTGTGCGAGGTTCGGTGAGTTTATGCGACCACCTCTGCCTGTTCGACCGATTTTGCAGAAGTCTCCATCGCGGAGAGTGATTGCGCAATAGCTGTGCGTTGTTTTGAAGTGGCCGGACTCGGTCAGTTCAGGAGACGATGTCGCGGTTGCGGAAGCGGCGGAATGCGAGGGCGAACAGGACGGCGGCGTAGGCGACGGAGATCGCCGTGCCCTTCGCCATGCCCGTCCATTCGATGTCCGGCTGGAGCGCGTCCATCCACGCGTACATCCAGTGGGTCGGCAGGAAGTCGCGCAGCGAGCCGAGGGCGGTGACGGCGTCCAGGATGTTGCTGACGATGACGAGGCCGACGGCGCCGCCGACCGCGCCGAGCGGGGAGTCGGTCGTGACCGAGAGGAGGAAAGCGAGGGCCGCGACCACGAGCTGGGCGATCAGGGAGTAGCCGACGATGATCGCCATGCGTTGCAGTGCCGTCCCGACCGGGACGGTGCCGCCCGTGGGGAGTTCGACGTCGCCCCAGCCGAACGCGACCGTGCCCGCGACCAGCGACATCAGGGGCAGGGAGAGGACTGCGACGACCGCGTATCCGAGGGCGACGATCAGTTTCTGCCTGAGGAGCCGGCCGCGCGGGACGGGCGCGGCGAGCAGGTAACGCAGCGAGGACCAGCCCGCCTCGCTCGCCACGGTGTCGCCGCAGAACAGGGCGACCGCGACGACGAGCAGGAAACCGGTCGAGACGAACAGGGCGAAGAGGGCGAAGTTGAGCGCGCCGGCGGTCGCGACGTCCACGAGGCTCGGGACGCCGTCCGTCCCGGGGTCACCACCGATCTTGAAGGCGGCGACGAGCACCCACGGGAGGGCGAGGAGGACGCCGAAGGCGAACAGCGTCCGGCGGCGGCGGAACTGGCGGACGGTTTCGACGTGCAGGGGGAGCGTTCGGCGAACGTGGTAGCCGGTGGCGGTCATGGTCCCTCCGCGATGAGTTCGAGGAAGGCGTCCTCGAGTCGGCGGCCGGATCCGACGATCTCGGCGACGGGGCCCGCGGTGACGCGCCGTCCGCCCGCCATGACGACCGCGTGCGTGCAGGTCTGCTCGACCTCGGCGAGGAGGTGGCTGGAGACGATGACCGTGCGGCCCGCCTCGGCGTAGCGGACGAGCACGTCGCGCATCTCGCGGATCTGCGGCGGGTCGAGGCCGTTGGTGGGTTCGTCCAGGACGAGCAGGTCCGGGAGGCCGAGCATCGCCTGGGCGATCGCGAGCCGCTGCCGCATGCCCTGCGAGTAGGTGCGGACGGCCCGGTCGAGGGCGGGGCCGAGGGCGGCGATGTCGAGCGCCTCGTCCATGTGGGCCTCGGCGCGCGGGCGTCCGGTGGCGCGCCAGTACAGGTCGAGGTTGTCGCGGCCGGACAGGTGCGGCAGGAAGCCCGGGCCCTCGACGAACGACCCGAGCCGGGACAGGACGGGCGCGCCGGGGGTGACGCGCTGCCCGAAGATGCGGATCTCGCCCTCGTCCGGGTGGATGAGCCCCATCAGCATCCGGAGTGTCGTGGTTTTTCCTGCACCGTTGGGGCCCAGCAGGCCGAGGACCTGGCCCTTCTCGACGCGGAAGGAAAGGTCCGCGACGGCGAGATGTCCGTTCTTGTACTTCTTCGTCAGCCCGATGATCTCCAGCGGGACGTCGCCGTCTCCGGAGTCGGCGGGCGTGCGGCGGCGGGCCAGGAGACCGGCGGCGACGGCCAGGGCGGCCAGGGGCAGCGCCCACACCCAGGCGGGGAGCGGGCTCGCCGCGGTCGTCAGTGCAGGGACGGTCGGGACGGTCAGCGGCGAGACGGCGCCGATCTTGTACGAGGCGGCTTCGGGGGGCGTCGCGAAACCCATGTCGGTCGTGGAGACGACGACGCGGAGGCGGTGGCCGCGGTCGAACCGGTGGTCCATCGGCGGGAGCGTGACCGCGACCTCCTCGCCGCGGGTGGCGCGGAACGGGGCCGCGAGGCGGCGGGCGGGCGTCGCGCGGCGTCCGGCTCGACGTCGTAGAGCTTCGCGAACAGCGCCACGTCGCCTCCGCCGTCGCCGCCGCGCCCGCCGACGCCGTCGTCCCCGCCGTCGCCGTCGTCCCCGCCGTCGTCGGCCCCGGTGACGCGGAGCCGGACGGTCGCGGCGCCGGTGAGGTGCACCGGACGGTCGAGCGGTGCGGTGTCGAACGTCGCGGACTGGCCGGGCGGGTCGGTGAGCGCGCCGCCGCCGAGGGCGCCGACGTCGAGCGCGCGAGCGAGCCGAGGCCCGGCAGGGCGGAGATGCCCGCCGGGACGCCGCCCGCCGGGTGGTGGACCGCCTGCTCGCGGCCCGTGAGGGGCAGGGCGCGGGGGGCGTTCGCCAGGCCCGGGTAGCCGGGCGCGGTGGCCTCCTCGGCCACGACGTTCCCGGTGGACGAGTCGAGCCCGCCCGACCGCGTCACCGTGAAGCCCGGCACTTCGGCCGGGCGCCCCGCAGCCGCGCGTCGAAGAAGTCGCCGACCAGGCCGCGGAGCCGCTCGGTCTCCTCGGGGCCGCCGTCGTGGCCGCCCCGGTACCAGACGACCGACACGGGCGCGCCGTTGCGGGCGATGGCGCGGGCGGTCGCGTCGGCGTGCGACAGCGGGAACAGGGAGTCGGACTGCCCTTGGACGATCAGGGCGGGGACGTCGATGCGGTCGGCGACCGCCGCGGGGCTGTTGCGTCGCAGGGTCTCGATCGCCTCGTCCGTGGGCCGTCCGGTCTCGGCGACCTCCTGGAACATCTCGCACAGGGACGGAAGGAACCGGCCGCAGGCCGTTCCGCCCGAGCCGCTGGTGAAGAACAGCCCCGCCCACAGCTTCTTGTAGACGCCGTTCGCGGGCCCTTCGCCGGAGGCGTCGGGGAACAGCGCGTCGGCGAGGTCGTGCCAGGTGATCCGCGGGGCGATCGCGTCGATCCGGTCGTCGTACGCGGCGGTGAGCAGGGTGATCGCGCCGCCGTAGGACGGTCCGGCCATGCCGAGGCGCGGGTCGCCGGGGCCGTCGAGCCGGACCTCGGGACGGGCCGCGAGCCAGTCGACCAGCTGCCGCGCGTCCTTCACCTCGTAGTCGGGGGAGTTGAGGGCGATCTCGCCGGTCGACGCGCCGAACCCGCGCGCCGACCAGGTCAGGACGGCGTACCCGTCCTCGGCGAGGGCGCGGGCGTCGCCCGCCACCTCGCGTTTGGTCCCGCCGAAGCCGTGCGCGAGCATGATCGCCGGGACCTTGCCGCCGTCCGTGCCCGCGCCCTCGGGCGTGTAGAACGAGACGTCGAGCGAGACGCGCCGGTCGTCGTCCGGACCGTCCATGACGGTGACGCGCTGCTCCACGACGCGCACGCGCGGTGCGCCGTCGGCCGTTATGCCCCAGAGTGCGCCCGCGCCCGCGATCAGGAGCGCGGCCCCGGCGGCCGACCAGCGCGCGGCCCGTCCCGTCCGGTGCAGGCGCTCGCCGAGCCGTCCCCCCAGCCTCATGGCAGCAGCCTATGGGCGCCGGGCGGCCGCCCGCTCCGCCCGGAGGCCGATCCGCGCTGCGCCCCGCGCGGTACGCGGCGGCCGTCCCGTCCGTCTCGCGGACGACCGGGAGGGTCAGGGCGCGAGGGCGGCGGAGAACATCGCGGTGAGGCGGTCGGCGAGCTCGTCGGGGTCGGCCTCGCGGAGATCGTTGAGGCCGAAGAGCCGCCGGACGGGCCCGCCGCCCATCAGGATCGCGGACGCGAGCAGCGCGCGCGCACGCGGGTCGGGGCCGTCGAGCTGGGCGACCATCGGTTCGACGATGGAGTCTTCGAGGTAGCGCAGGAGGCTCTGCTTCACCTCGGGATGCCCCGCGGAGCGTCGAGCAGCCGGGACACCGAGGTCACCGAGCGGTGTTCGACCTGGTGGGCGAAGTGCTCGGCGAGGCGGCGGGGGAGCCCTTCGGGGTCGCCGGCGATGACGCGGCGCAGAACGGACTCGCCGGACAGGACCTCGGTGAACAGGTCGACCTTCGAGCCGAAGTAGCGATGGACGAGCGCGGTGTTCGCGTCCGCCTCGGCGGCGATCATCCGGATGGTGACGCCGCCGTATCCGTGCTCGCCGAACAGGTCGCGGGCGGCGTCCAGGATGCGCCGCCGCGTGGCCTCCCGATCGCGCTTGCGTGCGTTCGGCCGCGTCTCGCCGTCGGTCTCCGCCGGGCCGGTGACCTGTATCGCGTCCATCACACAAGTATCCCTTGAGTTGCAAGTAAACAAGCGTCTACATAGGATACATGCTAAGCACAGATAATTGAGTTCGATGGGGGCAGAGTGGCTCGAGGGAGCGCGGCTACGGCCGAGCCTGAGCAAGAGATCCCGCAGTACACGCATCGCCAGGTCCTGAAGATCCTGTCGGGTCTGATGATGGCGATGCTGACTTCGATGATCTCGACGTCGGTCATCAGCACGGCGCTGCCGACGATCGTCGGCGAACTCGGGGGACAGGATCAGCTCGCCTGGGTGGCGAGCGCGTCGCTGCTGACGATGACCGCCTCGACGCCGCTGTGGGGCAAGCTGTCGGACGTCTTCGGCCGCAAGCTGATGTTCCAGAGCGGCCTGCTCGTCTTCGTCCTCGCCTCGGTGGGCGCGGGACTGTCGCAGAACGTCGGGCAGCTCATCGCGGCGCGGGCGTTCCAGGGCCTCGGCGTCGGCGGCCTGTCCGCGCTGGCGCAGGTCATCCTCGGGGACGTCGTCGAGCCGCGGCAGCGCGGCCGCTACGCCGGGTACATGGGGGCGGTGTTCGGCGTCGCGACGGTCGCCGGGCCGCTGCTCGGCGGGTTCATCGTCGACGCGGGCTTCCTCGGCTGGCGCTGGTGCTTCTACGTGTGCATCCCGCTCGCGGTGGTGGCGTTCATCGTCATCCAGAAGGTCCTCAAGCTGCCGAAGACGCAGAACGACACCACCATCGACGTCTTCGGCGGCATCACCATCACCGGCGCCGCCGCCGCGCTGATGTTCCTGCTGTCCATGGGCGGCGACCAGTTCGCGTGGAACTCCACCTGGACGTACGTCCTGATCGGCATCACGGTCGTGCTGACCGCGCTCGCCGTCGTGGCCGAGCGGACCGCGCGCGACCCGATCCTGCCGCCGCGGCTGTTCCGCGACCGGTCGTTCCTGGTGTCGAGCGTCGGGCTGCTGTGCATGGCCGTCGCCATGTTCGGCGCGATGATCTACATGCCGCAGTACCTGCAGATCGTCAAGGGGATGAGCCCGACGGCGTC
Organism: Actinomadura sp. CNU-125; assembly: GCF_001942465.1. Classification (GTDB taxonomy): domain Bacteria; phylum Actinomycetota; class Actinomycetes; order Streptosporangiales; family Streptosporangiaceae; genus Spirillospora. The sequence continues at coordinate 44,748 of NZ_MKJY01000410.1, forward strand.
CGGGCTGATGACGCTGCCGCTGGTCATCGGCATGCTGGTCACCTCGACCGTCTCCGGGCAGCTCGTCACCCGCACCGGCCGCTACAAGGTCTTCCCGGTGGTCGGCATGGTGTTCGTGGCGGGCGCGCTGTTCCTGCTGTCGCGCCTGCACGTCGACTCGTCCAAGCTGGAGATCGGCACCGGCCTCGCGCTGCTCGGCATCGGCCTCGGCCTGACCCTGCAGATCCTGATCCTCGCCGCGCAGAACTCCGCCGCCCGCGCCGACCTGGCCTCGACCACGTCCGGGCTGTCGTTCTTCCGCAACCTGGGCGGCGCGATGGGCGTCGCCGCGTTCGGGTCGATCCTCACCAACCGGCTCGGCGACGAGATGGCCGAGGGCGCGCGCGCCGCGGGCGTCTCGCTGCCGACGGGCGGCGGCGGCTCGCTCGGCTCGCCCGAGCAGATCGCGGCGCTGCCCGAACCGATCAAGCACATCGTGCTGACCGCGTTCAACAGCGCAGTGGAGACCGTCTTCCTCATCGGTGTGCCGGTCGCGGTCCTCGGATTCCTCGTGGTGCTCGCGCTCAAGGAGCTGCCGCTGCGCGGTTCCGGCCCGGTCCCCGCGACCGCCGCCGCCGGTGGCCCGCAGGACGGCGCGACGGCCGCGGACCTCGCCCGTCCGGTGGCCCCGGCCGCGACCGGACGGCACGAGCGGACGCCCGAGCCCGCGCGGCCCGGCGAGGAGCTCGTCGGCGCGGGCGCCGTCCCCCACGGGGCCGCGACGTCCGTCAACGAGATGTCGCACAACGCGTTCGGCCCGCCGTCGGGCAACGGCGGCCCGCGCTCCGCGGGGGCCGACACGAACGTCGACGGCCCGGCGGAGGCCCTCTTCGAGGCCCGGCCGGGCGGCGGCACCGGACCCGGCGGCGTCCCGGTCCGCGGTGTGGTCCGGACGTCCGACGGCGCGCCCGTCCCGTCCGCCGCCCTCACCCTGATCGGCGTGGACGGCCACCAGCTGGCGCGCGCGCTGACCCTCGCCGACGGACGGTACGCGCTCCCGACGCCCGGCCCCGGCACGTACGTGCTGATCGCCGCGACCGGGGAGCACGAACCGCAGGCCGCGACGCTCGTCGTCGGCGACAAGCCGGTCGAGTTCGACCTGCTCCTGGCGGGCAACGGGGGCCTCGCCGGGACGGTCCGCGGCGCCGACGGGCTCGCGGTGCCGAACGCGATGGTCGTCGTCACCGACGTGCGCGGCGAGGTCGTCGGCACCGGGAGGACCGGGCCCGACGGGCGGTACTCGTTCAGCGACGTCGTGTCCGGCATGTACACGCTCGCCGTGAGCGCCGCCGCGCACCGTCCGGTCGCGCTGCCCGTCGAGGTCGGCGGCAGCGGGCAGACCACGCAGGACGTCGAGATGCCGCCCGGCGCCCGGGTGCGCGGGACCGTCCGCAACGAGGCGGGCGAGCCCGTCGGGGACGCCCGCGTCACGATCGTCGACGCGGCCGGCAACGTCGTCGCCATGATGATCACCGGGCCGGACGGGGAGTACGCGTTCGCCGACCTGACGGGCGGGCAGTACACCGTGATCGCGTCCGGCTATCCTCCGGTGGCCACCGGCCTGTCGCTGTCGGGCGGCGGACGGGACGAGCACGACCTGAAGCTCGGCTACCCGGAAGAGTGACGGACACCGCCCGGACGAACCGGGACCAACGAGCACGAGGCTGGTCAATGGACGAGAGTCGGGGTCTGCGCGGCGCGGTGCGGACGAAGGACGGCTGGGCCGTGCGGCACGCGATCATCACGGTCACGGACCTGGCCGGGAACCAGGTGGCGCGGGAGCGGACCGGGGAGGACGGCGTGCTCGCCGCCGGTCCGCTGCCCGCCGGCACCTACACGGTCATCGTGACGGCGATGGGCTTCCAGCCCGCCGCCGCCACGCTGATCGTGACCGGTTCGGGCACCGCCGACATCGGCAAGATCGCGCTGGCGCGGGCGGGCGGCACCGAACTGCCCCCGCCCGGCCCGTGGACGATCGATCCCGCGCACTCGGCCGTCGGCGCCGTCGCCCAGCACCTCGGACTGTCGAGCGTCCGCGGCCGGTTCGGCGCCTTCGAGGGACGCGTCGACGTCGCCGAGCCGGTCGAGGAGTCGCGCGTCGTCGCCCGCATCGACGCGTCGTCCATCGACACCGGCAACAAGCTCCGCGACGACCACCTGCGCTCCGCCGACTTCCTCGACGTCGACGAGCACCCGGTCATCGAGTACGCCGGGACGGGCGTCACCGCCGCGGGCCCCGACCGCTGGACCGTGCACGGGCTGCTCACCCTCAACGGACGCACGCGGCCGGTCGACCTCGACCTCGCCTACCTCGGGACGGGCGCCGACCCGTGGGGCGGCGTCCGGGCGGCGTTCCGCGCGACCGCCGAACTCCGCCGCAAGGACTTCGGCATCCGCTACAACGAGCTGCTGGAGGCCGGTATCGCGATGGTCGGCGAGAGCCTGCGCGTCGAGCTGGAGATCCAGGCCGTCCAGGGCACCGAACTCCCGCAGGCGTGAACACCGCCGGGCGGGTTCCCGCCGGGCGGGCTCCTGCCGGGCGGGCGGCGGGCCCCCGCGCTCGGCCGCCGCCCGGGGATCGTGCGCGGTCGGGCGTCACTCCACGTCGCGCCTCCGGGTCAGCGAGAGCGTGCCGCCCACCAGCAGGGCGAGATAGCCGAAGAGGACCGCGGTCGCCGTCGCGCCGCCGAGCCCCTCGGTGATCCCGGGGGTGCCCCCGGCGTTCTGCGGGACCGCGCCGAGGGCGGCCACGAGGGAGCCGCCGGCACTGCCGGGCGTGTACTGCTGGAGCGTCCCCAGCACCGGGATCTCGACGCCGGCCCGCAGCAGGTTCTCCACCGCGAGGCACCAGACCAGCCCCAGCCCGATCGGCAGGGCGGTACCGCGCAGGAGCGTCGCGACGAAGACGCCGAAGGCGCACCACACCGCGCCGATCAGGAGACCGCCGCCGAGGGCGGCGAGCAGATCCACGATGCCGGGCCAGACGATCGCGCGGTCGGCCGCGCCGACGACCACGACACCGGCCACGGCGTTCAGGACGAACGAGCAGGCGATGATACCGAGAAGCAGAGCGACCAGGGACGCGACCTTCCCGGCCAGGACGCTCGTCCGGCTCGGGCCCTGGGTGAGGATCATCTTCTGGGTGCGCCAGCCGTGCTCGCTTCCGGCCGAGAGGACTCCCAGCAGGATCGCCAGTGCCCCCGCGAAGATCGGAAGCCCGCGGACGGAGGTGGGGCCGAGGGAATCGGGAAGCGCCTGCAGGAGCCCCTGCAGGGCGGCCGCGCGCTGTTCCGCGGAGGCGGCGTCGTCCAGTCCGGTGTAACTGAAGTAGGGGAAGACGTAGCCGAAGACGACGGCGAGCACGAGCCATACCGCGATGGCGGTGAGGACGGCCGGACGCTTGCGGAGCTTGCGGAACTCCGCCGCGAGACTGGCGATCATCGGTCGCTCCCGGTGGGCGTGCCGGTCTCCGACGCGGTCAGTTCGAAGGAGACATCGGCCAGCGAGCGCTCGTGCCATGACAGCGCGCTCACCTCCAGCAGCCGCGCCACCCGCGTCGCGCCGACCGAGGTGTAGCGCCCGACGACCAGCAGGTTGTCCCGGCCGGACAGGTACGGATACAGGGCCGGTTCCTCGATCAGGAGCCCCGTCCGCGCCAGCGATCGCGGATCACCGGCCGGACGGCCGAGGACGGTCGCGGTCCCGGCCGTGGGCGCGGTCAGGCCGAGCAGCATTCGCATGGTGGTGTCGCGTCGGCCGCCCCGCCCCGGCGGGCTCGGCGGGCCTTAGGCGCCCCGCAGCTCCCGGACGAGCCGGGCGGCCGCCGCCCGGTCCTGCGGGCCCGTCACGATGACCTTGCCGTCGGTGATGGCCATGTCGACCCGCGGCAGGGTGACGATCCGGTCGTCGACCACGAACGCCAGGTCGCGGCCCACGGTCGACCGGGTGAGGTCGGCGAACGCGCTCCGGTCCGCGGGACGCAGCGTCAGCGCGACGTCGTACCCGCCCTGCCGCATCCGCGACCGCTGCACGTGCAGTTCCGACACCTCGTGGATCGAGAGCCCCTGCTCCAGCCGGTAGCAGGTCGCCCCGCCGCCCGTCTGCCCGGTGATCCCGCGCGTCCCGGGCGGGCACTGCCCCGGCGTCGTCTGCGTCACCGGGTAGATGTGCAGCGGATCGGCCAGCGGCACCGGCCGCGTCCGCATCGACGACGCGATCAGGCCGCCGGTGACCGCCACCGCCGCGATCAGCAACCCGAGCGTGAGCACCATGACCAGCAGCGCCGAGCGGTGCCGGTCCGCGGCTTTGGCCTCCGGCGGCACCCGGCGCGCCGGGACCCGGCGGCGCGCTCCGCGGCTCCGCTTCGCCTCGGCCGCCGCCGCGCCGCTC
>NZ_MKJY01000411.1 GCF_001942465.1 Actinomadura sp. CNU-125
GGCGCTTTGCGGGGGAGGGGGTTGGGACGCGTGGGGGCCGTGCCGCTCGGGGCGGCGGGCGGTGGGGGCGCGGCGCGGTCTCGGGACGTGCGCCAGCTCGCCACCAGCTTGTCGTCCTCGGTGCCGTCGGAAACACGGCCCCAGCTGGGCGGTGGGGCGTCGGAGGGACGCCGGTCGTCATTCGTGCTCACGTTCGCCCCCCTTGCGATGGCACAAAAGCGAAGTGTACGGAAACTCGGTCAAGCGTAGGAAGTGCCCGCGTCGGCTCGCATGTTTTGGTGCGGGCCGATCAGGTACATCGTCCCGTATCGGTCACGGGATGGGAGGGGCGATGCCCTCGTACGTCGCGCTTCTGTCGGTGGCCGGGTTCGCCGGTGCCGTCATCGCGGCGGTGTACGCGGCGTCCGTCCTGGTGGCGCCGCGGACTGTGGAGAGCGCGCCTTTCCTCTCCGGGGGGTCGCCCCGGGAGCACGCGGTGTCGCGGTATCACGTGCGCTGGTACACGGTATCGATGCTGTTCCTGGCCTTCGACATGGAGATGGTGTTCATGTACCCGTGGGCGCTGGTCGTCGCGTCGGTGGGCGTGAAAGCGGTCGTGGAGATGTTCCTGTTCCTCGCCCTGCTGTTGGTGGGCGTCCTCTACGCGTGGCGCGAGGGGGCGTTGCGATGGGTGTGACGGAAGTGTCGATGCATTTCTCGCCCGTTTTGGTCGCGGGGCTTCTTGACAGCGCACTAAAGGGAATGTCGCCGTGGACGTGACCGCGATGCTCCGGAGGTACGGGACGCCGCGGGCGTTCGTCGTTTCGGCGGCGGACGGGACGGGCGCGCGGCTGGACGTCGAGGCGGGGCTGCGGGCGCGCGGGTGGCGGCGGGCCGGGTCGCGGGGGAGACCGGGCTGCTGGTGGTGTGCGGGCGTCCGGGGCCGGAACTGGAGCGGGCGATCGACGCGGTGTGGCGGTCGATGCCGGGACCGCGGCGGCGGATGTCGGGGCTCGATGGGGCGGGGGAGGACGCCGGTCCCGCCGCGCCTCCGGATCTCGGCGACGTCGGCATGGCCGATCGGGGCGACGACCGGGACGGGCTGAAGCTCGATGTCCTGCACGTGCCGATCGGGCCCGTCCTGCCGGACTGGCCGGCGGGCGTGCGGCTCGACGTGGCCTTGCAGGGCGATGTCGTCCGGGACGCGCGGGTGACGGTGGTCGAGTCGGCGCCGGGGTTCTGGGGGGAGCGGCGGGCGGCGCGGCGGCTGGACGCGGTGGCCCGGTTGCTGCGGGTCGCCGGGTGGGACGGTGCGGCGGAGCGTGCGGAGGTTCTGCGGGACGCGGCGCTCGGCGGGGACGACGGGTTCGCGGCGGGGTTCGCGGCGTTCCGGCGGCGGGTCGAGGCGGTCGTGGACGCTGTTGGATGACGCGGGGGGTCGGGGTGCGGGACGGCGCGGACGTGCATGACCGGCTGGTCGCGTGGCTCGCCGAGATCGGCGGCGGCGCGGCCGCGGGCGCGGAGCCGGTGGACGTCCTGCCGGGGCTGGTCGCGGGCGAGGAGCTCGGCCGGGCGCGGCTGATCGTGGCGAGCGTGGACGTCGATGGCTGAGGTCGCGGTGCTGGGGGCGCTGGCGGTGGCGGCGGCCGCGCTGGACGCGGTGCTCGGCGGACGGTCGTGGGACGCGCCGCTGCGGGAGGCGGCGCGCCTGCGACGACCCGCGCGGCGGACGACCGTCCGGTCGCGTCGTGCTGCTGATGCGGGTCGGCGTGGTGGTGCTGCCGGTCGCGGCGGGCGGCCGCGGCGGCGGTGGTGCCGGTGGGCGGCGGCGTCGCGGCCGGGGTGCCGGTGAGCGTCGTGTGGTTCAACGCGCTGGAGGTCGTCGCGTGGGCGGCGGTGTGGCTCGTGGGGTGGGGGACGAACTCGGCGTTCGCGCTCGTGGGCGGCTACCGGTTCCTCGCGCAGGGGCTCGCGTACGAGCTGCCGCACATGTTCGCGCTGATCACGGCGGCGCTCGCGGCGCATTCGCTGGATTTCCGGGAGGTCGCGGCGGCGCAGGACGGCCTGTGGTTCGGGGTCTGGATGCCGGTGGCGTTCGCGGTGTACCTGGTGTCGGCCCTGGCGATGTCGTTCTGGGGGCCGTTCGGGCATCCGGTGGGCGACGACGTGGCCGGGGGAGCCGCTCTGGAGCTGTCGGGCGCGGATCGGCTGGTGTTCTTCGCCGGACGGTACGGGCTGCTCGCGGTCGCGGCGGCGGCGTCGGTGCCGCTGTTCCTCGGGGGCGGCGCGGGTCCGGGGCTGCCGGGGTGGGCGTGGTCGGTGCTGAAGACGGCAGTGGTGCTGGCGCTGCTGGTGTGGACGCGGCGGCGGCTGCCGGTGTTGCGGATGGAGCGGTTCATGACGGCGGCGTGGACGGTGCTGATCCCCGCCGTGCTGCTGCAGATGCTCGTCGTGGGAATCGTGGTGGTCTGAATGGTCTGGGTCCTGGGCGCCGCGGCCACGGCGTTCGGTGTGGCGGTGTTCACCGTCGACTCGATGGCGCGGGCGACGTTCGCGCTGCTGGCGTCGTTCGTGTGCACGGGCGGCCTCCTGCTGCTCGCGGGCCTGCACTACCTGGGCGTCCTGGTGGTGCTGATGATGATCATGGAGATGCTGGTGATGGCGGTCTTCATGGTCATGTACATGATGAACCCGGCCGGGCTGATGCCGATGTCGATGCTGCACAACCGGCGGGGCGCGGCCGTCATCGCGGGGGCGGCGTTCGCGGCGATGGTCGCGGGCATCATCGCCGTCCCGTGGCCCGGCCGGGCGGGGCGCCGGCCGGGCGACCCGGCGGTCGCGCTCGGCGAGGCGATCATGGGCTCGAAGATGCTGGTGATGATGGTGATCGGCGTCGCCATCCTGGCGACGATGATCGCGACCGTGGTGCTGGCGCTGAAGTCGGGGCGGTACGGCGATGACGCTTGAGGCGTTCCTGGTCGTCGCGGCGGCGCTGTTCTGCGTCGGCCTGTACGGGGCGCTGTCGCAGCAGTCGATCGTGATGCTGATGATGGGCCTCGAACTGATGATCAACGGGGTTCTGGTCGCGGCGGGCGGGTTCTGGTGGGCGTCGCGCCCGGTCGTGGACGGCCAGGTGCTGGTGCTCGTGGCGATCACCGTGATGGCGCTGGAGATGGCGATGGGGTTCGCCGTCGTGACCGCGCTGTTCCGCGCCCGGGACGTGGACCTGACCGACGACGCGGGGGAGCTGCGGGGGTGATCGCCGCCGTCTGCGGGGTGCCGCTGCTGGCCGGGACGCGCTGCTCGTCGCGGGCCGCCGGGCCGACCGGGCGGCGCCGGCGG
>NZ_MKJY01000412.1 GCF_001942465.1 Actinomadura sp. CNU-125
GACTCGGCCGGGACGGGCGCCGGTCCGCCCTCGATCGTCCGCGCGTGCCCGGCCTCGCACGCCCCGATGCTCGCGAGGAGCTGGGCGAGCCCCGGCTCGACCTGCGCCGTGTCGGCGGCGCGCGCGACGGCCGACGCGCCCTCCGCCCGGCGCAGAGCCTCCAGCGCCGCGTCACGTCCGGACGGGACCGCGAGCGGACTCGGGGAAGGGATGCGCCCGCCCTCGTGCCTGCGGTCGCCCGATCCCGGCACGTAATGGTTCTTCAGCACCTTCAGGTGCTCGCGATGGCGCGCCAGGACGGGGTCGACGGCCCCGGCGAGGCCGGGATCGGCGGCCCGGACCGCCTCGTAGGAGGCGATGAGGTCCTGCTCGGCGGCGATGGCGCGCACCAGCGCCGCCATGCCCCGCCGCGGCGCCGCGGCCTCGGCGGCGCACCCGGTCAGCGTGCCGGAAAGCAGCGGCAGGACGAGCGCGGCCGCGCCCCCCGAGCAGCGTCCGGCGCCGCACGCCGCCGCGCGGCACGGCCTGTGGCAAGGCGGTCTCCTCACCCGGTGGGGGTCCGGTGGGCGTGCATGGGTGTGCACAGGGAGGCCCGCGGGGTCCGTCGCCCAGGACGCCGCCGGCGGGCCGCTATCAGCATTTCACATCCGCCGCGCCGGTGACCTGTCCGAAAGACCGCTGCGGTGTCCGGCTGTCGATAGTCTTGAAGGGTCAGCGGACACACGGTGACATCAACACAACACGAGGAGGGGCCATGAGCGTCGAGTCCCGCGGAGGTCCGGCCCGCGGAGGCCGCCCCGGCAGGGGCCGCGCCCATGGGGGCCGTGAGCAGCGGGGCCGGACCGAGGGCCGGACGCGGAACGGCGGCGCCCGCCGCCCGGTCGCGTCGGCGCGCCCGGCCCGGGACGTCGCCGCCGCGGAGCTGCGGCGGCTGCTGGACCGGCCGTCGCCGAGGCCGGGTTCGACCTCGAAGAGCTCGACGTCCGTCCGGCCGGCCGCCGCCGCCTGGTCAAGGTCGTCGTGGACGCCGACGGCGGCGTCGGGCTCGACGACATCGCCCGGCTGAGCGAAACGGCCTCCAAGCTGCTCGACGGCTCCGACGTCATGGGGGCCACGCCGTACGTGCTGGAGGTGACCTCCCCGGGCGTCGACCGGCCCCTCACCGAGCCGCGGCACTGGCGCCGCGCCGTCGGCCGGCTGGTCGTCGCGCCGCTGGCCGAGGGCGGCGAGGTCGAGGGCCGCGTGGTGGCGGCCGACGACGAGGCCGTCGAGATCGAGATCGCCGAACCGCGCCGGAAAAAGGGAGCCGGTGCGGGCGGCGACGGCACGTCCGCTGGGTCGGGTACCGCCGGGCCGGACGCCCGGCGGCGCCGGTTCGGCCTCGGCGAGCTGGGGCGCGGCCGTGTCCAGGTGGAGTTCAAGGCTCCTCCGCCCGGGGCGGCCGAAGAAACGCGTTCACCGGCTGAGCCGGACTAGAGGGGGGAACCTCGTGGACATCGACATGACCGCCCTGCGGGTCCTGGAGAGCGAGAAGGACATCTCGCTCGACGTGGCCGTGAAGGCCATCGAAGACGCCCTGCTGATCGCCTACCACCGCACCGAGGGCGCCGCGCCGCGCGCGCGCGTCCAGCTGGACCGCACCACCGGGCACGTCACCGTCTGGGCCACCGAGACCGACGAGGAGGGCGAGTCCCTCCGCGAGTACGACGACACCCCGACCGGGTTCGGGCGCATCGCCGCGACCACCGCCAAGCAGGTCATCCTGCAGCGGCTGCGCGACGCCGAGGACGAGCTGACGTTCGGCGAGTACGCGGGCCGCGAGGGCGACATCGTCAGCGGCATCATCCAGCAGGGCAAGGACCCGCGGAACGTGCTGGTCGACCTCGGCAAGATCGAGGCCGTGCTGCCGCCGCAGGAGCAGGTGCCGGGGGAGCGGTACGGGCACGGCGAACGGCTCCGCGCCTACGTCGTCCAGGTCCGCAAGGGACACCGCGGCCCGTCGGTGCAGCTGTCGCGCACGCACCCCAACCTGGTGCGCAAGCTGTTCGCGCTGGAGGTCCCGGAGATCGCCGACGGGACGGTCGAGATCGCGGCGATCGCCCGCGAGGCCGGGCACCGCACCAAGATCGCGGTGCGTTCGCGCAAGCCGGGGGTGAACGCCAAGGGGGCCTGCATCGGCCCCGTCGGCGGCCGCGTCCGCAACGTGATGACCGAGCTGCACGGCGAGAAGATCGACATCGTCGACTGGTCGGACGACCCGGCCGAGTTCGTCGGGAATGCGCTGTCCCCCGCGCGCGTTTCGAGTGTCGAGGTCGTCGACGCCGACGCCCGGGTCGCCCGGGTGGTCGTGCCCGACTACCAGCTGTCCCTGGCCATCGGCAAGGAAGGGCAGAACGCCCGCCTCGCGGCCCGGCTCACCGGCTGGCGGATCGACATCCGCTCCGACATGGAGCCCGCTCGCGCCGCCGGTGGCGCGGCCCCCCGAGAGGGAGGCCGGGAGCGGCCGGAGAGCGAGGACCGCGGCGACGCGAAGGCCGCGGACCCGGGCGGATCCGGATCTTCTACGTCAGGAGACCATGCGACAGGTCCCGCCGACGCCTCGGCGCGGTAGACTCTTGAAAAGTGGCCGGGCGGCCCCCATACGCACGTGTGTGGGTTGCCGGGTTCGTACGGCCAAGTCCGACCTGCTCCGCCTGGTGGCGGTCGAGGGCACGATCGTCCCCGATCCGCACGGGCGGATGCCGGGACGGGGTGCGCATCTGCATCCCGATCCGGGATGCCTGGAGCTCGCAGAGCGACGTCGGGCGTTCCCCAGGGCGTTTCGCCTTCAGGGGCCGCTCGACGCCGGTGTGCTGCGGGCACGGGTTGCGGAGAGGGCCGCGCGGCAGCAGGATGGCTGAACGTAAATGGCCGAACGGTAAGCGACGTCTAGTCGGGAAGCAGGTCGAGATTGCTATGAGCGCTCGATGAGCACGCCGCGATGAGTACGGCAAGTTAGCGACGGTCCGGAGGCCGCACCCCCGGACCGAGTAGGGAGTGCAGTGGCCAAGGTCCGGGTATACGAACTCGCCAAGGAGTTCGGTGTAGAGAGCAAGGTCGTCATGGCCAAGCTCCAGGAGATGGGCGAGTTCGTCCGTTCGGCGTCCTCCACGATCGAGGCGCCGGTCGTACGCAGGCTTACCGAAGCCTTCCAAAACGGTTCTTCCTCCAAGCAGGGGGACAAGCGCGGCGCGACGGGACGAACGCGTGCAGCCCCGGATCGTCGTACCGGGCGGCGCGGCGGGCGGCGCGCAGCGCGGTCTCGTACC
>NZ_MKJY01000413.1 GCF_001942465.1 Actinomadura sp. CNU-125
GGATCGGCAGCAAGCAGCGTAGATCTGCCCGCAGATCACCCATGAAGAAGCTGTCCGGAAAACGCGTGGCCCCTCAGCGTCACCGCCGGGTGACGGCTCGCTGGCCGATCGGCCCGGTCCGCCAAACCTGCTACCCTCTCAATCCTGCGAAACCCTGCGCCCTGCGCCACCTGTGGCACGATTCAGCCGCTCATCGCCCGCGACGCTGATCGGCGCGGCGTGTGCGGGCTGTGCGCCGGGCTTGAGGTCGACTACTCCTGCCGCCAGTGCGGCCGGGCGGGCAGGCCCTATGGTCACGGGCGATGCGCCTATTGCGTCCTAGCGGACCGAGTTCGCACCCTGCTGACCGGGCCCGATGGACGGGTCGCCGGGCAACTGGAGCCCTTGGCCGCCGCCCTGAACGCGACCGACTCCCCGTTCAATCAGATCGTGTGGATCACCGGCAGCGCCAGTGCCCGGCTGCTCGCCAAGCTGGTCGGCCGAGGTGAAACGCTGACCCACGACCTGCTCGATGACCTTCCGCTCGACCGCAACGTCCACTACGTCCGGCAGCTCCTGGTCCACAGCGGAGCCTTGCCTGAACGGAACGAGGACCTCGAGCGCCTGCCCCGATGGCTGGAGGACAAGCTCGCCGACGTACCCGCCGATCACGCCAACCTCGTCCGGCCCTTCGCTCACTGGCACCTGCTGCGCCGTGCACGCGTCCGGGCCGCCTCCCGGAAGCACCCCGCCGCGACGGGGAGTGTGCTGCGGCGCCGGGTCACGGTCGCCTTGAACTTCCTGGCCTGGCTCGACGCCCGGCAGATTCCCCTGGGACACCTCCAGCAAGATGACCTCGACCGATGGCTCGAAGCCGACAACCGCAGCACCCACTACGAGATCCGGTACTTCCTGAAATGGGCCGGCGCTCGCCGCTTGACGCGTCAATTGACCGTCCCGATCATCCCGGCTGCAGAGCCCACCGACCTGCTCGATGACTGTGAACGCTGGGACCTCGTCCGAGAATGCCTGACCGAGGACACCAAACCCATCGACGTCCGAGCAGCAGGAACGCTCATTCTGTTGTTCGGCCTGACCCTTGAGAGAATCCGGCACCTCACGGCGGACCAGATCACCCAAGACGACGAACACACCTACCTGGCCGTCGGCCGCCACCCCATTTTGCTACCCCCTCGCCTCGCGAGACTTCTCCTGTGCCTGGCCGCTGAGCCCGGCGGGCAACCACCGACCATCGCCCACGGCCTACGCGGACCGCACCATCTGTTTCCTGGGCGTGTTCCAGGCCAGCCGATCAGCGCCTCGGCTCTGAGCATCCGATTGACGAGCAACGGCATCACCGCCAGAAGAGCCCGGAACACCGCCCTCATCAGTCTCGCCACCGACCTGCCCGCCGCCATCCTCGCCGATCTGCTCGGCATGCACATCCATACTGCGATCCGCTGGACCACCTACGGCCAGCACAACTGGAGCAGATACCTCAGCGTGCGCGACGCCGACCAGGCGGCCACCGCCCTGGTCGAGCCGAACACCGAAGCACCTGACGAGACCAAAGAAGGTCGTGCGTAGCCGTCACCCGCGCCGAAGCACCCATCGCCCAGTGCCGACTCGGTGTCATCCTCACCGTTGGGGAAGGTCGCTGAGGGGCCGGGCTTTCTGGTCGGGAACACTGCCAAGAGCAAGGAGAACGGATGCGGCCGTGACCGCGGTCAGCGCGGCGAACAGGGCGGGGTAGCCGCCGAGGGCGGCTGCCAGTCCGGCTCCGACTGCGGGGGCGATGCGCCCGTCGATGGTGACGGGCGCCGCCAGGACGCCGGACAGGGAGCCGTAGGCGGTGGTGCCCCAGCGGTCGGAGACGGCGGTGGCCTGCAGCAGCGTGGCGACGCCGCGGGCGGTCCCGGCGAGGACGGCGACGGCGATGAGCAGCGCGACCGGCCCGGGAAGGAAGGCCAGGGCGGCGGTGGTGGCCGCGGACAGCCCGAGGATCCCGGCGGTGCGGGCGCGCAGGCCGGTGCGGCGGGCGAGGATGCCGTAGCCGAGGCGTCCGGCGACCTGCCCGACGCCTCCGAGGCCCAGCGCCCACGCGGCGACGGCGGGGGACGCGCCGCGTTCGGCGAGCAGCGGGACGAGGTTCATCAGGACCGCGTACATCGCGAAGGCCGAGAGGGTGAGCGCGGCGGCCAGCATCCAGAACGGCTTGCTGCGAGTGATGTGCTGGACCTGGGGCGATGTGCCGGCGGGGACGTCTGGCCGGGTGTGCGGCCGGTCGTGGGGCGGGGGCCAGGGGCGGCGCAGGGAGATGGCGTGCAGCGGGATGGTGACCACGGCCAGAACGACGGCCAGGACGAGATAGGTGTCGCGCCAGTCCAGGCGGCCCGACAGGATGTCGGTGAAGGGCGCGAACACGGTGCTGGCCAGGCCCGCGACGAGGGTGAGGGTGGTCAGCGCGGCGAGGTGCCGGGGGCCGTAGTAGCGGGTGAGGGCGGCGAAGGCGGGCTGGTAGAGCACGGCGGACATCGCGATCCCGGCGACGAGCCAGGCGGCGGCGAACCAGGCGAGCGACGGCGCGACGGCCAGGCCGATCACTGCGATCGTGGCCAGCACGGATCCGGCGGTCATCAGCAGGTGCGGGCCGCGGCGGTCCAGCCACCGCCCGACGGGGATGCCGACCAGGGCCGCGGCGACGAGCGCGGCGGAGAAAGCCGCGGTGATCGCGGGAGTGGACCAGCCGGTGTCGGCGGTGATGGCGGAAGCGAGCACGGGGAAGGCGTAGTAGAGGACGCCCCAGCTGGTGATCTCGGTGACGCACAGGGCGATCAGAACGCCGCGCAGATGCCGGTCGGTCCCGGCGGCCGGAGCCGCCGGGACGACGTCGAGGAGGCGGAACTCACGGGCGGTCAGACCTCGCCGTGTTCAGCGTCGCCCGAGTAGCCGTGTACGCGTCCGGTGGCGAACCCGAGGCCGGCGGGCGCGCCGACGCCGATGGTGACCGGTTCGGGGGTGCCACAGCAGGAGGACGCGGCCTCCTGGGCGGTGGGCGAGGCCGGTTCAGCGCCGCACGAGGTGCCGCAGCCGCCGCCCTGCGCTCCGGGAAGGAGGTCGTCGGTGATCAGGTCGGTGGAGCACACGCCGGTCTCGGGTAGGTCGAGTTGGACGGTGTCGGCGGCTTCGCGGTCTCCGGCCAGTGCGGCGGCGATGGAGCGGACCTGTTCGTATCCGGTGGCCATCAGGAACGTCGGGGCGCGGCCGTAGCTCTTCAT
>NZ_MKJY01000414.1 GCF_001942465.1 Actinomadura sp. CNU-125
CGGCACCTACCAAGACTTCAAGGCGGGCGCCAAAGGCAACCTGAACTCCAGCCTCAAGAACCAGAACGCCTCGCACCGATTCCTCGGTTCCACGCCGCCGACCGGCTGCAAGACCGACGGCACGAACAGCAAACTGCCCACGACGATCCTGGTCTACCGGGTGTCGCTCAACCGCGTGGACCGGGTGCCGTTCAAGACCTACGTCAAGAACGTCCTGCCCAACGAGTGGGTGCCGAGCTGGCCGCGGGAGTCCCTGCGGGCCGGGGCGATGGCCGTCAAGAGCTTCGGCTGGTACTGGGCGCTGCACTCGACGCGCAAGACGTCGGGCGGTGACTGCTTCGACGTCTACGACAACACGTCGAGCCAGGTGTACAAGCCCGGCTCGGCGAAGGCGTCGACGAACGCCGCCGTGGACGCGACGTGGGGCACGCGGATGACCCGGGGCGGGAAGATCCTGCAAGCCCACTACTGCGCGACGACGACGGCGTGCGGCGGGTGGGTCACCGGCGACTGGATGTCGCAGTACGGCTCCCGCGACAAGGCCAACGCGGGCTGGAGCCACTCACGAATTCTGCACGCCTACTACAGCGGGATCGCTCTCTCCTGACCCCGCGGCCCGTCCGGAATCAGTTCCCCGCCGTGTCGTCCGCGGCGGGGAACAACGGGCTTTCGACGACGACCTGGAAGTTGACCGGCCTGCTTCCGGGAAACGCGACCTTCCCCGACGGATCCACCATCTTGAACCGCACGAAGCACAGGCCCGGATTTCGCGGAGTGGTGATGTCGGTCCGGATGTCGACCATTTCGCCCGGACGTGTGTCTTCGATCGGCACGTCGGAAATCGTCTGGCACTGGTCGGCTCGCTGCGGGAGGTCGAGGCGGCGCAGCGAATACCCCTTCCACGGCACCGTCCCGGCGTTCTTGAGGCGCCACACCTTGGTCACCGTCTCGCCGGGGCCGACCCGCGTGCAGTCGGGCAGCGTGATGTCGGCGATGAACGCGGCGGCGTCGCCCCGGTGGTTCGGCGGAGCCGGTGGCGGGTTGGTCTGGCGCACCGGGCAGTCGGCCGGGGACAGCGCCGCCTTCGACAGCCCGCCGGGCGGCTTCGCGCCGGGCCCGGCGGGTTCGGAACCACGGTCGACGGCGACACGACGCCGGCGACGTCCCCGCCCCGACGGCCGCCGTCGCGAGCGCCGCCGCGGCCGAACGGGGCAACCGGAACCGCCCCGCGGGCCGCGCTCCCCGCACGGGACGGCCCGCGCGGCCGCCCGTGATGCCGTCCGGCGGCAACGCCGGTACGGGGACCGCGCCCTCGCCGGACGACGCGGACCGCTCGGACGGCTCGGCTGGCTCGGACGGCTCGATGGCCACGTGGACGGCGTCGTGGCCGGCGGCGCCTTCGGCGGCGCCCGGCGCGGTGACCGCGAGTTCGCCCGGCGGACGGGCCGCGACGGCGCTCGCGGCGGTCGCGCGGTCGCCGACCGGACCGCCCGGTTCGCCGTCTCCCAGCGTTCGCGGTACTCGCCCGGGTCCGCGCCGCACGCCTTGACGAACTCGACCGTCGTTCCCCAGCTCGGAAGTCGGTTACCCTTCGCGGCTTCATGTAACGTCGTGTGCGAAATCGCCCCTGACCGGCCGGACATCTGCCGGAAAGGCGGGTTGCCGACCGAGTTGCGTAGTTCTCTCAGAGCCGCCGCGAAATCCGCGATCGCCTCCGCCTGTGCACGCATCTCGTCCACCGGGTGAAGCTAACAGCGCCCGTGGTCGTCACTCAAGCCCGAATCGGTATGGGGGAGGTCGGCTACAGGTCAGAACGGTTTCCTCTATATGAAACATCGGTGGACGCAAAGAATCCGCACCCCATGCCGAAATCTAGAATGATCAAGGAATGCGCAGGCGGCGACGGGGAGGGTCACTGGCGGAGGTGGGAGGCGCCGCCGATGTACCAGACCTGGCCGTTGATCCATTCGGCCTCGTCGGAGAGCAGGAAGGCCGCGACCGAGGCCAGGTCGCTCGGCTTCCCGAGGCGGGTGGTCCTGGCGGCGGCCATGAAGGCTTGCTGGAGTTCCAGGTCGTTCTGCTGTTCCTGCGTTTCGCCCATGACCAGCCCCGGCATGACGCCGTTGCTGCGGATGCCCGCCCCGCCCCAGTTGACGGCGATGTGCCGGGTCAGCTGGTTGACCGCGGCCTTGGACGCGTTGTAGGCGACGTGGGACGGGTCGGTGCCCAGCGAACCGCCGGACGAGGTGATGACGATGCTGCCGCCGCCCTTCTCCAGCAGGTGGGGCAGGACGGCACGGCTGGTGCGGACGTAGCCGAGCAGGTTGACGTCCAGGGTGCGCCGCCACACGTCCATGTCGGTGTCGAGCAGGGAGGTGTCGCGTCCGATGTTGTCCGGGGACAGGTCCGCGCCGACGTTGTGGAGGCCGTCCACGGCGCCGAACTCGGCGATCGTCCGGCCGACCAGTTCCCGCACCGACTCGTCGTCGGACAGGTCGAACTCGACGGCGACGGCCCGGCCGCCCGAGCGTCCGATCCGTTCGGCGGTGGCCTCGGCGCCCTGGATGTTGATGTCGCCGACGGTCACGAAAGCGCCCTCGGCGGCGAGCCGCTCGGCCGTGCCCGCGCCGATCCCGGTGGCGCCGCCCGCCACGATGAAGGTCTTGCCGCGCAGTCCGCGCATGGTCGCTCCGGTTTCTCCGTGTTCTCTAGTCGCGCGAGATCTTGTCGAGGGGGTTGGACCGTTCGAGCATTCCGAAGGTCTCCTCGCCGTCCCAGCGGTAACGCACACCGGCCTGGTGGACGGCCGGGAAGTCGGAGATCTCCTGCTTGAGGGCCCGCACCGAGTAGGTGTCGTCGCCGTGGTGGACGTCGTGGGTGGAGAACACCGTCTCGCCCTCGATCTCGACGGTCCCGGCTTCGGTCTCCAGGACCAGCGACACGTCCTCGCCCAGGGCGCGGAGCCTCGTCAGCCAGGGGGCTCGCACCACGCGCGCGGGGACGAGGTCGCCGTCGCCGGTGAAGACGAAGCCCTCGTTGAAGGTCGGCTGCCCGTCGGGGCGCGGCGGGTAGGCGATGTAGCCGAACGCGCGTCCGCTCGGGAACACCGCCGACTGCCAGCAGTGGCCCCAGAAGTCGGCGAGCTTGCGGACGCCCTGGCGGCGGATGCGCAGGCCGCTGCCGGT
>NZ_MKJY01000415.1 GCF_001942465.1 Actinomadura sp. CNU-125
GCGACGGGCGGGTTCGATGCGGCCGGTTCGGGACGGGCCGAGGGGGCGTGGGGGTCGGGACGGGTTGGACGGGTCGGGCGGTCCCGGGGTCGGAGGCGGGTTCGGGGGCGGGTTCCGAGCCGCTCATGGATCTCCTCGTTCGGGGCGGAACGGGTGGGCTGGGAGCGCGCCCACGGTCAATCCATTGACGCACGAGCGGTCCCGCGCGTTCTACCTTTCTCGTTCCCTCGACGTGCCCTCCTCGTGAGCGGGGAAGATCTCCCCGTCCCTCGCGGTGCCGCCCCCGGCGCGTCCGGGGCGCCTCCCCGGACGCCGGACCGTCCGCGTCCCCGTAGAATCGTCAGCCGTGACTCAGCCCAGCAATGAGCGCGGCCAGGGGGCCGCCGCGGACGTCGACCTGCCCACCCAGTACCGACCGGCGGACGTCGAGGGCAGGTTGTACGAGCGCTGGGTATCGGCGGGCCTGTTCGCCGCCGATCCGGCCCGCGACCCGTCCCGGCCCGCGTACTCGATCGTCATCCCGCCGCCGAACGTGACCGGTTCGCTGCACATGGGACACGCCCTCGACCACTCGATCCAGGACACGCTCGTCCGGCGCCGCCGGATGCAGGGGCACGAGGCCGTGTGGGTGCCGGGCATGGACCACGCGGGCATCGCCACCCAGAACGTCGTGGAGCGGGAGCTGGCCAAGGAGGGCCTGTCCCGGCACGACCTCGGACGTGAGAAGTTCGTCGAGCGGGTCTGGCAGTGGAAGGCCGAGTCCGGTGGCCGGATCCTCGGCCAGATGCGGCGGCTCGGCGACAGTGTGGACTGGTCGCGCGAGGCGTTCACGATGGACGAGCCGCGCGCCCGCGCCGTCCGGACGATCTTCAAGCGGCTGTTCGACGACGGCCTGATCTACCGCGCCGAGCGCATCATCAACTGGTGCCCGCGCTGCCTGACGGCCCTGTCGGACATCGAGGTCGAGCACTCCGACCGCGAGGGCGAGCTCGTGTCGATGCGGTACGGGTCGGGTGAGGACGAGATCGTCGTCGCGACCACCCGGGCGGAGACGATGCTCGGCGACACGGCCGTGGCCGTCCACCCGGACGACGAACGGTACAAGCACCTGGTGGGGCGGGAGGTCGAGCTGCCGCTGACCGGCCGCCGCATCCCCGTCGTCGCCGACGAGCACGTCGACCCCGAGTTCGGCACCGGCGCGGTCAAGGTGACTCCGGCGCACGACCCGAACGACTTCGAGATCGGGCGCCGCCACTCGCTGCCGTCCCGCACCGTGCTGGACGAGCGCGGGATCGTGACGGCGCCGGGCCCGTTCGAGGGCCTCGACCGGTTCGAGGCGCGGCCCGCGGTCGTCGCGGCGCTGCGCGAACAGGGCCGGATCGTCAAGGAGGTCCGCCCGTACGAGCACTCGGTCGGGCACTGCCAGCGGTGCGCGACGGTCGTCGAGCCGCGCGTGTCGCTGCAGTGGTTCGTGAAGGTCGAGCCGCTCGCGAAGGCCGCGGGCGACGCCGTCCGGGACGGCCGGGTGGCGATCCACCCGCCGGAGATGGCGGCCCGCTACTTCGAGTGGGTCGACAACATGCACGACTGGTGCATCAGCCGCCAGCTGTGGTGGGGGCACCGCATCCCCGTCTGGTACGGGCCGGACGGCGAGACCGCGTGCCCGGGCCCCGACGAGGAACCGCCCGCCGGGTGGACGCAGGACACCGACGTCCTCGACACGTGGTTCTCGTCGGCGCTGTGGCCGTTCTCCACGCTCGGCTGGCCCGACGACACCCCGGACCTCAAGCGCTTCTACCCGACGTCCGTGCTGGTCACCGGCTACGACATCCTGTTCTTCTGGGTCGCCCGGATGATGATGTTCGGGCTGTACGCGATGGACGGCGTCGCGCCGTTCGGCACCATCGCCCTGCACGGCATGGTCCGCGACCAGTACGGCAAGAAGATGTCGAAGTCGTTCGGCAACGTCGTCGACCCGCTCGACTGGATCGACCGGTACGGCGCCGATGCGACCCGGTTCACGCTGCTGCGCGGCGCGAACCCCGGCGGCGACGTCCCGGTCGCCGAGGACTGGGCGCAGGGTTCGCGCAACTTCTGCAACAAGCTGTGGAACGCCACCCGGTTCGCGATGATCAACGGTGCGCACGTCGAGGGCGACGTCCCGGCCGAGCTCACGACGGTCGACGCGTGGATCCTGTCGCGGCTGCACACGGTCATCGCCGAGGTGGACGCCCAGCTGGAGTCCTACGACTTCGCGAAGGCGTGCGAGACGCTGTACCACTTCGCGTGGGACGAGGTCTGCGACTGGTACGTCGAACTCGCGAAGGTCCAGCTCGCCGACGACCGCGCTCCCGCGACGCGTCGCGTCCTCGGCGAGGTCCTGGAGAGCCTGCTGCGGCTCCTGCACCCGGTCATCCCGTTCGTGACCGAAGAGCTCTGGACGTCCCTCACCGGGGGCGACACGATCGTGCGGGCCGCGTGGCCGGCCGCCGACCCGTCCCGCACCGACCGGGACGCCGAGGGGCTCGTCGCGTCGCTGCAGCGGCTCGTCACCGAGGTCCGCCGGTTCCGCTCCGACCAGGGCCTCAAGGCGGGCCAGAAGGTCGCCGCCGTCCTGGAGTGGAACGGGTCCCCGCTCGCCCCGCACGAGGAGGGCGTCCGCGCCCTGCTGCGGCTCACCGACCCCGGCGACGGCTTCGCCGCGACCGCGTCGCTGCCGGTCGAGGGCGTCACGGTCCGGCTGGACACCGCCGGGACCATCGACGTCGCCGCCGAGCGCAAGCGCCTCGAAAAGGACCTGGCCGCCGCCCGCAAGGAGGTCGACCAGGCGAACAAGAAGCTCGGCAACGAGGCGTTCATGGCGAAGGCCCCCGAGGCCGTCGTCACCAAGAACCGGGACCGGCTCGCGCAGGCCGAGGCCGACATCGAACGGCTGGAGGCCCAGCTCACCGCCCTGCCCGCCGGGTGACCCGCGCCCGTCCGGCGGCCGCGCGCCGGCGTCCCGCCCCGGGACGCCGGCCGGAGGGCCTGTCGGGCGTTCACCGTGCCACGCCGCCCGCGGGGAGTTACGATCCCCATGATCGCGGGCATTCCGGTCGCCTCGAGAACCCCCGGGAGTGCAATGGCCGACTCACCTCCGCCGGACCGACCCCCCGGGCCGCCGCGCCGCCGACG
>NZ_MKJY01000416.1 GCF_001942465.1 Actinomadura sp. CNU-125
CAGCCCGTCCCCGGCCGCGCCCCGGCCCGCGCAGATCGCCGCGCACGCCGCCCGCCACCTG
The DNA here is from genome assembly GCF_001942465.1 of Actinomadura sp. CNU-125. Classification (GTDB taxonomy): domain Bacteria; phylum Actinomycetota; class Actinomycetes; order Streptosporangiales; family Streptosporangiaceae; genus Spirillospora. The sequence goes on from NZ_MKJY01000416.1 coordinate 62, forward strand.
GCCTTCCTGCACCGCACCGACCCGGACGCCGCCGAGGCCATCGCGGCCGTCCCCGGCCTCGCCCGCGCCCTGGACCGCTGCTCCCCGGCCCCGGCCGGGCAGCTTCCCGCGCACTGACCGGACACCCCGCCCGGACGCCCCGCGAGGATCGTGTCCGATCGATCACGTAAAGTGATCGACATGGAGGGACCGGAGCTGGACCGGCTGCTCGAAACGGCCGTACGCCTGTTCGCCGAGCTGGGCTACGACGGCACGTCCCTGCAGCTCGTCGCCGACGCCGCCGGGGTCGACGCGGCGACGCTCCGCGAGTTCGTCGGCGACGGCAAGGGCGAGCTGTACCGCAAAGTGATGCGGTACGCCGCCGAGGCCGAGGAACGGGCGCTGGCACCGGCCCTGGCCGCGCTCACCGTCGACCTGCCGGGCTACCTGCGGGTCACGGACGCCTACCTGGACTTCTACACCGAACGCACCGACATCCTGGCGCTGTGGATGCACCGCTGGATGGGCGACGCCGCCGACGTGCCCGGCCTGGAGCAGTACTACACGACGCCCGCCGCGCTGGAGTTCGCCGCCGCCGTGCGTCCCGTGGTCCCGCCCGACCTCGACCCCGACCACGTGATCTGGACGGTCGTGTGGTGCGTCTTCGGCTTCCTCGAAGGCGGCCTCGTCTACAGCGACGGGAGCATCGGCCCGGAGCGGCTGCGCGGCCAGGGCCTGCGCCCCCGCGACCCCGAGTCCGTCGAACGCTTCCGCGCCCACCTGCACCGGCTCGTCGAGCGCATGCTGATGCCCCTCCCCTGACCCGCGCCGCTTCGGTCGTGCCGCTTCGATTCCGCCGCTTCGATGGGCGGCCACCGGGTACGCCGAGGCTGTTCGCTCGCCTATTCACGGAGGTCGGGGGCGATGGCGGAGATGCTGGCCGGACGGCTGGACGTGCGGACGCGCGAGTTCGCCGTCCGGGAGGTCCCGGTGCCCGAGCCCGGGTACGGGGAGGTGCGGATCGCGGTGAAGGCCGCGGGCGTGTGCCTGTCCGACGTCCACCTGATCGACGGCACCCTCGCCCCCCTCTACCTGCGGGGCGACGAGGTCACCCTCGGGCACGAGGTGGCGGGGGTCGTCGAGTCGGTCGGCGCGGGCGCGAGCCGGTTCCGGCCCGGACGGCGCGTGCTGCTGCAGGCCGGCGAGGAGGACCTCGACGGGACGATCTTCACCCGGGGCGTCGACTACGACGGCGGCTGGGCGCAGTTCGCCGTCGCCACCGAGCGGACGGTCGTGCCGATCCCCGACTCGCTCCCGTTCGAGCAGGCGTGCATCATCCCCGACGCCGTCTCGACCCCGTGGGCCGCCGTCGGCGCCACCGCGCGGACGCAGGCGGGGGAGGCCGTCGGCGTCTGGGGCCTCGGCGGGCTCGGCGCGCACGCCGTCAAGCTGCTGCACCGCCTCGGCGCCGCCCCCGTCATCGCGATCGACCCCGTGGCGCCCGCCCGGGAACGGGCGCTGCGGTTCGGCGCCGACCTCGCGCTCGACCCGGGCGCGCCGACCTCCGCGACATCGTCCGGGACGCCACCGGCGGCCGCGGCCTCGCCGTCGCGTTCGACTTCGCCGGCGTCCCCGCCGTCCGCGACCAGGCCCTCGGCACCCTCGGCAAGCGGGGCCGGCTCGTCCTGGTCGGCCTCGGCGGCAGCCCGGTCACGATCGCCCACGACACCCTGTTCAGCTACCTGCGGCAGCAGGTGCTCGGCCACTACGGCTCCGAACCCGAACACGTCGAGCAGCTCGTCCGGCTGGTCGAGCAGGGCCGCCTCGACCTCGCCGAGTCGATCAGCGACGTCCTGCCGCTGGCCGACGCGCCGCAGGCCGTCGAGCGCCTGGTGCGCAAGGAGGGCGCCCCGATCCGTCTCGTCCTGCGCCCCTGAACGCGCCCGTTCGCCGGGCCGGAAGAGAATTCAAAGGACCGCGCCGAACGGCGCCGGGGCCGGTTAGGGAGAAGGCCATTGGAGATACGCTTCAATTGCAACGATCATCACTTGACTCCCCCGAGGACGTGCCCTTCGTGAGCGACACGCCACCGTCCGTCGACCTGCGCACCGACCAGCCGCATCCGGCGCGGGTCTACGACTTCTATCTGGGCGGGAAGGACCATTACGGCGCCGATCGCGAGTTCGGCCAGAAAATCCTGAGCATCTGCGCGCCGCTGCGCCCGCTGGCGCGGGCCAACCGCAGGTTCCTGGCCCGTTCCGTCGGGCTGCTGGCGCGCGACCACGGGGTCCGCCAGTTCCTGGACCTCGGCACCGGGCTGCCGACCTCGCCGAACCTGCACGAGGTCGCGCAGGGCGTCGCCCCGCAATCCCGCGTCGTCTACGTCGACAACGACCCGATCGTCCTCGCCCACGCGCGGGCGCTGCTGACGAGCCGTCCGGAGGGCTCCACCGCCTACATCGACTCGGACGTCGTCGACATCGACCGCATCCTGCTGCAGCGTCCCGGACGCTCGACTTCGACCGTCCGGTCGCGGTCAGCGCGCTCGCCCTGTTCCACTTCCTGCCCGACCCGCGGCCCGCCGAACTGCTGGCCGCGCTCCGCGACCGGCTCGCCCCCGGCAGCTTCCTGACGATCAGCCACGTGCTGCCCGCGCTGCGGGAGGTCGCCGAGGCGTACCAGGGGGCGATGGGGCTCGGCACCCTGCGCGACCGGGACGAGATCACCGCCCTGTTCGGCGGCTTCGAGTTCCTCGAACCGGGCCTGGTCGAGCCGTTCGACTGGCGCCCCGAGCTGGACCCCGCCGAGCAGGAGCCCGGAGACGAGATCGCGGGCCTGGGACTCTGCGGAGTCGCCCGCAAGGCGGGCTGAGCCCGATCGGGCCTCCGCCCCGGGTGCGGAGGCCCGCCCGCCTGCCGCCGGACGGGCCGCCGTCCGCCCGGCGCGACGGCGCTCACCGCCCGGAAACCGTCCGCACCCCACGCTGAACGGCATGCGGACATTGTCGATTTCCAGGGTGACCGAGGCCGGCGTCCATTTCTTCGGTGCGGCCCGCCGTATTGCCGAAGGGGACACGCGGGGGCCGGACCATGCTCGGATCTGAGA
>NZ_MKJY01000417.1 GCF_001942465.1 Actinomadura sp. CNU-125
GCCGGCGCCGCCCGCACCGCGGCCGTCCGCGACGGGCTGGGCGTGGGCCTCGCGGTCGCCGTGTCCGGCCTGGCCGGGCGGGGCCGCGGCCGTCACCGCGGGCCTGACGGTGCCGCAGGCGTGCGTGCTGAGCCTGCTGGCGTTCACCGGCGCGTCCCAGTTCGCGCTGGTGGGCGTCGTCGGCGGGGGCGGCGGCCTCATCGCCGGAGCCCTCGGCGCGGTGCTGCTCGGCGGCCGCAACGCCCTCTACGGGCTGCGGCTCGCGCGGACCCTGGACGTGCGGGGATGGCGGCGCCCGCTCGCCGCGCACGTCGTCATCGACGAGACCACCGCCGTCGCGACCGCCCAACCGGACAAGGCGTCCGCCCGCGCCGGCTTCTACGCCACCGCGATCACGATCTACCTGACGTGGAACGTCACCACGCTGCTCGGCGCGGTCGCGCGGCCGGATCGGCGACCCCGACGCCGTCGGCCTCGACGTGCTCGGCCCGGCCGCGTTCCTCGCGCTGCTGTGGCCGCGGCTCACCGCCGGGCGCACCGAGGCCCGGGTCGCGCTCGCGGCCGCCGTCGTCGCGCTCGCCGCGACGCCGCTGCTGCCGCCCGGCGTCCCCGTCATGCTCGCCGCCGTCGCCGCCCTGCCCGCCCTGCTGCGCAAGGAAAAGTCCGCATGAGCGTCTGGATCGCGGTGCTGGCCACGGCCGCCGGCTGCTACGCGCTGAAGTTCGCCGGGCTCGTCGCGCCCCAGTCCGTGCTGGACGACCCGCGCGTGCGGCGGTTCACCGAACTGGTGCCCGTCGCGCTGCTGACCGCGCTGATCGCCGTGCAGGCGTTCGCCGACGGACGCGCCCTGGAGTTCGACCCCGCCCGCGCGGCCGGGCTCGGCGCGGCGGTCGCGGCGCTGCTGCTGCGCGCACCGTTCCTGGTCGTGCTCGCCGTCGCCGCCGCCACCGCCGCCGGACTCCGCCTGCTGGACCTGTGAGCCCGCTCAGGACTCCGACTCGACGATCTCGAGCGCGCGCGCGAGATCGTCCGGGTACGGGCTCTCGAACTCGACCCACCGGCCCGTCGACGGATGCTCGAAACCGAGCCGCGCGGCGTGCAGCCACTGCCGGCCGAGCCCGAGGCGCGCAGCGAGCGTCGGGTCGCGCCGTAGAGGTGGTCGCCCGCGCACGGGTGCTTGATCGCCGACATGTGCACCCGGATCTGGTGGGTGCGGCCCGTCTCCAGCCCGATGTCCAGCAGCGTCGCCGCCCGGAACGCCTCGACCGTGTCGTAGTGCGTCACCGACGGCTTCCCGCCCGCGACCACCGCGAACCGCCCGTCGCCGGACGGGTGCCGGTCGATCGGCGCGTCGACCGTCCCGCGGAACGGGTCCGGATGGCCCTGCACCAGCGCCCGGTACCGCTTGTCGACGCGGCGGTCCCGGAACGCGCGCTTGAGCTGCGAGTACGCGTTCTCGCTCTTGGCCACCACCATCGCGCCGGTGGTGTTGGCGTCCAGCCGGTGCACGATGCCCTGCCGCTCCGACGCACCGCTCGTCGCGATCGTGTGCCCCGCGCCGAGCAGCCCGCCGAGGACGGTCGGGCCCGTCCAGCCGGTCGTGGGATGCGCCGCGACGCCGATCGGCTTGTCGATCACGACGATGTCGTCGTCCTCGAACAGGATCCCCATCCCCGGGACCGGCTCGGCGACGGGCGCGGGCGGTGCGGGCGGCGGCGGGAGCGTCACCTCCAGCCAGGCCCCGGCCTGCAGCCGCTCGGACTTGGTCGCCAGCTCGCGCCCGTCCAGCAGGACGTCGCCCGCGGCGATGATGTCGGCGGCGCGGCCGCGCGACAGCCCGAACAGCCGCGACAGCGCCGAATCGGCCCGCTCCCCCTCCAGCCCGTCGGGGACGTGGAGGCTGCGCGTCTCCCCCATCAGGACTCGTCCCCCGGCGTCCGCGCGTCCCGCTCGTCGGCGGGCTTCGGCTCGTCCGCGGACTTCGGCTCGGACGACTTCGGCTCGGACGGCTCGGACGGCTCGCTCTTCGCGGACTCGCCCCCGCCGCCGTCCCCGTCCTCGTCCTTGTCGTCGGTGATGCGGGTGCCGTCGATCTGCAGGCCGCGCGCCGCCAGCACGACGGCCAGCACGCCGCCGCAGACCACCGCCGAATCGGCCAGGTTGAACACCGGCCAGTTCGGCACCTGGATCCAGTCGACGACGTGGCCCTCCAGCGGCGCGGGGGCGCGGAACATCCGGTCCACCAGGTTGCCGAGCGCACCGCCGAGCATCAGGCCCAGGCAGATCGCCCACGGCAGGCTCCGCAGGTTGCGGCCCGTCCAGATGATCGCCACCACCACACCGGACGCGATCAAGGTGAACACGACCGTGTAGCCGGTGCCGATCGAGAACGCGGCGCCGCTGTTGCGGGTCTCGCGCAGCGTCAGCAGCCCGCCGAGCAGCCGGATCGGCTCCTCGCCCTGCAGCGTCGCCACCACGATCATCTTCGTCACGATGTCGGCGGCCAGCGCCAGCACCGCGACCACGGCCAGCACACCGACACGGCGCGGCCGAGGAGATCCCGTGGATTCCCCGGCCCCGCCCTCTGGGTTCGTTGAGTCGCTCAGCGACGTTCCTCGCGTTGTTTGCATGTCACACACAGGGTCGCACGAGGGAACACCTGAAGTCGCGCCTTGCCGATCGGCTCGGCGCAGACCTCGCAGATCCCGTACGTGCCGGCGTCCATCCGCTGTATCGCCCGCTCACTCTGCGCGAGCAGTCCTGCGAATTGTACGCCAGGGAGAGCTCGTGCTCGCGCGCGTACGTCTTGGCGCCCGCGTCGGCCTGATCGTCGCCGGCGCCCTCGCTGGTGTCGCCCTCCGCGATCTGGCTCGCCGAGACCGCGATGTCGGCGCGCAGCTCGGCGATCTGCGCGTCCAGCCCGGCCCGCACCTCGGCGAGCTCGGCCCGCGTCCAGTGCGCCTCGTCCGTGCGGACCGGCAGCCCCGCGGCGCCCCGGGACTTGCCCGCCTTCTTCGCGGCGCCGCCCTTGCGGGCCGTCCCGGCCGCCGCCTTCGTCGCCGCTCGGCCGCGCGCCGCGGGCCGAGCCGTCCTCCGTCGCGCTGATCGCCTCGG
>NZ_MKJY01000418.1 GCF_001942465.1 Actinomadura sp. CNU-125
CCGTCGGCGACCGTGAGGTCGAGGCCGTCCAGGACCCCGTGATCGCCGGAGTAGGAGTGCGTCAGGCCGGTTATCTCGAGCATCGCGGCTGCCGTTTCTGTGTGAGCGTGGAAAAGGTCATCGTCAGTTCTCGAGCCTCTTGGCCCCGGCGTGCCAGGCCAGCAGCCGCCGTTCCAGCAGCATGAAGACGGCGTTGAACAGGAACCCGAGGATGCCGAGCATGACGATCCCGGCCCACATCCGCGGCAGCTCGAACTGGCGCTGCGCGTCCAGCAGCTCGGTTCCGATGCCGACGGTGCTGCCGAGCAGCTCGGACAGCACCATCAGGATCAGCGCGAACGACAGTGCCACCCGGAGCCCGGCGAAGATCTTCGGCGCGGCGGACGGCAGGATGATCGTCGTCATCCGGCGGGTCCGGGAGATGTTGAAGACCCGCGCGGTGTCCAGTTGCAGCGCGTCCACGGAGCGGACGCCGTCCGAGGTGTTCAGCAGCACCGGCCAGATCACGCCGAACGCGATCGTCACGATCCGCATGGTGTCGCTGATCGAGAACACCAGGATGAAGAACGGCAGCAGCGTGGGCGGCGGGACCGCCCGCAGGAACTGCAGCACCGGGTCGAACAGGTCGGACAGGACCCGGGACCGGCCGATGGCGGCGCCGATCACCACGCCGACGACACCGGCGGCGGCCCATCCGACGAACAGGTTCTGCAGGCTGCTGGAGAAGTCCTCGAGCGCGTCGTCCGACAGGAACAGGTGCGACGCCGGGCCGGAGAACCAGATCTCCTTCAGCGTCCGGACGATCTCCGAGGGCGGCGGGAAGTAGGTCTCGTTCACCGCCCGGGTGACGATCTCCCAGAGCGCGATCACGAGGGCGACGAGCCACACGCGGGAGAGGAGAGCGCCTCCCAGTTTCAGCGCGTTCATGAGACCCCCTCCACCCGTGCCGTGTTCCAGCGGAACGCGATCCGCTCGATCGCGAGCAGCAGGCCGTTGGCCAGCAGCCCGAGCAGGCCCGCCCAGAACGCCCCGGCGAGCAGCAGGTCGGTGCGGCCGCCGCCCGACTGGGTGTCGGAGAGGTAGATGCCGATGCCGTCCCAGCCGCCGGCGAACAGCTCGGTGCTGATCACGACGACGAGGGCGACGGACGCGGCGATCCGGACGCCGGTGACGATGAACGGTGCGGCGCTCGGCAGCGACACCCGCCACAGCACCGACGGCGTCCCGAATCCGAAGCTGCGGAGCGTCTCCTTGGCGACGGGGTCGACGTCGCGGAGGGCGTAGAGGGTGTTGATGAGGATCGGCCACAGCACGCGTAGAAGATCAGCGACATCTTCATCTGCAGCGGATCGGCGAACAGGATGATGGCGAGCGGGATGAGCGCGACCGACGGGATCGGGCGGAGCAGCTCGACCAAGGCCCGCGACGCGGTGTCGAGCAGCGGGACCGAGCCGAGCAGCACGCCCAGCGGGACCGCCACGAGCACCGCGAGCGCGAGCCCGCCGAGCCACGCCTGCAGGGAGGCGCCGACGTCGACGAGGAAGTCCTCGTCGACGGCCAGCTTGCCCGCCTCGGTCAGGACGGTCGTCATCGGGGGCAGCGCGTCGCGGTCCAGGAGGCCGGCACGGCTGACGCCCTCCAGGACCGCGAGCACCCCGATACCGCCGGCCGCGCCGAGCGCGATTCGGCGAAGGTTCATGAAGCCTGCGCGATGAGCGTCTTGATGTCGACCTTCTCGTCGATGTACCCGAACTCCTGCATGAGGTCCGGCACCTTCTGGAGACGCGCGGGGTCCAGCGCGGTCGGGTAGCTGCCGTAGCTCATCGTCGAGGCGACCTGGGCGTCGATCTTGGCGTACTTGGGCAGGATGTCCTGGACGACCTTGCGGTCCTGGCACTCGCCCGCGGCTTTCTGCAGGGCGCGCTGGAACGCCGCGACCGTCTTCGGGTTCTCCTTCACGAACTTCTCCGTGGAGGCGTAACCGGCGATCGGGAAGTCGGCCGTGGCCCCGCTCGACAGGTCCGCGATCATGCGGGCGCCGAGCGACTGCTGCATCTGGGTGCCGAACGGCTCGATGGCCTGGACGGCCTCGACGCTCTCGGACTTGAGCGCCTGCTCCATGTTCGGCGGCGGGACCTCGACGAAGACGTCCTCGGGGAACGTCACGCCCTTGGGCTTTCCGGCGGCCTCCACCATCAGCGTGCTGATGTTCTTCTTGGTGTTGACGCCGATCTTCTTGCCCTTGAGGTCCTCGATGGAGTGGTACGGGGAGTCCTTTCGGACCATCAGGGTGTGCGTCTTCGGGCCGCTCAGGAAGCCCTCGGCGACGATCTTCGGTTTGAAGCCCGGGTCCTTGACGGACGCGGTGACCAGCGAGACGAAGTTGCCGAAGCTGATGTCGAGGGCGCCGCTCTTCAGCTTGGGAATGGCCTCCGCGCCGCCCTGCACGGTCTGCAGCCTGACCTCCAGGCCCTCGGCCTCGAACAGCCCCTTCTCGATGGCGACCTGGACCGGCGCGGTGTCGGCGACGGTCATGGTGCCGAGGGTGAGCCTGGAGGTTTCCAGACCGTTGGCGGACGGTTCGTCGTCGCCGCCGCAGGCGGCGCCGGTGAGACCGACCGCGACGGCGAGCGCGCCGGCGAGGACCGCGCGGCGATGTGTGACTGGCATGCGCAACGCTCCGTTTGGGGGTACCGGGCTGAAAGTCGATCTTTCAACGAGCGGGGAGCGTAGCGCACTGTAGACACAATGTGGGTGATTTGTCTTGTTTACACGGACCAATGGGGGGATGTGTAAACAAGCTGTGACATTGATTTCTGCTGTATCGCAAGCCGGTCGAACGAAGACGCCGGCGCCCGTTCGGGCGCCGGCGTCGACTCGCTTCGCTTTGCTTCGTTCCGGTCTCCGCTCAGGAGTCCTTTTCCGGGGAGTCCTCGGCCTTCGCCTTGGTGACGGGGCCGTCTTCCGCGTCGTCGTCGACCTTCTCGGCGTCCGGTTCGTCCTTGTCGGCGCCCTTGCCGGTGGCGGGTGCGGCGCCGGGGACCTTGGCGCCGCCGCGTACGAGTCGTCCGACTTCGGCGCG
>NZ_MKJY01000419.1 GCF_001942465.1 Actinomadura sp. CNU-125
CGGAGGCGGGGGCGGTCCGGGGGGCTGGGACATGGCCTCGTTCTCTCGGTGTCGGCCGCCGGGACGGCGGGGGCGGGGGGACCTCGGGCGTCGCCGTCCCGGACGCGCTGTGAAATTGTGCGGTACCGCTCCGTTGACCGACGGGCATGTTAACGCGTGCCCGAACGGCCGCCGATCGTCAGTTCGTGAAGCGGAGGACGTTGGTGATCTCGACGCCCAGTTCACCGGCGGTGGCGTAGACGTCGCCGCCGCGGTCGCCGGGGGAACTGCCGTCGGTGCGGTACGACTGCGCGTAGACGACGCGGTCGTCCATCGCCCAGGTGCGGGTCCAGTAGGACGGTTCGGACCCGGGCTGCGGGAGGCCGCTGTTCTCGGACGGGGTCAGCAGTTCGGGCCAGGCGTCGCCGGTCGTGGCCTCCTTGACGGCCTCGGCGTCGGCGGCGGTGGCGAAGTCGAGGATGGAGACCGTGGTGATGATCTTCTTGGTCGGGTCGGCGTAGACGGCCGAGTGCATGTCGCCCGCGCACGGGTGGTCCGCCAGGACGGCCTTCAGTTCGGTGTTCGCGCGGCCGACGCAGCTTTCGGTGCGGGTGCCCGCGCGGGTGAACGTGTTGCCCTTCGCCGTCTCGACGGTGCCGCCGAGGATGCTGTAGGGGTCCGAGGACGAGGCGCGGGTGGGGGCGTCCGTCGGCGTGGCCGTGGCCGTGGGCCGCGGCACCTCGATCGTGTCGGGGGGCGTGTCGTCGTCGCTGCGGACCACCAGGAAGGCGCCGATCGCGGCGATCGCGAGGACCACCACCACGCCGAACACCAGGAGCATGATCAGGACGCCGCCGTTTCCGCCGCCGCGCGGCGGCGGGAGCGGGGGCGGCGCCGACGGGTAGCCGGGGGGCGGGACGGGCGGATATCCCGGCGGCGGGCCGGGCTGCTGCTGCCCGGGCCAGGCGGGACCGTTCATGATCGCTCCGGGGGGTGTCGCGAGGGGGTCGGATCAGATTAGCGGCAGGTGGCGCCTTTCAGGGGGTATCGCCCAAGGCGCGAGCCTTGTGCCGGTGCCCCGCGAGCATCCCGGTGCTCCTAGGGTGGACGTGCGGGTCGTTCGTGCCCGGGCGGTGCGGACCGTGCCGGGCGTCTCGTAGGCTTGCCGGGGAGAGGGGAGGCCGGTGTCCGACTCCAGCCGACTGCGGACGGGCGTGCGCGTCTTCGCGCGGCCGCGATTCCGCCTGTCCCGCACGCCGACACCGTCCCGCACGGTCCCGACCGGTCGGCGGGCCGATGAGCACTGACCTGGTCGCCTGGTGCGGCGGCGCCCCGACGTGCACGCCATCGCGGACGGACTGATCGCGCTCGGCGAGCCCCTGGAGCTGCGCGGCGACGATCCCGGCGCGATGCGGCTGCACGGGCCGGACGGACGGCTGCTCGTCTCCATCGAGGACGCCGTGCGGGTGTCGGTGCACGGCGAGATCGGACGGCTGCTCGGCGCCGAGTTCGCCGAACGGGTGAAGGCGCCCGTGTGGTGGGTGGACGTCCGCGCGGTCGCCGACGTGCCGGACGCCGAACGCGTCGCCCGCCGGTTCGCCGACTCGCTCGTCCACTGGCTCGGCGGCGCGGTGTTTCCGGACGGCGAGCACGACGGGCCCGCGCTGAGCTGGAAGGCCGCCGACGGGAGCGACGGAACCACCGAGAACGCCGCCTACCAGGGCGGTTCCGTAGGCCGCTGAGTCGGCCGCGGGTCGGCGACGGCGCCGCCGCCCATTTCCCGCTGTCCGTTATCTTCGCCGGGCCGCCGGTCCGGCCGGGCCGCCCTATATAGTCCTGCGGCGACGAGCCCGGACCGTGTGGGGAGGCCGTGGATGCGGCGGAAGATGCGCGTACCGTTAGCGGCGGCACTCGGACTGCTGCTGGTCGCCGGGATCGCCGCGCCGGGCGCGGCCGCCGCGGCGCCGTCGCCCCACCGGACGGAATGGTGGCTCGGCACCTGGAACGCCCGGAAGAGCCTGTGGTCGCAGAGTCAGGGGCAGGGCGTCACCGTCGCCGTCATCGGCTGGGGCGCGAGCGACAAGGTCCCGGAGCTGCAGGGGGCGCTCGTCCCCGGCACCGACCTGTTCTACGGCGGTGACGGGCTCATCGACCGGGACGACACCAGCGACGGCTACGGGACGGCGCTGGCCTCCCTCATCGCGGCCCGCGGTGTCCGCACCGGATTCCTGGGGGTCGCACCGGCGGCGAAGGTCATGCCGATCGTGACCTCGAACTCCTCCCAGGCCGAGGGCATCCGCTACGCCGCCGACCACGGCGCCGAGGTGATCCTGCTGTCCCAGGCGGCGGGCGCGAGCCGGTGCCGGGGACCGTTGCAGGAGGCGGTCGGGTACGCGGTCGAGCGCGACGTCGTGCTCGTGGCCGGGATGGGCCACGGCCGCCACCCCGACGACGAGCAGTCGCCGGGCAACTGCGCAGGGGTCCTCGCGGTCGGGGCGGTGGACGCCCGGCTGAAGCCGTGGGCGGAGAGCTACCGACAGCCCTACGCCGCGGTGAGCGCGCCCGGCGTCGCCCTCAGCGGGGTCTTCGCGGACGGACGGGTCCGCACGTTCGACGACACGGCCGGTGCGGCCGCCCTCACCGCGGGCGCCGTGGCGCTGATCCGGGCACGGTTCCCGAAACTGCCCGCGAAGGAGGTCGTCCGCCGCGTTATCGCCTCGGCCGCCGACCTCGGCGCGCGCGGCCACGACGACAAGACCGGCTACGGGTTCGTCCGGCCCGGCCTGGTCCTCGCGGAGCGCGTGCCCGCCAAGAGCCCGAACCCGGTGTACGAGGCGTACGCGAACTGGGCCGCGGAGCACCGGGCCGAGAAGGGCGCCGAGGACGCCGACCGGCGGCGCCGCGAGGAGGCGATGGAGGACTCCGGGTCGGAGGCGACGGGGTACGTGATCATGCTCGCGTCCATGCTGGCCGTCACGCTGGTCGCCTGCACGATCGCCCTCGTCCGAACGCGCCGCAGAACGGCCGCGGCGGGCGGCGTCGGCCCGGTCGCCGGCCCGGTCGCCGGCCCCCCGTTCGCCCCGTACCCCCAAGG
>NZ_MKJY01000420.1 GCF_001942465.1 Actinomadura sp. CNU-125
TGTCGTGCCAACGACCTTCCCTTCCGGTTCTCCCCAACTCTAGTTGGGGCCCTGTCCGGAAGATCCGTGGCACCTCAGAGAGACTGGGGGCGGTGCCGTCTCGCTGGTGCAGGCGCGCGGCGATGGTCTCAGGTGGGGCCGTCAGATGAACGAGAAGCCCTTCCCGGGAGCCCACAGCAGCGGTCAGGTCGCATACCTGTTCGAGAGTGAGGCGGGACCGGCCGTGCAGCAGCGGGCCGTACACCAGTTCGCTGATGAAGCAGCGGTCCAGGACGAGTCGGCCGGGCGTAGCGAGGATGGTGCGGTAGCGCTCCGCGAGGTCGATGCCGTCGGGGGTGCGGGTGGCGTGGAGGTGTTGGTATCCGTGGTGGTGGGCGAGTTTGGTGGCGAGGGTGGTCTTGCCGACGCCGTCGCAGCCCTCCAGGACGATGACTTCGTGGTGGGCGGCCCACCGTGCCAGGTCGGAGTTCATCGAGCGGCCACCAGAACGGGGACGTCTTGGGGGCGGTCGAAGGTTGCGGTGAGCCCGTACTGGATCATTAGGTTGCGGTAGTTGGGTTCGCGTCCGTCCGCGAAGGTCCACCAACATCGCGGGTCTGGCGCGTAGACCGGACGTCCGGTCGCTGCGCAAGCGCCGATGACCATGGCCGCGCCGGGCGGCGTCTCCGGGCCGCGCACGTCGACGACGGCGATATGGGAGTCGGCGAGGGCTGCCCAGTCAGCTTCGGCCCGCTCTGAGACTGCTTCGCCGTCGTTGAAGCGGTCGGCGAGGTGGATGTCCCAGCCGGTTTCCCGCAGCATGTCGACGGCGTCGTGTATCTGGTCGTCCAGGCCGTAGGGCGATGGTTCGACGTAGGCGATGCGCCGCTGGTTGTTGAGTGTGGGAAACGGTGTGGGTGGTCGGGGCAGTCTGTGGGTGGCGCGGACGGTCTGGTCTATGAGGTCGTCGATCGTGGCCAGGTTCTGGGTGAGGAAGTCGGTGTAGGTGGGGCTGGCGGGTAGTGGTGCGGCGCCGAGGCGGTGCGTTCTGATGACGGCGCTGGTGGCCGCGGTCAGGAGCGGGTCGGGGAATGGGCAGTGGGCGGGGTCGTCGGGGGTGGGGCCGTAGGTAAGGAAGTCGCTGGTGAGGGCGATGACGGGGATGCCGCGGGCGGCGGCGTGGCCGATCTCCATGCAGACGCCGTCGTCGAGGCTGGGCCCGTGAAGGATGGCGGCCATCGCGGTGATGCCTTCCAGGCATTGGGTGTCCAGCTCGAACAGCAGGCGGCCTTTGGTTTCGGCGATGAGGTTCTCTTCGTCGGTGTCGCAGAACGGCAGGAACACCGACCCGGGTCCGTGTTCCTCGGCCAGGCGGTGGGCGAGCGTGGCTGCGAGGGCTCGGTCGTGGGCGGCGAACAGGCGGTGGGCGATGTAGTACTGGGCCACAAGAGGGTCCCTTCAGGTGCGATGCCGAAGACCTGGGGATGCGGCGCGGCGGGAGGCGGCGGTGACCGCGCCGGTCAGTGCGTCTTGGTCGCCGACGCCGGAGGCGGTGAAGGCAAGGAAGGTTCCGGCGAGGGTGTCGCCGGCCCCTGTCACCTCCTGCGCCGTGATCGGCGGCGGGACGGCGGTGGCGACTTGGACGCCGTGCCGCCGCAGGACGGCGGTTTTCGGGCCATCGGACACCAGCACGGCCGGGAGAGACGCGGCGGGGATGTGGCGGGTCAGGATCTGGTGTTCGGTGGTGTTGACGAAGACCACCTGGGCGAAGGGCAGCGCGGTTCGAGCGGCGGGGATGTGTTCGTCTGCGCTGGCCAGGTGGAAGTCGACGCTGAACGGCCGCCCGAGTTCCAGCAGGCGAGCGAGTATCTGGGTGGTGTTGAGGGGGCGGCGACAGGCGACATGCCAGTGATCGACGTCCGGGTCCTCCAGCGCGGTCAAAGCGTGGCTGGTCAGCGTGGTGGCGACACCGTAGTCGCTGTGCACGCCGGTGACCCGGCCGTCACGGTTGTAGGTGAGGTCGAACCGGCAGTCCGGGCCCCACACGGTCGATACGTGGCGTAGGTCGAGGTCGTCCAGCCGGGGGTCGCTGTGAAGAAGGGTGAGGCCGTCACCGGTGACGGCGACCGGCCGTGCGGGCAGGCCGGCTTGTGCGGCGGCGAGCGCGACGTGCAGGGCCGCGCCACCGAGGAGGTGGCAAGTGCGGCCGTCGGGGTAGTGGGTGGTGTCGATGGAAATGTTCCCGATCACGCCCAGGGTGGTCATGGGGTCGGTCTGGTGTGGCTGCAGTCCAGCAGGTCGGGGCAGACGGGGCGCCGGGTGCATAGGCGGCCGCTGGTCGGCTTGTTGAGGTAGAGGCGCTTGAAGTAGATGAGGACCAGGTGCAGCCACCACGTCGGTGCCGTCTGCTCTGGGAGCGTGACGGAGTAGCCGTGCCGGGCGATCAGGGTTCGGTAGTGGTCGGCGTGCTGGGCGGCGCAGGTTTCCAGCAGGTCCCGCATGCGTTCGTGCGCTTTGGGGCCCTTCTCCAGCCGTATCCCCATCGTGGGGGCGAGGAGATCGACCATGCCGGAGTCGACCGGGATGATCCCGCAGTGGTAGCCGCGGGAGTACAGGGCGGCGCATTGCGCGATCTTGTAGGAGGCGCCGCTCACGCTGGCGGCGAAGTCGACGATGAACTCGGTCGCCGGTTGCGTTAGCAGTTCCTCGATGTCTCGGCCGTCCAGGAACTGGTGCAGGGAGCGCAGGTAGCCGATGCGTGCCTCGGTCAAGCCGATGGACCTCACGACGGTGGTGAGGCGGACGTCGTCCATGCCGGTCAGCTGGTCCCAGCCGTGGGAGTCGGCGGCCTTCACCACGGCGGCATAGGTGTCGATCATCGTGTACGAGACGCGGCTGCTCCACCCGGTGACCAGCATCCGCACGCGAGGGTCGGTGACGAAGGTCGGCCACCACCGATTGTCGTCATGGTTGGCCCCGACCGCCTCTCTCACATCCCGTTTGAGCTTCCTCCCGTTGCACGGACACCCGAGGTGAGGTCACTCGACGGCGTCTGAGGGCAGGTTGAGCCCTTCGAACGTGACGGGGC
>NZ_MKJY01000421.1 GCF_001942465.1 Actinomadura sp. CNU-125
CGCGCGGCGCGGCGGCGGTCGTCGGCGCGAGGTCGGCGAACGTCTCGTCGGCGACGACGGCGCGGCGGGGGCGGCCCGCGCGGCGGCGGTGACCGCGGCGCGGTCGGCGTCCGGCATCAGCAGGCCCGTCGGGTTGTGGAAGTCGGGAATGGTGTGCACCATCCGGACGGCGGCCTGCCGCATCGTGGCCGCGGCCAGCTCGGCGTCCCAGCCCCCGTTCATCCCGACCGGGACCAGCCGGGCGCCCTGCGCGCGCAGCGCCGTCAGCGCGTGCGGGTAGGTGGGACGCTCGACCATCACCGGGTCCCCGGCGTGCACGAGCAGCCGGACTAGCAGCGTGAACGCCTGCTGCGCGCCGCTGGTGACGACGATCTCGTCCGGCCGGGTGGGGACGCCCCGGGCGGTGTACCGGGCGGCGATCGTCTCGCGCAGGCACGCCAGCCCGGCCGGTTGGTAGCCGGGGCCGCCGCTGTAGCGGGGCAGTTCGGCGACGGCCGCCGCCACGGCGCGTCGAAGACGCCGGGCGCGCCGGGGCGCCGCGCAGCCGAGGTCGATGAAGCCCGCGCCGTCCGGGCCTGACTCCGGCACCATCGTGAGGCCGGTCCCCGCCATGCCGAAACCGGGCTCGCCGGACGCGGCGCCGCCGGGCAGCGTGTCGCTGAAGCCCAGGCCGGCGGGCGTCCGGCCGTCGGCGCCCCCCCGGGGTCGCGGGCCGTGCGCCGCCGCGGACATGCCGTCCCCCGCCATCCGCACCGGCGGCAGCGCCGTCCAGCTCCCCGCGCCCTGCCGGCTCTCGATGTAGCCCTCCTCGCGGAGCCGGTCGTAGGCGGCCGTCACCGTGGTGCGGCTGACGCCGAGGGCGGCGGCGAGGTCGCGTTCGGCGGGCAGCCGCGTGCGCAGCGCCAGCCGCCCGTCCAGCACGAGCCCGCGCACGCCCCGGGCCAGCGCCGCGTAGACCGGACGCTCGCGCGGCACGTCGCCCAGCAGCCGGGCCAGCTGGTGTCCGCTCACGTATCGGGTGCTCATGCAAACCACTTTCGCACATTGGCCCTGTAGTTGCCAGACCAATTTGGACAAGAGTGGACAACTCGAACGCCTGAGGAAGGAACGAACGACCAATGGCCCTGATGGCACGCCGATTGGTGCAGCTCTACATCGGACTGGCCCTGTACGGCCTCGGATTGGCCCTGCAGCTGTCCTCGCCTGGGGAACGACCCGTGGGACGTCCTCCACGAGGGCCTCGCGCTGCGGTTCGGCCTGACGATCGGCGTCTGGATCCTGATCGCGGGCGGGCTGGTGCTGCTCGCGTGGATCCCGCTGCGGCTGCGTCCCGGCATCGGCACGATCAGCAACGTGCTCCTCGTCGGCGCGTTCACGGACCTGTTCCTGTGGCTGCTGCCCGAACCGGACGCGCTCGCCGCCCGCACCGCGTACCTCGTCGCGGCCGTGCTGGTGGGCGGCTTCGCCACCGGCTGCTACATCGGCGCGGGGCTCGGTCCGGGCCCGCGCGACGGGCTGATGACCGGCATCGCCGCGCGCGGCCACTCGATCCGCGCCGTCCGGACCGGGCTGGAGCTGACCGTGCTGGCCGCCGGCTGGCTGCTCGGCGGGACGGTCGGCGCCGGCACCGTCCTGTACGCGCTGGCGATCGGCCCGCTCACGCACGTGTTCCTGCCGATGCTGACGATCGAGGCCCCCGCGGCCGAGCCGGACGCCGCCGGAACGACGCGGCCGCCCGGGGTTCCCGCCGAGCCGGACGTCCCGCCCGCCGGGGCGGCCGTGCCCGCGGGAGCTCAGTGCTCGGCGGCCAGCGTCGCCAGCACCGCCGCGAACTCCTCCGGCAGGACGAGCACGCCGTTCTCGTAACGCGTGTGCAGGTAGGTCAGCTCGCCCGCACGCCACCAGTACAGCTGCGGGCTGAGCGACCCCGGCCCCTCCTGGTAGGCCCGGTACGCCTGCGCCCGCAGCTCCTCGGCCGCGGCGACGGCGGCGCGGTAGCGGGCCCGCGGGGAACCCTCGGTCATGCGCAGCGGGTGCGCGACGATGAGGCTGCGGTTCGGGGCGATGACGAGCGCCCCGTAGGGGCCGATCGGCAGGTACTCCTCCAGCCACGCCAGGTGCGTGACGGCGTAGAACGTCCAACCGCGCAGCACCGACACCCGCACGCCGCGCAGGTCCTGCTCGACCACCTGCAGCGGGCCGTCCGCCCGCACGTTGGCGCGTCCGATCATGAACAGCGCGTCCCCGGAGACGGGCCAGTGCCGCATCTCCCCGGTGGTGACCGTCCGCATCGTGGTCGGGGTGTCGACCACCACGGCCTCGATCAGGCCGGGCCCGAACGGGCGGGCGGCGAGGGTGCCGTTGTCGCTCTCGGCCGGATAGATGCGGGTCCGCAGCAGGTGCTGGGCGAGGTCGAAGTCGCTGAGGTCGAGCGGCTCCTCGGTCGCGGTGACGACCGTGGTCACGTGATCGGAGACCAGCGCGGGCCAGTCGTCGCGCGGAACCCGCCGGGCGACCTGCCGCACGTCCCGCATGTTGACGTGCAGCCGCTGCGCGCCCTCCAGCAGCATGATGTCGCCGGGCGCCGGACGGCACGCGTAGCCGAGGCTCTCGGCCACCAGCACCAGCAGCGACTCCAGGGTGCGGTCGTCCGGTGTCTCGCCGTGCGCGTCGCCGTAGGTGTACCGGCCGCTCATCGGGCACCTCCCGCCGCGGGCGCCGTCAGGGTGAGCCCGTCCGCGTCCAGGACGGCCGGGGCGCCGAGTTCGAGCGTGCCTTGGCGCGCTCCATGCCCGGCCGGGACGCCCGCCAGGACGGGCACGCCCAGCCCGCCGAGCCGCGCGGTGAACACGTCGTCGAGCTCGCCCGGGTCGCCGCACCGCTCCCAGGAGCCGAGGGCGATCCCGGCGACGCCGTCGAACCAGCCCGCCTGGAGGAGCTGCACCAGCATCCGGTCGATCCGGTAGGGGGCCTCGGTGACGTCTTCGAGGAACGCGATGCGGCCCGTGGCGGGCGGCGGCGCGTACGGGGTGCCGAGGAGGGTCGTGAGCAGGGAGAGGGTGCCGCCGGTGAGGGCGCCCTCCGCGCGTCCCGGGCGCAGCGCTCGGCGTGCCGGGGAGCGGTGCGGCGCCGCCGAACAGCGCGCTCCGCAGGACGTCGATCGTCCAAGGCCCGGTCGCGTCGGGGGCGGCGCCGGGGGCGGCGTCCGGGGCGGCGTCCGAGGTGATGAGCGCCCCGGCGGCCATCGGGCCGAAGGACGTGGTGACGCCCAGGCGCGTTCCGAACGCGACGTGCAGGGCGGTGACGTCGCTCGATCCGTGCAGGATCTTCGGGCCGCGGCCGCCCGCGGCGTCGGCCTCGGTGGCGGCGGCGAGCACGGCCCAGTCGAGCCGGTCCAGGACGCGGGCGGCGCCGTAGCCGCCGCGGGCGCAGATCACCGCCCGCACGCCGGGATCGCACCAGGCGTCCGCGAGATCGGCGGCCCGGTCGGCGTCGCCGCCCGCGAGCCCGTGCCGGGAGTCGTCCGCGGGCGCGGAGCCGTCGAGGTTGACACGGTCGAGGACGTGCTTGCCGAGCTCCACGTCAAGGCCGAGACGGCGCAGCGTCCCGCACCCGGCCTCCAGCCGCGCGGCTTCGACCGGACCGCTCGGAGCGACCACGACGACCCGGTCACCGGGCCGCAAACGCCTGTAAGTGCGGACATTCCGCATTCCCGCCCGCCGTGCGGACGGTTCGCCGGAGGGGCGCGTCGGACGGCTCCTGTGCCGCCTCCGCGCGGGCGCCCCCGCTCATCAACCCGATTCCTCCTCAGCACCCGACGGTTAGAGCTTGTCAGGATCCGGACGCAGACGGAAGGGGCCTCCGGTCACGACCCGCCAACGGATCCGCGGCCGTGGCCCCACGGGACGCCGCCGGGATCACCGGGGGCGCGCGCGAACGCGGCGACCACCCGGTCACTGTAGCGGGCGGCCCGGCGGTCGCCGGGCGCCGGTCGGCGGGCGTCCGTCCGGGCGTCCGGTACCCGCGGGTCACCGGACGGTGCCGAGGACCAGTCCGACCAACTCCGGCAGCGCCTCCCCGATCGGCAGCCGCAGGACCGCGTCGGCCAGCCCATCGTACGGCGTCTCCGACGCGTTGATGATCACCAGCCGGGCGCCGTGCTCCACCGCCTCCGGGCACAGGCTCGCGGCGGGCTGCACGGTCAGCGACGTCCCCACGGCCAGGAACAGGTCGCACTCGCGCGCCGCGGTGATCGCCGCGTCCAGGACGTCCTGTTCGAGGGCCTGCCCGAACGAGATCGTCGCCGACTTCTGGACGCCGCCGCAGTCGGCGCACGGCGGGTCGTCCTCGCCCGCGTCGACCCGTGTGAGAACCTCGGGCATGGGGGTGCGCAGCCCGCAGGCCAGGCAGACCGCGTCCCGCATGGTCCCGTGGATCTCGATGACGGCGTCGGCGCCCGATCCGGCCCGCCGGTGCAGCCCGTCGATGTTCTGCGTGATCAGCGCGCGCAGCCGTCCGGCCCGTTCCAGCTCGACGAGGGCCGCGTGGGCCGCGTTCGGCTCGGCGTCCCACGCGGGATGGTCGCGGCGGGACCGCCAGGCGCGGCGCCGCACGTCCGGATCCGCGAGGTAGGACCCGATCGTCGACATCGCCTCGGCCGTCGGGTCCTTGGTCCAGACGCCCTCCGGCCCGCGGAAGTCGGGAATCCCGCTGTCGGTGGAGATCCCGGCGCCGGTCAGGACCGTGATCGCCCCGGCCTCCGCCAGGAAACCGGCGAGCGTCTCAGAGTCGTCCATTCTTCCAGGCTAGGGGCAGGTCACAGATTACGGTGGTTAACGGATCAATATCGGACGCGCCCTACGGAGCGTCACGGGCCGACCGGTCCGCAAAAGGTGACAAACTTGGCTTCGTATGAGGTCGACGCCGCACATCCTGGTGATCAACGGCACCAAGGTCCGCCGCCCCGTGTTCGTCCTGGGCGCCCCGCACTCGGGCACGGACCTGCTGGCGCGCGCGATCAGGCGGTCCCCCGGATTCCACCTGACGGCCGCCCGGCCCGAGGTGCTGCGCGTCGTCTACGCCTTCGCGCGGCGGCCCGCGATCGCCGGTGAACGCGGCCGCGGCGCGCCCCGCTGCGGGACGCCTACGCGCAGGCGTGGCAGGTGTCGGCGCGGGCGTGCGGCGAGTGCCCCGCGCTGTGCCGCGACCTCGGCGGGCTCCCGCCCGTCCCCGACGGCGCGCCCGGCGGCGCCGCGCCCCCGGCGGACGCGACGTGCGTGGACCCGCGCGACATCGAACGGTTCGCCGACGCGTCCCCCGACCTGCTGTACAGCGCCGACGTGCTGCTCGACGCGTTCCCCGACGCGCGGCTCGTCCAGGTGATCCGGGACGGCCGGGACGCCGTCGCCGACATGCTCGACGACGAACGCACCCTCGCCTGGTTCCAGCCGGGCCTCGCCAACCTCGACACGGTCTTCCCCAACGCGTTCTTCGGCGTCGAGGACCACACCGAGCGCAGCCGCTGGCCGCGCGCGCGCCCGCCGTCAAGTGCGCGCTGCGCTGGCGCGGCGCGGTGCGGCTCAGCGCGAAGCTGCGCCTGCAGGTGCCCGGGGAGCAGCTGTTCACCGTCCGGTACGAGGACCTGGTCGCCAAGCCGCGCAAGCTCGCCGCCGAGCTGTCCCGCTACCTGGACGCCGAGGTCTCCCGGACGGCGCTGGGCGGGCTCGTCCGGACCGCGGCGGGCGGCCGGGACGGCGACGAGCACGGGGTCGGCTCGTGGCGGGACCGGCTGACGTCCCGGCAGTCGGCGCAGGTCGAGAAGATCGCCGGGATCGAGCTCGGCCGCCTCGGCTACCGGCTGGCCTCCGACTCCTGACCCGCCTGCTCCGCCCGCTCCGCCGGACTCCACCCGGCGGTGAGCGGCGGACCGTCCGCCGCGTCGCGATCGATGACGCCGTCCTCGCCGACGCCCGCCTCGCCGACGCCCGCCTCGCCCGCGTGGTCCCCGGGGGCGCGGTCGTCCTGGCGGGCGAACTGGGTGCGGTACAGCTCGGCGTACAGGCCGCCGCGCAGCAGGAGCTCCTCGTGGCGCCCGCGCTCGGCGACGCGGCCGCCGTCGATCACCAGGATCTGGTCGGCCTCCCGGACGGTCGACAGCCGGTGCGCGATCACCAGCGAGGTGCGTCCGGCGAGGGCGGTCGCCAGGGCGCGCTGCACCGCGGCCTCCGACTCGGAGTCCAGGTGCGCGGTCGCCTCGTCCAGCACCACCACCGAGGGGGCCTTGAGCAGCAGCCGCGCGAGCGCGAGCCGCTGCTTCTCCCCGCCCGACAGGCGGTAGCCGCGGTCGCCGACGACGGTGTCGAGCCCCTCGGGCATGTCCTCGACCAGCGCGCCGATGTGCGCCGCCTCCAGCGCCGCGCGGATCTCCTCGTCGGCGGCGTCCGGACGGGCGTAGCGCATGTTCTCCCGGATGGAGTCGTGGAACAGGTGGGCGTCCTGGCTCACCACGCCGATCTCCGCGCGCAGCGACTCCAGCGTGACGTCGCGGACGTCCGCGCCGCCGATCCGCACGGCGCGCCCGACACGTCGTACAGCCGCGACACCAGGTGCGTGATCGTCGACTTGCCCGCGCCGGACGGGCCGACGAGCGCGACGAGCTGCCCGGGCCGCGCGGTGAAGTGCACGTCGTGCAGCACCTCCCGCCCGGGGGCGGTGTCGGCGCGGGCGATCGACTCCAGCGACGCGAGGGACACCTCGTCCGCGGACGGATAGGCGAAGCGCACGTGGTCGAACTCGATCGCGGGCGCCCCGTCGGCGTCCCCGTTCCCGTCCCCGTCCCGCTTGGCCAGGTCCACTCGCCCGGCGGGGCCGCCCTCGTCCGCCGCGGTCCCGTCCGCGGCCCGGCGCGCGGCCGGGAGGGCGCGGGCGCCGTCCCGGTCGCGGATCAGCGGTTCGAGGTCCAGCACCTCGAAGACCCGGTCGAAGCTCACCAGCGCGGTCATGACGTCCACGTGGACGTTCGACAGCGCGGTCAGCGGCCCGTACATCCGGGTGAGCAGCGTGGCGAGCGCGACGAGTGTGCCGAGCTGGAGGGCGTCGCCCACGACGAGGGAGCCGCCGACGCCGTACACCATCGCGGTGGCGAGCGCGGCGACGAGCGTCAGCGCGGTGAAGAACACCCGGCCGTACATGGCGGCGACGATGCCGACGTCGCGGACCCGCGCGGCGCGGCCGGAGAAGTTCTCCTCCTCCTCGGCCGGACGCCCGTAGAGCTTCGCGAGCATCGCGCCCGCGACGTTGAACCGCTCGGTCATGAGCGAGCTCATCTCGGCGTCCAGCTTCATCTGCTCGCGGCTGACCCGCTGCAGCCGCTTGCCGACCCACTTGGCCGGCAGGACGAACACCGGGAGGAGCAGCAGCGCGATCAGCGTGACCTGCCACGACAGGATCAGCATCGTGACGAGCACCAGGACCAGGCTGATCACGTTCGACACGACCGACGACAGGGTGGTGGTCAGCGCCCGCTGGGCTCCGATGACGTCGTTGTTCAGCCGGCTGACGAGCGACCCCGTCTGCGCCCGCATGAAGAACGCGACGGGCTGGCGCTGGACGTGCGCGAACACCTGCGAGCGCAGGTCGTAGATGAGGCCCTCGCCGACGCGCGCGGAGTACCAGCGCTGCGCCAGCCCGAGGACGGCCTCGACGAGCGCGAGCGCGGCGACGCCGACGGCCAGCCAGATCACCACGCTCTGCTCGCCCGGCACGATCCCCCGGTCGATGATCGCCTTCAGCAGCAGCGGGTTGGCGACCACGATGAGCGAGGCGAACGTGTTCAGGGTGAGGAACAGCGACAGTTCGCGGACGTACGGGCGGGCGTAGCCGACGATCCGCTTCACGGTGCCGGGCTTGAGCTTCTGCTGGGTGACCGTGCTGTCCCGGCGGAACGAGGCCATCACCTGCCAGCCGTTGCCCGGCGATCCCGGCATGCCCACACGCGCCTCCGAGGGTCGGCGCGCGCCCGCGGACGGGCGCGCGCACGTCATCAAGTAATCAAGTAAGCATCACAACGCGCCCGGCGCCGGGGCCCGCCTCGGGTTGAGCTGTGGGCGAAATACCGGCGCGTGCTAGCCGTTGCCGCCGAACATCGCGCGGAGGCGTCCGGTCTGCTCGCGGCGCTCGGCGGCGCACTGCTCTTCGAGGGTGTTCTCCGGCGCCTGCCACAGCAGCCGCTTGGTGGCGACCGCGGCGCCCGGGTTCACCGCGAGCAGGGCCGCGACGAGGTCGGCGACCGCGCCGTCCAGGCCGTCGGCGGGGACGACGATCTCGGCGAAGCCCAGCCGGGCGGCCTCGTCGGCGGCGACGGTGCGGGCGGTCAGGCACAGCTCCAGCGCGCGGCCGATCCCGACGATCTCCACGAGCGGCTTGGTGCCGGTCAGGTCCGGGACGAGCCCGAGCGCGGGCTCCTTCATGCAGAACTTGGCGTCGTCGGCGACGACGCGCATGTCGCAGGCCAGCGCGAGCTGGAAGCCGCCGCCGATGGCGTGGCCGTGCACGGCGGCGACCGTGACGATGTCGGGGCGCCGCAGCCAGGTGTAGCCCTCCTGCAGCTCGGCGATGAACCGGTCGGTGGCCGCGGCGTCGGACCCGTCGGAGAAGCCCTCGCCGTCGCCGGAGAACATCGACAGGTCGATCCCGGCCGAGAAGCAGGGCCCCGCGCCGCGCAGGACGACGACGCGGACGTCCGCGGGCAGGGAGCGGCCGATCGCGGCGAGTCCGCGCCAGGTGGCGAACGTCATGGCGTTGCGTCGCTCGGGCCGGTTCAGCGTGACGGTGGCGACGGCCCCGTCGATCTCCAGCGCCAGCCCGGCCTCGGCCAGTTCCGCCTCGCCCGGCGCCGCGGCCGGTGCCGGGCGCGCGTCCATGTCCGTCATCTGTCCCCCTCCTGGTGGGCGGCCCTGCCGAGGGCCGCGCCCGAATGGCTTCGCGTCGGCGGCGGCGCACCGGCACGGTGCCGCGGTGACGCAGTGGGGCCCGCCCCGCCGTCCACGAGGCGGGACCCATGCCGATCCCGCCGCGACCGAACCCTACTCGGTCGGCCGCGGCGCCGGTTCGGGCGTCTCCGTCCAGGGAGGACGCTCCCGGAACCTCCGGGCCTGACCCGTTGCCTCCGCCCGGCGTCGGTCACGCCGGAACGGCCGCAACGGGTCAGGTGGGGCGCTGCTCCGGGGGTCGGCGTCCGGTCAGGACTTCTTGCCCCGGGTCGCGCCGCCGCGACCGCGAAGGTTGACTCCGGACTCGGTCAGAATCCGGTGGATGAAGCCGTACGAGCGGCCGGTGGCGGCTGCCAGGGCGCGGATGCTCTCGCCGGCTTCGTACCTCTGCTTCAGGTCCGTCGCCAGCTTGTCGCGCTCGGCACCGGTCACGCGGGTGCCCTTCTTCAGGGTCTCGGCCACGAGTACCTCCCGTAGTGATGTGGTGACCGCTGCGTTATCCCCCGCCATGATCAGTCATTCCCGGCCGTTCGGCTACCCACTCGGCGAGAAAAGATCTGCGGAAGATGCCGCGCAGGTCACGCAAGCGTCACCAGATCGGCAAACTCGTCACTCCAGATGTCCTCCACACCATCCGGAAGCAAGATCACTCTTTCCGGAGCGAGCGCGTCCACGGCGCCCTCGTCGTGGGTGACCAGGACGATGGCTCCGGCGAAGGTCCGCAGGGCCGCGAGGATCTCCTCCCGGCTGGCCGGATCGAGGTTGTTGGTGGGCTCGTCCAGGAGCAGGACGTTCGCGCTGGAGACCACGAGCATCGCCAGCGCCAGCCGGGTCTTCTCGCCGCCGGACAGCACGCCCGCGGGCTTGTCGACGTCGTCGCCGGAGAACAGGAACGAGCCCAGGATCTTGCGGACCTCGACGGGCGCCATACCGGGCGCGGCCGACTGCATGTTCTCCAGCACCGACCGGTCGACGTCCAGCGTCTCGTGCTCCTGGGCGTAGTAGCCGAGCCGCAGCCCGTGCCCGGCCTCGACGGTGCCGGTGTCGGCCTCGTCCACCCCTGCCAGCATGCGCAGGAGGGTCGTCTTGCCGGCGCCGTTCAGGCCGAGGACGACCACGCGGCTGCCCTTGTCGATCGCGAGGTCGACGTCGGTGAAAATCTCCAAAGATCCGTACGATTTCGACAAACCCGTCGCGGTGAGGGGGGTTTTGCCGCACGGAGCCGGGTCCGGGAAGCGAATTTTGGCCACCTTGTCGGCCTGCCGCTCCCCCTCGACGCCCGCCAGGAGCTGCCGGGCACGGCGGTCCATCTGCTGGGCCGCCTTGGCCTTGGTGGCCTTCGCGCGCATCTTGTCGGCCTGCGACAGCAGCGCGGTGGCCTGCCGCTGGGCGTTGGCGGTCTCGCGCTTGCGGCGCCGCTCGTCGGTCTCGCGCTGGTCGAGGTACTTCTTCCAGCCGACGTTGTAGATGTCGACGACGCTGCGGTTGGCGTCCAGGTGGAACACCCGGTTCACGACGGCGCCCAGCAGGTCGACGTCGTGGCTGATCACCACGAGCCCGCCCTGGTGCGACTTCAGGAAGTCGCGCAGCCAGACGACCGAGTCGGCGTCGAGGTGGTTGGTCGGCTCGTCCAGCAGCAGGGTGTCGGCGTCGGAGAACAGGATGCGGGCCAGCTCCACGCGCCGCCGCTGCCCGCCCGACAGGGTCCCGAGGGGCTGTCCCAGCACCCGGTCCGGCAGGCCGAGGCTGGAGGCGATCGAGGCGGCCTCGGCCTCCGCCGAGTAGCCGCCGAGCACGTGCAGCCGCTCCTCCAGCCGCCCGTACCGGCGCACGGCCTTGTCCCGCGCGCCCCCGGTGGCGGTGGCCATGGCCTCCTCGGCGGCCCGCAGGTCGCGGACGACCTCGTCGAGCCCGCGCGCCGACAGGATGCGGTCGCGGGCCAGCTCGTCCAGGTCGACGCCGCGGGGGTCCTGGGGGAGGTAGCCGATGGTGCCCGACGAGGTGACGGCGCCCTGGGCCGGGATCGCCTCCCCGGCCAGCACCTTGGTGAGGGTGGTCTTCCCCGCGCCGTTGCGCCCAACGAAGCCGACCCGGTCGCCGGGGTTGACCCGGAACGAGGCGGACTCGATCAGCAGCCGGGATCCGGCGCGCAGCTCGATGTCTTTCGCAATGATCACAGTGACAGGGCTCCCCTGGACGGGACGGTTCGACGGGCAGGCGCACGAAACGGCGCGCCGCACGGTCCGGTGACCGGGGCGCGCCAGAACGGCCTGTCAGTTCGGGAGCGAAACCATCGGGCCAGTCTACGTGACGGCATGCCGCGTCCGTCCCACCCTTTTCCACCGAAATCCGAGCAGGTGAGCTATTTCATTCCGGGTATGGGGAGGACGCACGGGTCAGCGCATGCGACGGGGACGCCGGGCCGGAAACGGCCCACGACCAAGGAGCGTGGTCGACATGACGCACGTCACGAGAAACGCACCCGAGGGAACGCCCGACTGGCTGGACCTCGGTGTCCCGGACGTCGAGCGGGCCAAGTCGTTCTACGGCCCGATCTTCGGCTGGGAGTTCCGCGACACCGGCGCGGAGACCGGGCACTACAACCTGTGCCTGCTGCGCGGCGAGTCCGTCGCGGCGATGATGCAGAACCCCGACGAGGACGCGACCGACTTCTGGTGGGACGTCTACTTCGCCACCGACGACTGCGACGGCACGGTCGCCCGGGTCGCCGACGCGGGCGGCGAGGTGGTCGAGCCCGCGATGGACGTGATGGACCTCGGCCGGATGGCGATCGTCCGCGATCCGCAGGGCGCCCAGTTCGGGCTGTGGCAGGGCCGCGCGCACATCGGCTCCGCCTACGTGAACGAGCCGGGCTCGCTCGTCTGGAACGAGGTCGTCACCCCGGACCCGGAGGCCGCCCGGGACTTCTACGCGGCGGTGTTCGGGCACCAGGGCGAGCGGATGCCCGCGGAGGAGGCGGGCGGCATGGACTACACGGTCCTCAAGCGTCCCGACGGCCGTTACATCGGCGGCCTCATGGGCGAACCGGACGCCTCGTCGGCGTCCTGGCAGTCGTGCTTCGCGGTCGGGGACGCCGACGAGGCCGTCCGGCTGGTGCGCGAGGGCGGCGGCGCCGTCGACCAGGAACCGGTCGACTCGCCGTACGGGCGGTTCGCGTCCGTCCGCGACCCGTTCGGCGCCCGGTTCCAGGTGATGAAGCCCGCACCCGAACCGGTGGGCTGAACTTCCGCCGCCGCGTCCGTCCCGCGGCCTCCGCGCCGGGGCCGGGCCGGGCCCGAGGGGCGGACGCCGCGTCCGTCCCGCCCCTCGGGTCCGCGAGCCCGCCCGCCGCCGTCAGTCCTGGCGTTCGGCGGCCAGGCGCTGGTTGATCGTGTGCTGGAGGCGCTGCAGGCCGGACGTGCCGACCATCCCGATCTGGCCTTCGAGGTCGCGCAGCAGGACGTCCTCGTTCATCACGACCTCCGACGACTGCATCAGCACGGTTCCCTGGCCGGTGAAGTCGAACTGGTGCTCCTCGCCGGACGCGCCGCCGATGCCGAACGCGGCCCGCGCGGCGCCGAGCACGCCCCGCATGTACGAGTGGTCGTAGTGGTGGCACGGGGACGGGCAGTCGGCCCAGCCGAGCAGCGCCTGCGGGTCCACCCGGACGGGCGGCTCGACGAAGTGGACGGGCCCGTTCGACGCGGCCACGAACCGTCCGGTGCCGATCAGCGTGAGGAAGCCCGGGATGATCGACTGCTTCAGTTCCAGTCCCGGTTCGAACGCCAGCAGGTTGCCCGCCCGGACGGTGAGGTTGCCGTCGTCGAGGTCGAAGGAGTTCACGTCGAACCCCCGGTCGGCCAGCAGGAGCTTGCCCTGCCCCTGCGCGACGATCCAGTCCTGCGCGTACAGCGGGGAGTTGAACGTGTGCGCGACGAGCGCGTCGAGCGGACCGGCCGACAGCGCCTCGAACTTGATCCGCCCGTAGTAGGCGATCATCTTGCCTTTCTGCGCGAACCACTGCCCGTTGAGGTCCACGCTGAAGGCGTAGGGGTTGACGTTGTCGTTGGCCGGCAGCGTCCCGGGGTTCCAGGTCTGCGTGCCGTAGCTGGTCACGGTCAGATCTTCCTCTCGCTGGCCTGGACGTAGACGACCCCGGAGCCGCTCAGTTCGAGCTGGAACGCCTCCCCGGAGCCGCGGCCCACCAGGTCGCGGATCCCGACGGCGGTGCTCAGCTTGTTCTGCACCTGGCCGCGGTGCCCGACGTACGCCTGCGGGTCGACGTGGACGGGACGCTGCGGGGTGATCGGCATCTCCATCACGCCGCCGTGCGAGAGCAGCGCGCAGGAGCCCTGCCCGGACAGGGTCGTGGTGAACAGGCCCTGGCCGGTGACCGCGCCGCGGATGACGCCGCGGACGCCGCCCTGCTCGCCCATGAACATCGTCCCGACCTGCAGGCTCGCGTCGTGCACGAGGAGCCGGTCGGCCTCGACGTAGAGGGTGTCGGTGCCGTCGAGTTCGACGGTCGTGACCTCCATGCCCGCGTGCCCGAACATCACCTGGCCCTGCCCGGTGACGTGCATCATCGACGTGCGCTCGCCCGCGACGGCCCGTCCGATGGTCTGGCCCAGGCCCTGCCCGGCGGTGGCGGACGGCGCGAACGACACGGGGCCGCTGTAGCCGAGCATCGCCCCGCGCTTGCTGTACACTTCGCGCCCCGGGCCGACCTGCACCTGGAGCATCTTGGAGTTGATCGACTGGTATCCCGGCATCACATCTCCAGAATTCCGCCGCGCTCGGCAGGCTGCACGTAGACGAGGCCGTGGCCCTGGTACCGGAACTGGACGCTCTCGCCCGACCCGTGACCGAGGACGGTCCGGAAGTTGACGTCGGTGACGACGTCCTGTTCGAGCCGCCCGATGTGCCCGACGTAGGCGTGCGGGTCGACGCTGAGCGGCGTCTGCGGCGTCACCTCGAGGGCGATCGCGGGGCCGTCCGACAGGATCGCGGCCGTCCCGTGCCCCTCCACCTTGGTCGTCGCCAGGCCCTGCCCGGTGCCCATGCCGCGCAGCCCGACGAAGTGCACGCCGGTCTGCAGTCCGCCGTCCAGGGCGAGGAGGCTCTCGGACTCCACGTAGAGGGTGTCTCCGGCGAGCTGGACGAGCGTGACCTCGGTCGCCTCGCTCGCCAGGTACACCGTCCCCTGGCCGCTGACCTCCATGAGGGTCATGCCCTCGCCCGCTATCTTGCGCTTGAGCGCGCCGCGCAGGCCCTCGCCGCCGCTCATGCCCTGCCGCTTGAAGGCCATCTGCCCCTCGTAGGCGACCATGGCGCCGTTCAGCGCCCTGATCGATTCGCCCGCGAGATCGACGGCCAGCATCTTGGAGCCGTTCAATCGAAATTGCGCCACGGGCCGATAACATACCGGCCTGCCCCCGCCCAACCCCAGGCATCGGCCGTGAGCGGCCCGGCGCGTTGCGGGCGGACCCGCCCGGTGATCGGGGAAGATGACCTCCATGTGGATCGCTCCCGAACGCCGCAGCATCAGCCGGTGGGCCGTCCCCGGCCTCGTCCTGG
Organism: Actinomadura sp. CNU-125; assembly: GCF_001942465.1. Lineage (GTDB taxonomy): Bacteria > Actinomycetota > Actinomycetes > Streptosporangiales > Streptosporangiaceae > Spirillospora. The sequence continues at coordinate 14,568 of NZ_MKJY01000421.1, forward strand.
CCGCCGCGGTGGTGGTCGGCGCCGTGCTCGCCGCCGACGGCCGCACCGGCACCGGACTCGTCGCGCTCTGCGCGCTCGCCGGGTACGCGGGGCTGCTGGCGCACCGGCGGCACGACGGCGGCCCGGCGTTCGGCGAGGGCTTCGGTTCCGGGCACCGGACGCGCGCGCACCGGCGCGGCGCGCCGTCACCGGGGACGTACTGACCGTCGCCGTGGTCGCCGCGCTGATCGTGCAGGCGCTGCGCGGCGCCGAGATCGCCCCGTACGCGTGGCTCGCGGCCCTCGCGGGCGGCACCTACCTGCTGGCGGCGCTGTTCGCCGGACGCGACCTGTGATCATCACTTATGATCATGCGGGGCGCTCCTGACCTGGCGAATTGTGCGTTAACACTTCCTGACAACTGAGGTTTCGGACGTTTGGAAGCGGCATCATGCGGATGTGTCAGCCCTTGATGTACTTCTCCCGGCCCGTGCCGTGTTCCACCCGGTCGTCGACCTGGGCACCGGGACCGTCGTGGCCGTTGAGGCGCACGCGGGCCCGGCTGCGGCCCCGTCCGCCGGGCCCTTTCCGGAGGGGACCCCGTACGCCGATCACGGTTCGGGCGGGTACCCGGTGCCGTCCGCTTCCCCGGCCTGGACCGACCCCGCCGCCGAGGACGTCCGCGCGCCGTCGAGGCGGCGGGCGCGGCGGCGGAGCTGGGCACCCGGCTGCCGCTGCTGATCGGCCTGCGCGCCGAGACGCTCGCCGCGGGCGCGAGCACGTCCTGGAGGAGCTGCACCACGGGCTCGGCGGGACCGGCCGCCGCCCGGGCGAGATCATCCTGTGCGCGACCGGCGGCTATCCGCCCGCGACCCGGCCCGCGGTGGCGGCGCGCTCGGCGGGCTGCGCCGGGCCGGCTACCTCGTCGGGCTCGCCGGGCGCGCGCCGCGCACGCGCCGCTGGATCTGCTCGCCGACGTCCGCGCCGCTACGTGCTCAAGCTCGACGCCGACCTGGCCCGCCGGGCGCCCGGCGAACCGCGCCGTTCCGCGCTCGCCGCGAGCCTGATGGAACTGGCGCACCGGCTGGAGACGCACGTGCTCGCGCCCGGGCTGGAGACCCAGGACCAGGTGCTGCACCTGCGCGGGCTCGGCGCGCGGCTCGCGCAGGGACCCGTCCTCGCCCCGCCGGAGTGGCGGCCCGGCATGCCGGTCAGCGTGCCCGTCGCGGCGCACGAGGAGCCTGCGGGGCGGCTCGGCCACGCCGCGCTCGGGCCCCGGGTGTCGGAGTTCACGCTGCCCGCGATCACGATGCCGCACACCGCCACCGCCGACGAGGTGCTGGACGCGCTGAACGCCGAGACGGGCGTGACCAGCATCGTCCTCGTGGACGAGCGGCAGCGCCCGTACGCCACCGTCGACCGGACGCGGTTCCTGCTGCGGTTGTCGGGCCCGTACGGGCACGCGCTGCACGCCCACCGCCCGGCGGCGCGGCACGCCGACCCGCCGCGCCCGGTGCCGCGCACCGTCCCGGCGGTCGCGGCGCTGCGGGCGGCGGGCCGGGAGAACGACCGGGTCTACGACGACCTGGTGGTGGTGGACGAGGTGGGCCGCTGCCTGGGCATCGTCCGGGTCGCCGACCTGATCCGCGGCCTGTCTCCCTGAGCGGCCGCCTGCGGCCCGCGGCGGATCACCTGGGTCCGGGACGACCGGCGGGGCCTTCCAGGCCCTCCGCGGCCGTCTCCTGCGCGAGGATGGCCGCCTGGACGCGGCTGCGCAGCCCGAGTTTCGCCAGAATGCGGCTGACGTGCGTTTTCGTGGTCGTCTCGGCCATATCGAGGCGCGCCGCGATCTCCCCGTTCGGCAGGCCCTCGCCCAGGCAGCGGAACACCTCGCGCTCGCGCGGCGTCAGATCCGCCAGCCCCGGGACGGGCGCGGGCGCCGCCGGGCGCCCCGCGAACGCGCCGATCAGCCGCCGGGTCACCTTCGGCGCGATGATCCCCTCCCCCGCCGCCACCGTGCGCACCGCCTCGACGAGCCGGTCGGCGTCGACGTCCTTGAGCAGGAACCCGGACGCGCCCGCCCGCAGCGCGCCGAACACGTACTCGTCCACGTCGAACGTCGTCAGCACGAGCACGTCGGTGAACCCGGCGATCTCCCGGGTGGCGGCGATGCCGTCCAGTTTCGGCATCCGCACGTCCATCAGGACCACGTCCGGGCGCAGCTCGCGGGCCAGCTCCACCGCCCGCTCCCCGTCGGCGGCCTCGCCGACCACCCGCACGCCGGGCGCGGCGCCCAGGATCAGGACCAGCCCGGCGCGCACCGCCGCCTGGTCGTCGGCCACCAGCACCTCGATCACGAGGCCACCTCCCTGTCGGCGGGCGGATCGGCGGGCAGTTCGGCGCGCACCCGCCAGCGGGAGCCGTCCGGCCCCGGCCAGGGTCCCGCGTCGAACCGTCCGCCGAGCAGCGTCGCCCGCTCCCGCATCCCGATCAGCCCGCTGCCCGTCCCGGGCAGCCGTGCGCCGTCCGTCCCGAGCGGGCTCAGCACGTCGATCGTCACGCCGCCCCGCACGTACTCCACCACCACGTCCGCGCTCCCGGGACCGGCGTGCTTCAGCGCGTTCGTCAGCGACTCCTGCACGATCCGGTAGGCGGCCAGCTCGACCGCCGCGGGCAGCTCCGGCGGTTCCCCGGCGACCTGCAGCCGCGCCGACAGGTCGCTGCGCGACGTGCGCGCCACCAGCCGTCCGAGCTCGGACAGCCGCGGCTGCGCGGGCGGGTCGGCGCCCTCCTCGCCCGCGTCGCCGTCGCGCAGCAGCCCGATCATCCGGCGCATCTCCGCGAGCCCCTGCACGCTGTTCTCGCGGATCACCTCCAGGGACCGGTCCAGCGTCTCCCGGTCCAGGTCACGGACCTTGAGGACGGCCGAGGAGTGCAGCGCCACCGCGCTCAGATGGTTGGCGACGACGTCGTGCAGCTCCCGCGCCATCCGGGCCCGCTCGGCCCCGACGGCGGCGCGCCGGTCGAGCTCGGCGAGCCGCGCGACCTGCTCGGCGCGCAGCCGCTCCGCCTCGGCCCGCGACCGGTGCTCCCGGACGGCCATCGCGGTCAGCACCGGCGCCACCCAGGTGATCCCGGCGACCGCGCCCAGCAGCACCACCACCGACAGGCCGCCCTCCAGCGCTCCCGCGACCACCAGCGCGCCCATGGCCGCCGCGACGGCCAGCGTCGCCGCGATCGTCACGCCGAGCAGCCACTCCGCGGTCCGCCGCCGCCCGTACAGGCTCGCCGCGTACAGCGCGTCCCCGTAGATCATCAGCGTGGCGAGGCTCGGCCCGAGCACCACGTCCAGGACGTTGAACGGGGTCGCCACCGCCAGCCCGGTCAGCGGCGCCTTCCGCCGCAGCAGCATCGCCGCGCACAGCCCGGCCAGCGGCACGACCCGCAGCACCAGCGGCGGCGACGCGCCCGAGAACTTCACATAGCCGTCCGCGACGATCATCACCAGCCCGGCGGCCAGGGACGCCGCGGCGATGAGCGCGTCCTGCGGGGTGGTCAGCCGGCGGGCGGAAACGAGCACGTTCCCATCTCAGCACCTCCCGGGACGTGCCGCGTCCACCCGCGTGAGGGTCGCCCGTACATCCTTCGGACGACCCGCGAAACGTCACCGCGGACGACGCGCCGGGCATCCGGCGTGCCCGACGCTTGAGGGGTACCGCCAGTTCGGAAGGGACGGCCCCATGCGCACCATCGGAACCATCGTCGCGATCGCCGGCCTCGCGTCCGTCGTGAACCACGCGATGGGCGGCGAGCAGATGGAGGTGCTCCAATGGTCGGACGCCCACCAGCCCCTCGCGGGGATCGGTCTCGGCGTCCTCGGCCTGCTCGTCTTCGGCCTCGGCGCGGTCTTCTCCCGGGACCGGTGACACCGTGCTCATCGCGATCATCGCCGCCTGCGAGATCGGCTTCTGGGTCGTCCTCGGCGCCGGTCTCGTCGCCCGCTACCCGCTGCGCATGCGCCGCCTCGGCGCCCTGCTCCTGCTCTGCGTGCCGCTGATCGACGTCGTCCTGCTCGCCGCGACCGTCCTGGACCTGCGCCGGGGCGCCGAGGCCGGCTTCGCGCACGGCCTGTCGGCCGCCTACCTCGGCTACTCGATCGCCTTCGGGCACAGCATGGTGCGGTGGGCCGACGAGCGGTTCGCGCACCGCTTCGCGGGCGGCCCGCCGCCGCGCGGCAAGCCGCGGGGCGGCCCGGCCCGCACCCGCTACGAGTGGCGCGAGTTCGGCAAGGCGTCCCTCGCGACCGCGATCGCCTGCGGCATCCTCGTCGGCATGATCGCCCTCGTCGGCGACACCGGCCGCACCGAGGCCCTCTGGGGATGGACGGCCCGCCTCGGCGTCGTCCTCGCGATCTGGGCGATCTGGCCCGTCGGCCACACACTGTGGCCGTCCAAGGTCCCGGAGAAGACGCGGGGTTAACCCCGTACCGTACGGACGGCCGTGGTGACGATGGGCAGCGCGAACTCGCCGGCGGCCGTCTCCGGCGTCCCCCGCAGGTACTCCAGCACCCGTCCGAGCACCTCGCCGCGCTCGGCCTCGTCCAGCACCAGCACGTGCGAGTGGGTGCCGACGGTGGCCGTCATCGACTCGGCCGTCCGCCGCTGGACGTGCGGGAACTCCGCGCGCTCGACCACCGGGAACCAGCGCGTCTCGGGGACGGTCTTGGGCCGCCACCGCCGCAGCGACACGCTGCTCCGCGAAACCTCCTTCATCCCGGCGACCCACGGCACCCGGTCGTCGTCGAGGTTCCACAGCCCGGCGAGCACACCGCCGGGCGCCAGCACCCGGTGGATCTCGGGCATCGCGCGGTCGAGGTCGAACCAGTGCATCGCCTGCCCCACCAGGACGGCGTCCACGGCCCCGTCCCCGAGCGGGATCTCCTCCGCGCCGCCCCGCAGGGCCCGCACGTCCGGGAACCCGCGGCGCAGTTCGTCCAGCATCGCCGGATCGGGCTCGACGGCCACGAGGTCGGCGGGGGCGAGGCCGTCCCGCAGGAGGACCCCGGTCAGCTTGCCGGTGCCCGCACCGAGATCGAGCACCCGCGGCGGCGTCCGTCCGGCGAGCGGCTCCAGCGCCCACCGCACCGCCGCGACGGGATAGTCCGGCCGCTCCGCCGCGTACAGGGCCGCGCTCCCCCCGAACGAGGCCGCCCGCCGCGCCACGAGCTCCGGATCACTGTCCGGAAAAGCATCCTTCACGACTGAAGACCCTATTCGCTCGCCACGCCGACCACCCGCCCGCCTCCGGCGAACCACCGCACTCGACTACTCACGCTCGGTAACGTGGTCGAGGTGACCCCCGACAGCACCGACGCCCTTGAGCACGTGGCCGCCTTTGCGGAGCGGACGGGTTTCGCGATCTCCAAGCTCGAGTCGTTCGGCGACCAGATCGCAATGACGACCGGCATGTGCTGGGAACACGGTTTCAACATCACCGTCGTCAGGGAGCAGATCCCGGCGGGAAAACGACACGTTGTGGCGAATGTCGGTCTACGCCTGACGGCAGAGCCCACCGAACCGGTCCCGGGTTTGGTCGTCGCGGAGGAACGACTGGCGCCCGGGGCGAAGCCGTGGGCGCACGAAAGCGAGTTGTTGGTCGAGGTGGTTTCGCAGAATAACTACCGCGAGGACTACGCGGGGAAGCAAAAGCGGTACGCACGATCCGGTGCGCCCCAGCACCTTCTCGTTGACCCGCGTGAGGGGCCGTGCCTCCTCTACACGGAACCGCTCAAGACGCCGGGCGTCTACAGGTACGTCTCCACCACGTCTTTCGGGGAGCCGGTCGCCGGAATCGCGTGCATGGACGGCGCCGACCTCGATACCTCGGAGTTCCTCCGGTACACGTGATCCTCGGACGCGCGGAGGCCGCGTCCCCGGGGTCGGGGGCGCGGCCTTCGTGCGCGGGCTTCGTCAGACGTTGAAGCCGAGGGCGCGGAGCTGGTCGCGGCCCTCTTCGGTGATCTTGTCGGGGCCCCACGGCGGGAGCCACACCCAGTTGATCTTGACGTCCTGCACCAGGCCGTCCAGGGCGCTGTGCGCCTGGTCCTCGATCACGTCGGTGAGCGGGCAGGCGGCGCTGGTCAGCGTCATGTCCAGGGTGGCGACGCCGGAGTCGAGGTTCACCCCGTACACCAGGCCCAGGTCGACGACGTTGATGCCGAGTTCGGGGTCGACGACGTCCTTGAGGGCTTCGAGGACCTCCTCCTCGGCGGCGGTGCCGGCCGGGGCGGTCTCGGTGTTCTCGGTCGTCTCGGCGGTCTCGCTCATGATGCCTCTCCGAGTGCGCGGGCGGTCGCGTCCTTCCACGCCATCCAGGCGAGAAGGGCGCACTTGATCCGGGCGGGGTACTTCGACACCCCGGCGAAGGCGACGGCGTCCTCCAGGACGTCCTCGTCGGGTTCGGCGTCCTGGCCGCGCGACTGCATCAGCGCCAGGAACTCGTCGCCGACCTCCATCGCCTCCTTGACCGACTTGCCGATCAGCAGGTCGCCATCACCGAGGCGCTGGCCTGGCTGATCGAGCAGCCCATGGAGTCGTAGGAGACGTCGCTCACCGTGGCGTCCCGGCCGTCGCCGTCCAGGTGGACGCGCAGCGTCACCTCGTCGCCGCACGTGGGGTTGACGTGGTGCGCCTCACCCTCGTACGGCTCCCGCAACCCTTTGTGCAGGGGATTGCGGTAGTGGTCCAGGATGACCTCCTGGTACATCGCCTCCAGCTGCATGTCGTCCTTTCCAAGCCTTTCTGGCTACAACCGGGGCGGCGCTCAGGCTGTTCCGAAGAACTTCTGCGCCCGCCGCACCCCGTCGGCGAGCGCGTCCACGTCCGCGAGGGTGTTGTACAGGTAGAACGTCGCGCGGGTGGTCGCGGGGATGCCGAACCGGCGGCAGATCGGCCACGCGCAGTGGTGCCCGACGCGGACCTCCACGCCGAGGTCGTCCAGTACCTGGCCGACGTCGTGCGGGTGGATGTCCTCGACGGTGAACGACACCGCCCCGCCGCGCGCCTCGGTGGTGCCGGGGCCGATGATCCGGACGCCGGGGATCTCCCCCAGCCGCTCCAGCGAGTAGCCGACGAGGGCGTCCTCGTGCGCGTGGACCCGGTCCATGCCGATGGCGGCGAGGTAGTCGCAGGCGGCGCCGAGCCCGATGGCCTGCGCGGTCATCGGGACGCCCGCCTCGAACCGCTGCGGCGGCGGCATGAACGTGGTCGACTCCATCTGCACGACCTCGATCATGGATCCGCCGGTGATGAACGGCGGCATGGCCTCCAGCAGTTCGCCGCGGCCCCACAGCACGCCGATGCCGGTGGGGCCGAGCATCTTGTGCCCGGAGAAGGCGAGGAAGTCGACGCCGAGGGCGCGGACGTCCACCGGCTGGTGCGGCACGGACTGCGCGGCGTCCAGCAGGACGAGCGCGCCGACGGCGTGGGCACGCTCCACGATCCGGTCGACGGGCGTGACGCTGCCGAGGACGTTCGACTGGTGCGTCAGCGCGACGATCTTCGTGCGCTCGCCGACCAGGTCGTCCAGGTTCGACAGGTCGAGGCGGCCCTCGTCGGTGATCCCGAACCAGCGGAGCGTCGCCCCGGTCCGCTGACATAGCTGCTGCCACGGGACGAGGTTCGCGTGGTGCTCCATCTCGGACACCACGACCTCGTCGCCGGGCCCCACCTTGAAGCGTTCGGCCTCGGGCCCCGCGGTCGCGGCGTTGCTCATCGCGTACGCCACGAGGTTGATGCCCTCGGTGGCGTTCTTGGTGAACACGATCTCGCCGGGCGTCGCGCCGACGAACCGGGCGATGGACGCGCGCGCCTTCTCGTACGCCTCGGTGGCCTCCTCGGCGAGCAGGTGCGCGCCGCGGTGCGGCGCCGCGTTGTGCCGCTCGTAGAACTCCCGTTCGGCGTTCAGCACCGCGACGGGCTTCTGCGAGGTCGCCCCCGAGTCCAGGTAGACCAGGGGGCGGCCGCCGCGGACCGTGCGCTGCAGGAGCGGGAAGTCCTTCTTCAGCTCCTCCGGCAGCAGATTCATGCCGATGCGCCCGCCTTCACGTACTTCTCGTAGCCCTCGTTCTCGAGCTGGTCGGCGAGCTCGGGGCCGCCCTCGGCGACGACGCGGCCGTTCGCGAAGACGTGCACGAAGTCCGGCTTCACGTAACGCAGGATGCGCGTGTAGTGCGTGATCAGCAGGACGCCCGTGCCGGGCGCGGACGAGAACCGGTTCACGCCCTCGGAGACGACCTTGAGGGCGTCGACGTCGAGGCCGGAGTCGGTCTCGTCCAGCACGGCGATCTTCGGCTTGAGCATCTCCAGCTGGAGGATCTCGTGCCGCTTCTTCTCGCCGCCGGAGAAGCCCTCGTTGAGCGAGCGCTGCGCGAACGCGGGGTCGATGGACAGGCCGTCCATCGCCGCCTTCATCTCCTTGGCGAACTCGCGCAGCTTGGGGGCCTCGCCGCGGACGGCCGTGACGGCCGAGCGCAGGAAGTTCGAGACGGACACGCCCGGCACCTCGACCGGGTACTGCATCGCCAGGAACAGGCCCGCGCGGGCGCGCTCGTCGACGCTCATGGACAGGACGTCCTCGCCGTCGAGCGTCACGGTGCCGCCGGTCACCTCGTACTTGGGGTGCCCGGCGACCGCGTACGCGAGGGTGGACTTGCCGGAGCCGTTCGGCCCCATCAGCGCGTGGGTCTCGCCGGCCTTCACGGTCAGGTCGACCCCGCGCAGGATCTCCTTGCTCCCGTCGGTGCCTTCGCCGACGGAAACGTGGAGGTCGCGGATCTCAAGCGTGGCCATGGTGTGTGTCGTTCCTTAGTCTTCGGAGCCGAGCGAGACGTAGACGTCGCCGTCCTCGACCTTGACCTTGTAGGTGGCGACCGGCTGCGTCGCCGGCGGGTTGGTGGGCTTGCCCGTGCGCAGGTCGAAGCAGGACCCGTGCAGCCAGCACTCGATGGTGCCGTTGTAGATCTCGCCCTCGGAGAGGGAGACCTCGGCGTGCGAGCAGATGTCGTTGACGGCGAACACCTCGTCGCCGCTGCGCGCGATCGCGACGGGCGTGTCGTCGACCTCGACGCCCAGCGCCCCGTCCGCCGGGACGTCGTTCAGCGCGCACACCTTCACGTACGTCATCGGTCTCCCGCTCCCTGGTCGAGCTCCTCCTCGATGGCCTGCCGGACCTTGTCGCGCACCTCTCGACCTCGATGCGGTCGACGAGCTGGCCGAGGAAGCCGCGGACGACCATGCGCCGGGCCTCGTCGAAGGTGATGCCGCGCGCCTGCAGGTAGAACAGGTGCTCGTCGTCGAGGCGTCCGGACGCCGAGGCGTGCCCCGCGCCGGCGACCTCGCCGGTGAGGATCTCCAGGTTCGGCACCGAGTCGACGCGCGTGCCGTCGGTGAGGACGAGGTTGCGGTTCAGCTCGTAGGTGTCGGTGCCCTCGGCCTCGGCGCGGATGATGACGTCGCCGATCCAGACGGCGTGGGCGTCCGCGTCCTGCAGGGCGCCGCGGTAGTCGACGCGGCTGCGGCAGTGCGGGACGGTGTGGTCGACCAGGAGCCGGTGCTCCAGGTGCTGGCCGCCGTCGACGAAGTACACCCCGTACAGCTCGGCGTCGCCGCCGGGCGCCTCGTACGCGACGGACGGCGAGATCCGCACCAGGTCGCCGCCCAGCGAGATGTTGTGCGAGACGAACCGGGCGTCGCGGCCGAGCCGGGCGTGCTGGTGCGAGACGTGCACGCTGCCGTCGTCCCAGTCCTGCAGGCTGATCACCGAGAGGCGGGCGCCGTCGCCGACGACGAACTCGACGTTGTCGGCGTAGGTCGCCGAGCCGCGGTGCGCGAGCACGACGGTGGCCTCGGCGAACGGCTCCAGGATCACGGTGGTGTGCCCGTAGGAGGCGGCCGAGGCGTCCTCGCCGCGCACCCGCAGGACGGTCGGCGCCGAGGCCACCGCCTCCTTCGGGACGGTGACGACCGTGGCCTGCGTGAACGAGTTCCACGCCTGCGCCGAGACCCGGTCGGCCGGGACGTACGCCTTGCCGATGCGGGCGTCGTCGCGGCGACCGTCTCGACGGTCGCCTCGGGCGCCGCCTCGACGTCGACGATGACCTTGCCGCCGTCCTGGGCGGTGCCGTTGTGCAGGCCGTGCAGGCGGCGCAGCGGGGTGAACCGCCACTCCTCCTCGCGGCCGGTGGGCACCTCGAAGTCGCCCAGGTCGTACGACGCCTTCTCGTGCAGCGTCGAGAGAGGCTTAACGTCCAGCCCCATCAGCCGACGGCTCCTTCCATCTGAAGTTCGATGAGCCGGTTCAGCTCGAGTGCGTATTCCATCGGCAGCTCGCGCGCGATGGGCTCGACGAACCCGCGCACGATCATCGCCATGGCCTCGTCCTCGTTGAGGCCTCGGCTCATCAGGTAGAACAGCTGGTCCTCCGACACCTTGGAGACGGTGGCCTCGTGGCCCATCTCCACGTCGTCCTCGCGGACGTCGACGTAGGGGTAGGTGTCGGACCGGCTGATCTGGTCGACCAGCAGCGCGTCGCACTTGACGGTGGACTTGCTGTGCTCGGCGCCTTCCTGGATCTGCACCAGGCCCCGGTAGGAGGTGCGGCCGCCGCCGCGCGCCACCGACTTGGAGATGATGTTGCTGGAGGTGTTCGGCGCGGCGTGCACCATCTTGGCGCCCGCGTCCTGGTGCTGGTCCTCGCCCGCGAACGCGATCGACAGGGTCTCGCCCTTGGCGTGCTCGCCGAGCAGGTACACCGCCGGGTACTTCATGGTGACCTTGGAGCCGATGTTGCCGTCGACCCACTCCATGGTGGCGCCCTCGTAGGCGACGGCGCGCTTGGTCACCAGGTTGTAGACGTTGTTCGACCAGTTCTGGATGGTCGTGTAGCGGACGCGCGCGTCCTTCTTCACGACGATCTCGACGACGGCCGAGTGCAGGGAGTCCGACTTGTAGATCGGGGCGGTACAGCCCTCGACGTAGTGGACGTAGGAGCCCTCGTCCGCGATGATCAGCGTCCGCTCGAACTGGCCCATGTTCTCGGTGTTGATCCGGAAGTACGCCTGGAGCGGGATCTCGACGTGGACGCCCGGCGGCACGTAGATGAACGAGCCGCCCGACCACACGGCGGTGTTGAGCGCGGCGAACTTGTTGTCGCCGACCGGGATCACGGAGCCGAAGTACTCCTGGAAGATCTCCGGGTGCTCGCGCAGGCCGGTGTCGGTGTCGACGAAGATGACGCCCTTCTCCTCAAGGTCCTCGCGGATCTTGTGGTAGACGACCTCCGACTCGTACTGGGCGGCGACGCCGGCGATGAGGCGCTGCTTCTCCGCCTCGGGGATGCCGAGCTTGTCGTAGGTGTTCTTGATGTCCTCCGGGAGCTCCTCCCAGGAGGCCGCCTGCTGCTCGGTGGAGCGCACGAAGTACTTGATGTTGTCGAAATCGATGGCCGACAGGTCCGAGCCCCAGCTCGGCATGGGCTTCTTGTCGAACAGCCGCAGCCCCTTGAGGCGCAGGTCGAGCATCCAGTCCGGCTCGCTCTTCTTGCCCGAGATGTCGCGGACGACGTCCTCGTTCAGGCCGCGGCGGGCCGAGGCTCCGGCTGCGTCGGAGTCGGCCCAGCCGAACTTGTACCTGTCGAGCCCTTCCAGTTCAGGGTGGGCTGCCGTAGTCATAGGGGCGTCCTCCCGGACTCCTCGTCACTGGTCAGTGTGCTCGCGGGGGTCTCACCCGCGTCCCCCGGCCCGTCCGTCCCGTCCCCGCAAAGCGAGCGGGGGCTGACGTGGGTCGTGCAGATGCCGTCGCCGTGGGCGATGGTGGCCAGCCGCTGGACGGGGGTGCCCAGGAGCCGGCTGAACGCCTCCGTCTCGGCCTCGCACAGCTGCGGGAACTCCGCCGCCACGTGCGCGACCGGGCAGTGGTGCTGGCACAGCTGCTCGCCGCCGCCGGGCTGGGGGGCCTTCGCGGCGGCCGCCGCGTAGCCGTCGCCCGACAGCGCCTCGGCGAGCGTGCGGACCCGCTGGTGGGGCGGGGCCTCCTGCACGACGGGCCGGTAGCGCCGTTCGAGGTCGGCGACCTGCCGCCGGGCGAACTCGGCGACCGCGTGGGCGCCCGCCGTCTCGGCGAGGAACCGCAGCGCGCTCGTCGCCAGGTCGTCGTAGGCGTGCACGAACGCGCTCCGCCCCGCCTCGGTGATCGCGAACCACTTCGCGGGACGGCCGCGGCCGCGCCGCGTCTGCGGCCTGGCCCGGCGGATCTCGATCATGCCCTCGGCCAGCAGCGCGTCCAGGTGCCGGCGGACGGCGGCCGGCGTGAGGCCGACCCGCTCGCCGAGCGCGGACGCGGTGACCGGGCCTGTTCGAGGATCAGCCGGGCCACCCGGGCGCGGGTGTCGCGCTCGGTCCCGGCCGCGGACGGCACGCCGGAAGGCCGCGTCACCGCGGCTTCCGCGTTCGCCTGACCCTCGCTCACGTTTTTCACAACATCAGTGTGCCGTAATTCCTTCCCCCGAAACACCGCTTTGCCGATGTCGTGGCTCACGCAGGTAAGCCTTACCTAAAACCTGCGTGTTCACCGGCGGGCGGCGCCGCGCGGGAGCATCAGCACCGGACGGGGCGCGGAGCGCACGATCTTGCCGGAGCTCTCGCCGAGGAAAACCTTGCGCAGCGGGCCGTGATGTCCGGATTGGCAGGTCAGGACCTCGCCCGGCAGCATATCCACGGCCGCGAGCGCCTTGCCCACGCTCGCCCCCGCGACCGCCTCCGTGGTCACGGGGACGCAGTCCACGAGCCCGGCCGCACGGGCGAGATCGTCCTCGGCCCGTCCCCGCTGCCGTTCCAGCACCTCCCCGGAGTCGCGGAACCGCGCGGCGACACCCGGCGGCCGCAGCACCAGCGTGAGCAGCCGCATCGGGACGTCCAGTGCCGCGGCCCACCCGGCGGCGGCGTCGAGCGGGCCGTCGGCGTCCCGCCGCCGCCAGTACGCGGCGGTGAGCCGCTCCAGCCGTCCGGGCGCCAGCGCCCCGTATCCGCGCGGCGCCAGCAGGACCGGCACCGGCGAACCGTGCAGGAGCTGGTCGGCGGTGCTGCCGACGGCGATGCGCACGCGCCCGCCGCGGCGCCGAGGCCGATCACGACGAGGCCCGCGCCGGTCTCCTCGGCGACCTCGATCAGCCCCCGGCCGCTCCCCCGGTGCGCGTGCACGCGCGGCTCGGCCGCCCCCTCCGGGACGCCGAGTCCGGTGAGCCGCCGGACGGCCGCGGAGGCGATCTCGTCCGCGCGTCCGCGCAGGTAGGGGCGAGCCATTCGGCGTCCACCGACCCGGGGCCGCGGGCGGGCCACGGCGGCGGGTGGACGTTCGCGGCGGTCACCGCCGCGCCGGTGGCCCGCGCGACCAGCGCCGCGAGGACGAGCGCGTCGTCGCCCCGCTCGTCCGGGGAGCAGCCGACCAGCACCCGGTGCGTCACGCGCCCGCCCTCCCCAGCCGCGAACGGCGGCGCCCGTAGCCGAAGTAGGCGACGAGCCCGGCGAGCCCCCACAGCAGGAACACCAGCCACGTGATCCCGCCGAGCCCGACCATCAGGTACACGCAGAGCGCCACCCCGATGAGCGGCGTGACCGGGTACAGCGGCACCCGGAAGCCGCGCGGCAGGTCCGGGCGGGTCCGCCGCAGCACGATCACCCCGACGCCGACGAGCGCGAACGCGAACAGCGTCCCGATGCTCGTGGCGTCCACCAGCCGCCCCAGCGGAACGAACCCGGCGAGCAGCCCGATGAACACCGCCACGATGACCGTGTTGGCGACCGGCACCGAGCGCTTGGGGCTCACCCGCTGGAACACGGGCGGGACGAGCCCGTCGCGCGACATCGCGAACAGGATGCGCGTCTGCCCGTACATGACCGTCAGGACGACGCTCGCGATCGCGATCACCGCGCCGATCGACAGGACGGCCGAGGGCCACGCGGCGCCCGTGGCCGCGTCGAGCACGTTCGCCAGCGACGCCTCGGAGTCCTCCCCGCCGAACCGCGTCCAGGGCATCGCGCCGACGGCGGCGAGCCCGACCAGCACGTAGACGACGGTGACGATCGCCAACGACAGCATGATCGCGAGCGGCAGGTCGCGGCGCGGGTTCTTGGCCTCCTCGCCGGCGGTGGACGCCGCGTCGAAGCCGATGTAGGAGAAGAACACCTTCGACGCCGCCGCGCTGATCCCGGCCCAGCCCATCGGCGCGAACCCGCTCATGTTCTCCGACCGGAACGCGGTGAAGGCCACCGCGCAGAAGAACAGCAGCACCCCGATCTTGAGGAACACCATGACCGTGTTGGCGGCCGCGGTCTCGGACGCGCCGCGCAGCAGCAGGAACGCCGCCAGCGCCACCACGACGATCGCCGGGACGTTGACGATCCCGCCGCCGCCCGGCGGGTCCGCCAGCTCGGCCGGGATCGTGAACCCGAGCGTGGTGTCGAAGAACGCGCTCAGGTAGGCGCCCCAGCCCACCGCGACCGCCGACACCGACACCCCGTACTCCAGCAGCAGGCACCACCCGCACACCCACGCCACCAGCTCGCCCAGCGTCGCGTACGCGTACGAGTAGGACGAGCCCGAGACCGGGATCGTCCCGGCCAGCTCGGCGTACGACAGCGCCGAGAACAGCGCGGTGACGGCGGCGAGGACGAACGACGCCACCACCGCGGGACCCGCGAGCGGCACCGCCGACCCGAGCACGACGAAGATGCCGGTGCCGAGGGTCGCGCCCACGCTGAACAGGGTGAGCTGCAGCAGCCCCATCGTCCGCCGCAGCTCCCCGCCCGCGCCGCGCCCGCCCTCGGCGACGATCCGGTCGACGGGCTTGGTCCGCAGCAGGCTCCGCGCGAAGCCGCCCGCGTCGGGCGGGGCCCCGCCGCCTGCCGGGCGGGCCGTCAAAGCGTGCTCTCCAGCGGCCACGTGGCGTTCGGCGTGACGATCGTCCCGGCGGTGCCTTCGAGGATCTCCGCGCACTCGTCGAGCAGCCCGATCGCCGCCATGTCGCCCGTCCGCTCCACGAACCGGGCGGCCGCCTCCGCCTTCGGGCCCATCGACCCGGCGGGGAACTCCTCCGCGCGCAGCTCGTGGGGAGTCGTGTGGACGATCTCCTCCTGTTCGGGCGTGCCGTAGTTGCGGAGGACGCGCGGGACGTCGGTGAGGATCAGCAGCGCGTCCGCGTCGAGGCTCTCGGCCAGCACCGACGCGGTCAGGTCCTTGTCGATCACCGCCTCCAGGCCCTCCAGCCGTCCCACGTCGTTGCGGAACACCGGGATGCCGCCGCCGCCCGCGCACACCACGACGGTCCCGAGCCGCACCAGCTCGCGGATCAGCCGGGTCTCGATGACCCGCTGCGGATGGGGCGACGGGACGACCCGCCGCCAGTGCTCCCCGTCCCGCCCGATCGTCCAGCCGTAGTCGGCGGCGAGCTTGTCCGCCTCGTCCCGCTCGTACACCTGCCCGACGAACTTGGTCGGGTTCTCGAACGCCGGATCGACGGCCGACACGAGCGTCTGGGTGATCATCGCCATGACCTGCCGGCCCGGCAGCGCGTTCTGCAGCGCCTGCAGGATCCAGTAGCCGATCATCCCCTGCGTCTCGGCGCCGACGGTGTCGAGCGGGTACGGGCGGGTCAGGTTCGGGTCGTTGACGCTCTCCAGCGACAGCACGCCCACCTGCGGCCCGTTCCCGTGCGTGACGATCAGCTCGTGCCGCCGCGCGAGCGGGGCCAGCGCCCGTACCGCCCGGCTCACGTTGGCGCGCTGCGGCCCGTCGTCGGGCGACTCGCCGCGGCCGACGAGGCCGTTGCCGCCCAGCGCGACGACCACCCGCATGATCACCACCCCCCGATCGCGCGATTCCCCCGGCGCCCGCACCGAAACGCGCCCGTCCGGCACGCCCTCCTGACCCGCGCGCCCGACCCGCCCGCTCGACCGGCGGCCTTTACCCGCATCCGGGCGCGGACCTGTCCGGGGCCGGTCCTAAACTCGTGGGCATGACACCCCCGGGAGACGGCGCCGTCGAGCTGGACTCGCTCGTGAAGCGCTACGGAGCGGCGACGGCCGTGGACGGGCTGTCGCTGCGCGCCGCCCGGGGCGAGGTCACCGCGCTGCTCGGCCCCAACGGCGCGGGCAAGACCACCACGATCGAGATCTGCGAGGGGTTCCGCAGGGCCGACGCGGGAACGGTCCGCGTCCTCGGCCTGGACCCCGCCGCCGACGCCCGCGCGCTGAAGCCGCGGGTGGGGGTGATGCCGCAGTCCGGGGGCGTGCCGGGCACCGCCCGCGCCGCCGAGTTCCTGCGGCTCGTCGCGTCCTTCCACGCCTCGCCGCTCGACCCGGCCGCCCTGCTGGCGCGGCTGGGCCTCACCGAGCACGCCCGCACCCCGTTCCGGCGGATGTCGGGCGGCCAGCAGCAGCGGCTCTCCCTCGCGGTCGCGGTCGTCGGCCGTCCCGAGCTGGTCTTCCTGGACGAGCCCACCACCGGCCTCGACCCGCAGGCGCGGCACGCGACCTGGGAGCTGATCGGGGAGCTGCGCGCCGCCGGGGCGTCGATCGTGCTGACCACGCACAACATGGACGAGGCCGAGACCCTCGCCGACCACGTCGTGATCGTCGACCACGGCCGGATCGTCGCCGAGGGCACCCCCGAGTCGCTGACCGGCGCCGAACGGCAGCTGCGGTTCCGGGCCCGGCCCGGCCTCGGCCTGGAGGAGCTGCTGTCGGCGCTGCCCGCCGGGTGCGCGGCCAAGGAGTCGCCCGCCGGGCACTACCTGATCGAGGCGGACGTGCGGCCCGAGCTGCTCGCGACCGTCACCGCCTGGTGCGCCTCGCACGGGGTCATGACCGAGGACCTGCGGATCGAGCGCCGCACGCTGGAGGACGTCTTCCTCGAACTGACCGGACGGGAGCTGCGCGCATGACGGTCGGAGAAGCCGGGGCGGACGCGTCCGCCGGAGCGGACGCGTCCGTCCCGCTGGACCTCGCGCCGGCGCCGGGCGCGGTCCCGCTGCCGCGGATGGTCCTGGCGCAGACCGGCTACGAGCTGCGCGCGATGCTGCGCAACGGCGAGCAGCTGCTCCTCACGATGATCATTCCGGTGGTGCTGCTCGTCCTGTTCGGCGCCACGTCGCTGCTGGACCTCGGCCCGGGATCCCGGGTCGACTTCCTCACCCCGGGCGTCCTGGCGCTCGCGGTGATGTCGACGGCGTTCACCGGGCAGGCGATCGGCACCGGCTTCGAGCGCCGGTACGGGGTGCTGAAGCGGCTCGGCGCGACGCCGCTGCCGCGCGCCGGGCTGATCGCCGCCAAGACCCTCTCCGTCCTCGCCGTCGAGGTGATCCAGGCCGCGCTGATCTGCGCCGTCGCGTTCGGGCTCGGCTGGGAACCGCACGGCGACCCGGTCTCGGTGCTCGCGCTGCTGCTGCTCGGCACCGCCGCGTTCAGCGGGTTCGGCCTGCTCATGGCCGGGACGCTGCGCGCCGAGGCCACGCTCGCGGCGGCGAACCTCGTCTACGTCCTGCTGCTGGCCGTCGGCGGGATCGTGTTCCCGCTCGACGAGTTCCCCGAGTCGGTGCGCAACGCGCTGGAGCTGCTGCCGATCTCGGCGCTGGCCGAGGGGCTGCGGGACGTCCTGCGGGACGGCGCCGCGTTCCCCGGCGGGCCGCTGCTCGTCCTCGCGGTGTGGGCGGTCGCCGGGCTCGCCCTCGCCGCCCGGTTCTTCAAGTGGGAGTGATGGATGGCACTGGCTGAGGCGCCCGGCACGTTCGGCGGCGCGTCCCGGGCGGCCCGCCGGTCCCGGCTGCTGTCCCTCGGGTCCGTCCCCCCGCCCGCGCTGATCCTGCTCGGCATCATCTCCGTGCAGGTCGGGGCCGGGCTCGCCAAGAACCTGTTCGACCGGCTGCCGCCGAGCGCCGTCGTGTCGCTGCGGCTGCTGACCTCGCGATCGTCCTGGCGTTCCTGGCCCGCAAGGCGCTGCGGACCGTCCTGCGGGACCACACCCGGCAGGACCTCGCGGTCGCCGCCGGGTTCGGGCTGGCGCTCGCCGGGATGAACTTCTCGATCTACCAGTCGTTCGCCCGCATCCCGCTGGGCGTCGCGGTCACCATCGAGTTCCTCGGCCCGCTGAGCGTCGCGCTGCTGGCGTCCCGGCGGCCCCGGGACGTGCTGTGGGCGCTGCTGGCGGGCGCGGGCGTGGTCATGCTGGCCCGCGGCGGCGGCGACCTCGACCCGGTCGGCATCGCGTTCGCGCTGGTCGCCGCCGTGTGCTGGGCCGCCTACATCCTGCTGACGGCCGCGACCGGCAAGCGGTTCGCCGGCTCGTCCGGGCTGGCCGTCGCGAGCGTCGTCGGCACCGCCGCCGTCCTGCCGGTCGGCATCGCCGAGGGCGGCGCCGAGATGCTCGACCCGCGGCTGCTGCTGATCGGCCTCGGCGTCGGGCTGCTGTCGTCGGTGATCCCGTACTCGCTCGAACTGGAGGCGCTGCGGCGCATGCCCGCGCGGGTCTTCGGCATCCTGATGAGCCTGGAACCCGCCGCCGCCGCGCTCGTCGGCGTGGCGCTGCTCGGCGAGATCCTCAGCGGACGGCAGTGGACCGCCATCGTCTTCGTGGTGGTGGCGAGCGTCGGCGCCACCCGGAGCCAGAAGGACCCGCCCGAGGCGCCGGAGTCCTAGCCCCGGACGGCGGTGCGGTGGCGACCGCGCGCCCGGGCGTGGAAGGATCGGGACGGGACCACCTGCAATCGACCGGATTGGAGTCCGCGTGATCGGCCGGAACGAGGACCAGGGGATGCCGCCGGAGTACTTCGAGGCGGGGTCGGCGTCGTTCGTGGACTTCCTGCGCCTCCACTCCCCCGACCTGCTGCCCGTCAACCGGGTGCCCGGCGCCGGGACCGTCCCGGACCTGCCGCACGGCACGACCGTCCTGGCGCTGACCTTCGCGGGCGGCGTGATGATGGCCGGGGACCGCCGCGCCACCCAGGGCAACCGCATCGCCTACCGCGAACTCGACAAGGTCCAGCGGGCCGACGAGTACTCGGTGGTCGCGTTCGCGGGCACCGTGGGGCTCGCGCTGGAGATGGTCCGGCTGTTCCAGGTCGAACTGGAGCACTACGAGAAGATGGAGAGCGCCCCGCTGTCGCTGCCGGGCAAGGCCCGCCGCCTCGGCGCCGTCATCCAGGCGAACCTCGCGCAGGCCCTGCAGGGCCTCGCCGTCGTCCCGCTGTTCGCCGGGTACGAGGAGCGCACCGGCACCGGGCGGATCTACACCTACGACATCACCGGCGCGCCGCAGGAGGCCCGCGACTACCACGCCGACGGCTCCGGTTCCCCGTACGCGCTGGGGTCGCTGAAGAAGCTGTACCGTCCCGGCCTGTCCGAGCGGGACGCCGCGACCGTCTGCGTGCAGGCCCTCTACGACGCCGCCGACGACGACACCGCGACCGGCGGCCCGGACCGGACGCGCCGCGTCTACCCGACGATCGCGGTCGTCACCGACGACGGCTACCGGGCGCTCGGCGAGGACGAGCTGTCGGCGATCGTCGACGAGGTCGTGACCGGCCGCATGGAGAACCCGGACGGCCCGGTCGCGCCGCTGCGCTGACCCCGCGGCCGACCCGCGCGATCTCCGGAAACGTCGTACCCGCCTCGTAACATCGGACCTATGGCACGGGCGAACGACGAGGCTGCGGCCCTCATCCAGGAACTGGCTGATCTGCTGTCCATCACGGGCGGCGACGCCTTCAAGATCAGGGCGTACGAGAAGTCGGCGCGGGCGATCGCCGGGCATCCCGACGACGTCTCCGACCTCGACCTCGCCGGGCTCCGCAAGATCCCCACCGTGGGCGAGGCGATCGCCAAGAAGGTCCTCGACTACACCACCACCGGAACGATCCGGCAGGTGGAGGAGCTGCGGGCGCAGATCCCCGCGGGCGTCCGGGCCCTCACCGCGATCCCGACCCTCGGCCCGAAGAAGGCCCTCGCCGTCTACGAGGAGCTGGGCGTGTCGTCGGTGGAGGAGCTCGAGACCGCGATCGGCGCGGGCAAGCTGCGCGGGCTCAAGGGCTTCGGCGCCAAGACGGAAGAGAACATCCTGCGCGGCATCGAGCTGATGCGCGGCTCCGGGGAGCGCGTGCTCGTCGACGCCGCGGCGGGGATCGCCGACGAGGTCGTCGCGGCCCTGTCGGCGCTGCCGCAGGTCGAACGGTGCGAGCACGCCGGATCGCTGCGCCGGATGCGCGAGACGATCGGCGACGTGGACGTCCTGGTCGCCTCCACCGACCCGCACCCGATCATGGCGGCGTTCACCGCGCTGCCGCTCGTCCACGAGGTGATCGCGAGCGGCGACAAGAAGACCTCGATCCGCACCGCCAAGGGCCTGCAGGTCGACCTGCGGGTCGTCCCGCCCGAGTCGTGGGGCGCGGCCCTGCAGTACTTCACCGGTTCGCAGGCGCACAACATCCGCACCCGGGAGATCGCCGTCAAGGCGGGGTTGAAGCTGTCGGAGTACGGCCTGTTCGACGCCGAGTCCGGGGCGCTGATCGTCTCCGAGACCGAGGACGAGGTGTACGAGCGGCTCGGGCTGCCGTGGGTGCATCCCGCGCTGCGCGAGGACACCGGCGAGATCGAGGCCGCCCTCGCGGGCGAACTCCCCCGCCTCGTCACCGTCCGCGACCTGCGCGGCGACCTGCACAGCCACACCGACCTCACCGACGGCATCGCCCCGCTGGAGGACATGGTCGCCGCCGCCGCGGACCGCGGCCTGGAGTACTACGCGATCACCGACCACGCGCCGAACCTGTTCATGCAGCGGATGACCGACGAGAAGATGCTCGCCCAGCGCGAGCAGGTCCGCGCGCTGCAGGCCTCCTTCCCGGACCTGGCGCTCCTGCACGGCACCGAGCTGAACATCGACCCCGACGGGAACGTCGACTGGGACGCCGATTTCCTCGCGGGTTTCGACGTCTGCGTCGCGTCGATCCACTCGCACTTCACGCAGGACCAGGAGACGATGACGCGCCGTCTCGTCCGCGCCTGCGAGAACCCCCACGTGCACGTCATCGGGCACCCGACCGCCCGCAGCATCGGCCGCCGCCCGCAGGTCGACGCCGACTGGGACGAGGTGTTCCGCGCGGCCGCCCGCACCGGCACCGCCATGGAGATCGACTCGTTCCCCGACCGGCTCGACCTGCCCGCCGACCTGATCCGCCGCGCCAAGCGCCTCGGCGTCCGCTTCTCCGTCGACACCGACGCCCACTCCGTCGGCCACCACCGCAACATCCGCTACGGCGTCGGCACCGCCCAGCGCGGCTGGCTCACCCCCGACGACGTGATCAACACCTGGCCCCTGGACCGCCTCCGCGAGTTCCTCCGCAAGGCTTGACCGTCCGCTCCCCCGCCCGCAGCCGTTCCGACGGCACCGCTACCGGCGAACGGACGCCCGCGGCGGGGGACGCCCGGCGGCGTTCGGGGCCGCCGGGGGACGCGCGGGCGGGTCGGGGGTCAGGCGGGCTGCGTGGTCGGGACGGCCGGTTCGGCGGGGCCGGGCGCGGGGGCGTCCGCGGCGAGCGGGCCGCGGTCGCGGAGGGCGAAGAACAGCCGGAAGGCGGCGATCCACAGCAGGACCGCGCCGAGCATGTGCAGGACGACCAGGACGGCGGGGACGCCGAGGAAGTACTGGACGTAGCCGAGCGCGCCCTGGGCCACGACGAGGGCGAGGAGTTCGTGGACGCGGCGGCGCGCGGCGCGCGGCGAGTCCGTCCGGTGCAGGACGACGGCCATGACCACGACGAGCGCGCAGGTGACCCACGCGGTGAGGCTGTGGACGCGCGTGACGTCGGTGATCTCGAAGCCCCAGCGGCGCGACGAGGCGTCCCCGGCGTGCGGGCCGGTGCCCGTGACCACGGTGCCCGCGACGAGGACGACGGCGGCGGACGAGCGCCGCGCCGATGGGCGCGGACGACGGGCGCGACGAGCGGGCGCGGCGGCGCGTCCCCCTCCCCCGCGCGGATCCACAGCGCCACGCAGAAGACGAGCAGCGCCGGGGAGACGAGGAAGTGCAGGGCGACGGCGGCGGGGTGCAGGTCGGTCAGGACCACGATGCCGCCGATGACCGCCTGCGCGACGACGCTCATCGGCTGGGCGAGCGCCCACCGGACGAGGTCCTTGCGGCGCGGGACGAGGCGCAGCGCGGCGACGAACACCAGCATGCCGACGCCCAGCACCACGAAGGTGATCATGCGGTTGCCGAACTCGATCGCCATGTTGATCAGCTCGTGCTCGGGGTGCGGCGTGGGCACGAGGCTGTCGCCGGTGCACTTGGGCCATTCGGGGCAGCCCAGCCCGGACTCGGTGACGCGGACGGCGCCGCCGCTGGCGACGATCAGCACGTTTCCGATGACGCCGAGCAGCGCGAGCAGCCGGAACGAACCCGCCGTCGGGCGCCACACGGCGTCCCTCGCACGGATCAGCGGGTTTGAAGTCGACTCTGGCTCTGCCACGCCGACCATGCTATGGCCGCCTCCGCGCACCCGCGACACAACCCCCCGTCAGGGGATCGGGGTCACCGTTTCCGCAGGTCGGGCGGGAGGAAGCCGGACGGGCCGCCCGGTGCCCACGGCGGGCCGCCGGGCGGGTTCGCCCGCGGCACCGGCGGGGTGCGCAGGAACGCGTGCCGGGCCAGCGACATCAGGTTGAGCAGGGAGTCGCGGCGGGTCGCGAACCAGTGCGGGTCGGCGACGCCCCGGTCGGCGCGCTTGTGCAGCAGCGCCAGTTCCGTCGCGGCGAGCTGGTAGTCGACCATGGCGCGGCCCGCGGCCGGGCCGCCGACCGCGCGGGCCCAGCGGCGGGCGGCGCGGCGCGCCGGGATCGAGCGCAGCATCCGGACGTCCGCCGGGGTGACCAGGCCGGTCGCGGCGTACAGCGGCAGGTACGTCTCGATGCGCCGGACGGTGCTGCGGCGTTCGACGGCGACGATGACGATCAGCACGCAGAGGATGCAGGCGTCCAGCAGGTAGACGACGCCGAGGCCGGCGAGGCCCGTCGAGGCGGCGCCGTTCCACAGGCCGTGCAGGACCATCGCGCCCAGCAGTCCGGCGGCGGGCGCGAGGAACTGGCCGCGGCGGTGGGTGGCGGCGTAGGCGACGCCGAGGCCGGTCATCGCGGTGAACAGCGGGTGGCTGAGCGGCGCGACGAGGCCGCGCAGGATGAACACCGCCTGCAGCTGCTGCGCGCCGCCGTCCTCGAACGCCCGCATGTAGTAGGTGATGTTCTCCATCATGGCGAAGCCGAGGCCGACCATCGCGGCGTAGATCAGCCCGTCGGCGAACCCGTCGATCTCGTTGCGGCGCAGCCACAGCATGCCGAACAGGACGGCGCCCTTGAGCGTCTCCTCGATGACGGGCGCCCCGAACGTGGCGCTGACGAAGTGCCCGTCGACCTCGCCGAAGATCGGGACGGTGACGTACAGCAGGCCGGCCGTGTTGAGGACCAGCGCGCCCAGGACCGCGACGCCCGCGCCCCACATGAACGCGAAGACGAGCGCGCGCGGCGGCTCGGGTTCGAGCCGGTCGAGGGCGAGGGCGAGCGCGATCAGCGGCGGGATGGGCAGCACCGCCAGCAGCAGCCCGACCCAGAAGCCGCCCTCGCCGGACAGGACGTCCACGCCCAGGGCGGCGACCGCGCACAGCCCGGACACCGTGAGCCCGGCGATCAGGCCGACCGGGGGCCGCCCCGGAATCCGCCCTTCGAGCACCGCTTTCGGGTCCACACGCGCCATGACGCGAGGGTAACCGGCGTCCGGTCACGAACCTAGGACGGGCCGATCACGGCGCGTGTTCGATCCGGTCCGTCAGTGCAGCAGCGGGTCGACGGAGACCGCGACGAACAGCAGGGCCAGGTAGACGTTCGACAGGTGGAAGAACCGCATGGGCCGCAGGTGCACGCCCGTGACCCCGTTGCGGACGGCGTTCAGCAGCCGGTGGCCCTCGGCGAGGAACACCAGGCCGAGCACGACCGCGACCGCCCCGTACACGGGGGTCATCCCGCCGAGCGGCCACAGCAGCAGCGAGCACGCCACGGTCGCGTACGTGTAGACGAGGCTCTCCACGATGACGCGCCGCTCGCCCTTGACGACCGGCAGCATCGGGACGTTGGCGACGGCGTAGTCCTCGCGGTAGCGCATCGCGAGCGTCCAGGTGTGCGGCGGCGTCCAGAAGAACACGACGGCGAACAGGACGAACGGCGTCCAGGTGATCTCTTCGGTGACGGCCGTCCAGCCGATGAGGACGGGCATGCAGCCGGCGATGCCGCCCCACACGACGTTCTGCGAGGTGCGCCGCTTGAGCAGCAGCGAGTACACGAAGACGTAGAACAGGATCGCGAACAGCGACCCGGCGGCGGCCCGCGGGTTCACGGCGAGCGCGAACCCGGCCGTGGACAGCACCGCGAGGGTGATCCCGAACACCAGGGCGCGGGCGGGGGTGACCTGGGCGCGGGCCAGCGGACGGCGCCGGGTGCGGCGCATCTTGGCGTCGATGTCCCGGTCGATGTAGCAGTTGATCGCGTTGGCGGCCCCGGCGGACATGGTGCCGAAGGCCAGCGTCAGCAGCACGGTGCCGAGCGGCGGCACGCCCCCGGCAGCCACGAACATCACCGGGATCGTGGTGATCAAGAGCAGCTCGATCACGCGCGGCTTGGTGAGCGCGACGTAGGCGCGCACGCTCTCGCCGATCGACCGGCGCGCGACCGGTTCGGCCATCGTCGGCTCGGGGGGAGCGACCGGCATGTGCTCGTCGAGCTCCACCCCGCGCTTGTTACTGAGCACCGTCACAATCGGGTCCACGTCCAACTAGGCATGAGTAGTCGCGTACCAACTCGGCGGTGCCCCCGTTTTCGGGCCGGCCTCGGCTGGGTGCGACTTCGGCTTGGCGAATACGGCGGCCGCTCGTTGTCAACCGCGTAATCACTGTAGTCCGCCGCCTCCGGAGGTCGCGCACCGGGTCGCCTGACGCACCGTGACCGGCGTGTCGGCGCCCGTCCGCACGCCTGTCCGCACGTCCGCCCGGGGTCCGCCGGAGCGCCCCGTCCGGGCCCGTGCCCCGGCCCGGATCCCCCGCCGGATCACCCGGTCGGGGGGGTTAGCGGAGGGCCGATCGGGCAAGGGTGCAGGGAGCGGCTCGGCCCCCGCCGGAGCGTACGCGCGACCGCACGACGAGCCGCCGAGCGGGCCGCACGACGACGACGTACCGGCAGGACGCGCATGGCAGAACGTGCATGACGACGTGCATGAGAGGGACGCGCGGCACGAGGACGGGACGTGCTCGCTGTCACGCGTGGGCCGACCGCCCGCGCGATAGGCTCGAATCGGGCACGACGTGATCTTCGGCCGGGGGTCCCGCCCATGGCGCACCGCTCCATCGCGAGGGGGGCGCGGCGTTTCGCCGCACGTCGATGCGCCGCAGCGCGTGATCATGTAAACAGAGCGGTTTCGAGAGGAGCCTGGCGTTCCGTGACTAGGGACAACAGCACGTTTGAATGGTCTGACCTGGACCGGCGGGCGGTGGACGTGGTCCGCGCCCTGGCCATGGACGCGGTCGAGGAGGCGGGTTCGGGCCATCCCGGTACCGCCATGAGCCTGGCTCCGGCCGCCTACCTGCTCTTCCAGCGGTTCCTCAAGCACGACCCGACCGACCCCGACTGGGCGGGCCGGGACCGGTTCGTCCTGTCCTGCGGGCACTCCAGCCTGACCCTTTACATCCAGCTGTACCTTTCGGGTTACCCGCTGACGCTGGACGACCTGAAGGCGCTGCGCAAGTGGGGCAGCCTGACTCCGGGACACCCGGAGCACGGGCACACCGCCGGGGTGGAGACGACGACCGGGCCGCTGGGCCAGGGCATCGCGAACGCGGTCGGCATGGCGATGGCGGCGCGCCGCGAGCGCGGGCTGTTCGACCCGGACGCGCCGCAGGGCGAGTCCCCCTTCGACCACACCGTCTGGGCGTTCTGCTCGGACGGCGACATCGAGGAGGGCATCAGCCACGAGGCGAGCGCCCTGGCGGCCCACCAGCGGCTCGGCAACCTGGTCCTGCTGTGGGACGACAACCACATCTCGATCGAGGACGACACCGCGATCGCGCTGTCGGAGGACGTCCGGGCCCGTTACGAGGCGTACGGCTGGGACGTCCACACGGTCGACTGGACGGAGAACGGCGACTACGAGGAGAACGTCGGGAAGCTCGCCGCGGCGTTCGCCGCGGCGCAGGCCGAGACGTCGCGCCCGTCGTTCGTCGCGCTGCGCACGATCATCGGCTGGCCGGCGCCGAACAAGAAGAACACCGGCAAGGCGCACGGCTCGGCGCTGGGCGCCGAGGAGGTCGCGGCGACCAAGAAGCTGCTGGGGCTGGACCCGGCGGAGAACTTCCAGGCGCCCGAGGACGTCCTGGAGCACGCCCGCGGCGTGTCCGACCGCGGCCGGGAGGCGCACGCGCGGTGGAACGAGAAGTTCCAGGCGTGGCGGACGGCGAACGCCGAGCGGGCCGCCGAGTTCGACCGGATCTCCGCGCGGGCGCTGCCGCCCGGCTGGGAGCAGGCGCTGCCGTCGTTCCCCGCGGGCAAGGAGATCGCGACCCGCGCCGCGTCCGGCGAGGTGCTGGCGGCGCTGGCGCCGGTGCTGCCGGAGCTGTGGGGCGGTTCGGCCGACCTGGCCGAGAGCAACAACACGACGATGAAGGGCGAGCCGTCCTTCATCCCCGAGGAGTTCCAGACCAAGGAGTTCCCGGGCGGCCCGTACGGGCGGACGCTGCATTTCGGGGTGCGCGAGCACGCGATGGCCGCGATCTGCAACGGGATCGCGCTGCACGGCGGCACCCGTCCGTACGGCGGCACGTTCCTGGTGTTCAGCGACTACATGCGCCCGGCGGTGCGGCTGGCGGCGCTGATGAAGCTGCCGGTGACGTTCGTGTGGACGCACGACTCGATCGGCCTCGGCGAGGACGGCCCGACGCACCAGCCCGTCGAGCACCTGTGGGCGCTGCGGGCGATCCCGGGCCTGGACGTCGTCCGCCCGGCGGACGCCGCGGAGACGGCCGTCGCGTGGCGCACGATCCTGGAGCACAACGACCGTCCGGCTGGGCTGGCGCTGACCCGGCAGAAGCTGGCGACGCTGGACCGCGGCGGGGAGCTGGCCACCGCCGACTGCACCGCCAAGGGCGGGTACGTGCTGGCGGACGCGACCGACGGACGGCCCGACGTGATCATCATCGCGACCGGCAGCGAGGTGCCGCTGGCGCTGGAGGCGCGCGAGGCGCTGCAGGCCAAGGGCACCCCGACCCGGGTCGTGTCGATGCCGTGCGTGGAGTGGTTCGAGGCGCAGACCGACGCCTACAAGCAGCAGGTGCTGCCGCCGGGGGTGAAGGCCCGCGTGTCGGTGGAGGCCGGGATCGCGATGGGCTGGCGCGCGTACGTCGGCGACGCGGGCGAGTCGGTGAGCCTGGAGCACTTCGGCGCGTCCGCGGACTACAAGACGCTGTTCCGCCAGTTCGGCATCACCGCCGACCGGGTCGTGGCGGCCGCGGAGGCCAGCCTGATCAAGGCGAACGTCAAGCACGCGGGGCGCGGCGAGACCACCGGAAACTGACCCCCCGGGCCTCGCGGAACTCGATGACGAGGGAGAAAGCGAAGCGATGAGTGAGATTCTGAAGCAGCTCTCCGACGAGGGCGTGTCGATCTGGCTCGACGACATCAGCCGGGAGCGGCTGCGCACCGGGAACCTCGAAGACCTGGTGAAGGAGAGCCACGTCGTCGGCGTCACCTCCAACCCGACGATCTTCGCCAAGGCGCTGAGCAAGGGCACGGCGTACGACGCGCAGGTCCGTGACCTGGCCGTGCGCGGCGTGGACGTCGAGGAGGCGTCCCGCGCGATCACCACCTTCGACATCCGGTG
Organism: Actinomadura sp. CNU-125; assembly: GCF_001942465.1. Lineage (GTDB taxonomy): Bacteria > Actinomycetota > Actinomycetes > Streptosporangiales > Streptosporangiaceae > Spirillospora. The sequence continues at coordinate 42,556 of NZ_MKJY01000421.1, forward strand.
GGGTTGCGACGTGCTGCGTCCGGTGTACGACCGGACGGCGGGCCTGGACGGCCGCGTGTCGATCGAGGTCGACCCGCGGCTGGCGCGCGACACCGAGCGGACGGTGGCCGAGGCGCGGGCGCTGTGGTGGATGGTGGACCGGCCGAACCTGTTCATCAAGATCCCGGCGACCGAGGAGGGGCTGCCCGCGATCACCGCGGCGCTGGCCGAGGGCATCAGCGTGAACGTGACGCTGATCTTCTCGCTGGAGCGCTACGGCAAGGTGATCGACGCGTTCTTCGCGGGCCTGGAGCAGGCGCGCGAGAACGGCCGCGACCTGACGAAGATCGCGTCGGTGGCGTCGTTCTTCGTCAGCCGGGTCGACACCGAGATCGACAAGCGGCTCGACAAGATCGGCTCGGACGCGGCGAAGGCGCTGCGCTCGAAGGCGGGCCTGGCCAACGCGCGGCTCGCGTACGCGCTGTACGAGGAGAAGTTCGGCACCGAGCGGTGGACGTCGCTGAAGAACGCGGGGGCGCGTCCCCAGCGTCCGCTCTGGGCGTCGACCGGGGTGAAGGACCCGAACCTCAGCGACACGCTGTACGTGGACGAGCTGGTGGCGCCCGGCACCGTGAACACGATGCCGGAGGCCACGCTGGTGGCCGAGGCCGACCACGGCCAGGTGCGCGGTGACACGGTCCGCGGCACCTACGACGACGCCCGCGCGCACATGGCGGCGCTGAAGGACGCCGGCGTGGACTACGACGACGTCGTGCGGGTGCTGGAGGACGAGGGCGTCGAGAAGTTCGCGGCGTCGTGGCAGGAGCTGCTCGGCTCGATCACCGGCGAGCTGGAGAGCAAGAGGGCCGGCGCGTGACGTCGGTGGTGACCGCCGGGGGGATCTCGGTCACCATCCGCGGCACCGTCGTCGACGAGGGCGAGACGGTCCTGGACCGTCTCGTCTCCGACGGCGTGCCCGGGGCCCTCGTGTCCCGCAACCGGCAGCTTTGGGGCCCGGACGCGGCCCCCCTGGCGGCCCGCCGGCTCGGCTGGCTCGGGCCGCCCGGCGACGCGCGTTCCCTGCCGGCCCGGCTGTCCGGGCCGGCGGGGGCCGCCCGCGACGCCGGTCTCGACCGGGTGGTGCTGATCGCGTCCGGCGGGCCCGCCCTGGCCGCCGGGGCGATCGCGGCGGCGCGGGGGCGGACCTGACCGTCGTCGACTCGACCGATCCGCACGAGGTGACGGGCGCGCTCGCGGGCGGCCCGCACCGCACGCTCGTCGTGGTGGTGTCCGAAGACGAGAACGGCGCCGACGGGGGCACCGGGACGGACTCGGTGCGGCGCGTGTTCGAGCGGGCGTTCCGCGACGCGGGCCTGACCGGCGACGATCTCGCGCGCCGTTTCGTCGTGGTGGCTCCGGCCGGGTCGGCGGCGGAGCGCGCCGCGCGGGAGGCGGGGCACCGCGTCGTCGAGTCGGAACCGGACGTCGACGGACGGTTCGGCGCCCTCGACGCGCGCGCGCTGACGCGCGGCGCTGGCGGGCGTCGACGTGGAACCGCTGCTGGAGCAGGCGGCCGCGCTGGCGGCGACGCTCCGGCAGCCCTACGACAATCCGGCGCTGACGCTCGGCGCCGCGCTGGGCTCGTCCGCGCTCGCCGGGCGCGACAAGCTCGTGATCGCCGACCACGGGTCGGGGCTCGCGGGGTTCGGGGCCTGGGCCGAGCAGCTGGTGGCGGGGGCGCTCGGCAAGGACGGCCGGGGCCTGCTGCCGGTCGTGGTGGAGGACGTCAGGGCGCCCGGCTTCGAACTGGCCCCCGACATGCGGCGGGTGATCTTGGGCCGCCGCCCGGACGAGCCCGGTCCCGGCCGCGAGGCAGGGATCAGCGTCGCGGGACCGCTCGGCGCCCAGTTCCTGCTGTGGGAGTACGCGACGGCCGTCGCGGCCCGGGTGCTCGGCGTCGATCCGTTCGGCGAGCCGGACGTGCGCGAGTCCGCGGCGAGCACCGCGGCGCTGCTGCGGTCGGAGGAGGGCACGGCGCCGACGGTGGTGCGCCGCCCGCCCGCGCTGGTCGAGGGCTCAGTGGAGGTGCACGCCCCGGAAGGCGCGCTGAAGGGCGCGGCGACGCTCGCGGGGGCGCTGGAGGCCGTGCTGGAGGCGGTCCCGGACGGCGGCTACCTCGCCGTGCTCGCCTATCTGGACCGGCGGGGCGACGCGGAGGCGGCCGGGTTGCGGGCGCTGCTGGCGGCGCGCGCGGCGAAGGTCCGCAGGCGTCCGGTCCCGGTGACGTTCGGCTGGGGGCCGGGGCATCTGCACACGACCGGCCAGTACCACAAGGGCGGCCCGCAGAACGGGACGTTCTTGCAGGTCACGGGCGCGGTAACGGCCGACCTTCCGGTGCCCGGACGGCCCTACAGCCTCGGCGAGCTGCAGCTCGCGCAGGCGTTCGGGGATCTGCGGGTGCTGCGGTCGGTGGGCCGTCCGGCGGTCCGGCTGCATCTGCGGGACCGGCCCGAGGGCCTCGCGCGGCTCGCCGACGCCCTGGCGTGATCCACCCGACCTGACGCGGATCGCCCTGAGGCGCGCTACTCTGTCCCGCGCCGCCCTGATCGTCACGGCACAACGGAAGATCAACGGAGATGGTCGCAAATGACCGTTCTCTCCTGAAACGATGGGGACAGGCAGGAGGGAACGTGTCCGGATTCGACGTACTGACGCGCGGTGACGTGCTCGATTCCGCGCTGCAGGCGCGGGATTACCTGGTGAGCTGCGGGGTGCCCGGCGCGCTGGCCGCCAAGGACCCCGACCTGTGGGGGCGGCGCGCGGTCGACCACAGCCGGCTGGGCTGGCTCGATCTGCCGTTCGCGTCCCGCGGGCTGCTGACCCAGGTGGACGGGCTGGTCGCCGAGGCGCGCTACTCGGGCCTCGACCACATCGTGCTGATCGGCGTCGGGGCCGAGAGCCTCGCCGCGCAGGCGATCATGGAGGCGCACGAGTCGGCCCGCGCCGCGACCGGCCGCGCGGGCGCGCCGGACCGTCCGGCCGGGGAGCTGACCGTGCTGGACGGCAGCGACACCGCCGCGCTGGCGTTCGCGCTGGAGCGGCTGGAGCGGACGCTCGTGGTGCTGGCCAGCAAGGCGGGCGTGTCCCTGGAGGGCGACGCCTACCGGCGGATCTTCGCGGGCGCGTTCCGCGACCTGGGGCTGTCGGAGCGGGAGATCGCGGGCCGGTTCCTGGTGATCACCGACCACGGCAGCCCGCTGCACGACTTCTCCCGGCAGCACGGCTACCGGATCGGGCTGACCGACCCGTACCTGCCCGGGCACTTCGGCGCGCTGTCGGCGTACGGGCTGGTCCCGGCGGTGCTGGCGGGCGCCGACGCGAACGCGCTGCTGGAGGACGCGGCGTCGCTGGTGCCGTCGCTGTCCAAGGAGGAGGACAACCCGGGCCTGCTGCTCGGCGCGGTGCTGGGCGGCTGCGCGCAGCAGGGCCCGGCCGGGATCGCGCGCGACAAGGTCGTGCTGCGGGAGCCGGGCGGGCCCGGGGCGCTGAGCGCGTGGGTGTCGCAACTGCTCGCGGTCGGCACCGGGCGGCGGGGCCGCGGCGTGGTGGCGTTCGAGCCGTCCGGCTGCCGCGGTTCGTTCCCCGACGTGCACGGCATCGCGCTGAACCCGCCGTCGGCGGCGCACGACGACTCCGACACCGCGGTGCTGGCGCCGGTCGGCGCGCAGTTCCTGCTGTGGGAGTACGCGACGGCCGTCGCCGGGTGGCTGCTCGGGGTGAACCCGTTCGAGACCGGCGCGACGGCCGTGCAGGAGGCCGAGGACGACGCGGCGACGCTGCTGCGCTCGGCGGCGGGCGGCCCGCTGACGCCGGAGCGCCCGGCCTACACCGAGGACGACATCGAGGTGTACGCCGACTTCCCGTGGCCCGCGCACGCGGACCTGCGGACCGTCCTCGGCGGGCTGGTCGGCTCGGTGCCCGCCGACGGCTACCTGGCCGTGATGACGTACCTGTCGGGCGACTTCTCCGGCCGGTACCTGGCGCCGTCGCTGGCGCGCGCGTCCGGACGTCCGGTGGCGTACGGCCCGGGCCCCGCCTACCCGCACGCGACGGCCCCGGTCCACAAGGAGGGGCCGGGCAACGGCGCGTTCCTGATCATCACCGGGGACCCGAGCGGGCGACGCGCTCGCCGCGCATCCCGTCCCCGGCCGCCCCTACAGCCTGGCGCAGCTGCGCTGGCGCGCGCGCTGGCGAGCTGCGGGCGCTGCGGGCGCGCAGGCTGCCGGTCATCCGGCTGCACCTGCGCAACCCGGTGGAGGGCTCCGGGAAGCTCACCGAGGCGGTGCGCGACGTCGCGTCGATGGTCTCGGCAGGGCGGGGGCAGTGAGTTCGGGGATCGCGAACCACAGTTCCGTCGTCGCCGGTGACACCGTCGTCACGGCGCGCAAGCCGCTCAAGGACGCCGCGGAGCGGGTGCTGGGGCGGCTGTGGATCGACCAGATCCCGGTCCGGCTGGCGTCGGAGGATCCGATGCTGTGGCCGTCGGCGGCGACGGCCGAGGTCGAGGGGCGGCGGCTGTGCTGGCCGGGACAGCCGGGGCCGGGACGCGCGATGCTGGAGCAGGTCGCCGAGCTGCGGCGGCGCCTGTTCGAGGATCCGGCGGAGCCGGGGCCGCCGGAGCGGATCGTCCTGGTCGGGCAGTGCGCCGCCGTGCGCGCCGCCGAGACGATCGTCGCGCTCGCCGCCCAGGAGACCGGGCACGGCACGGGACACGACACCGGACACGGCAGCGGGCGGGACGCCGCGGACGCGCGGGCCGTCCTGCCGCTGACGGTGCTGGACGGCCCGGAGCCGGGCCCGCTCACCCGCCTCGCCGCCGACCCGGCGGGCCTCGCCGCGGCGGCGGTCGTGGTCGCCGGGGACGATCCGGGCACCGACACGCTCCGCCGCGTCCTGCTGGACATGATGCGGGACGCGGGGGTGCCGCCGGGCGACCTCGCCCGCCGGTTCGTCACCGTCGCGGCCGCGGACTCGACCGCCGCCAAGGCGGCGATGGAGGCGGGGCACGCGCTCGTCGAGGCCCCGGCGCAGACGGCGTTCGGCGCGCTGTCGCCGTACGCGCTGGTCCCGGCGGCGCTCGCGGGCGCGGAGACGCGGCCGCGCTGCTGGACGCGGCGGCCGCGGCGCTGCCCGCGCTGACCCGCCCGGAGGACAACCCGGGCCTGGTGCTCGGCGCGATCATCGGCTGGGGCGATGCGGGCGCCGCGGCACGCTCGTCGTCGCGGCTATCCCGCCGCGCTGCCGGGCCTGGCCGGGTGGGCGGCGCGGCTGCTGGACGAGGCGGACCGGCGGCCGGCTCACCACGGTCGTGCAGGGCGGCGGCCTGCCGCTGGCGCCCGACCCGGACCTGTTCCTGGTGACGCTGGACGGCCGCCCCCACCAGGACGACGCCACGGTGACGGGCCCGCTCGCCGCGCAGCTCGTCGTGTGGGAGTACGCCGCCGCCGTGGCCGCGCACCTGCTGGGCGGCGACCCGCTCGTCCCGCCGCCGCGGCAGGCGCCGCTGACGCTGGACGACGGGACGGGCGACCCCGTGTTCGCCGACGGCGTTCAGGGCCGGGCCGTCGAGGTGCACACGACCGTGCCCGGGCTCGCCGGGGCGACCGGCCTGGAGGAGCTGCTGGGCGGCCTCGCGGGGCTCGTCGGCCCGCACGGGCATCTGGCGGTCGTCGCCTACCTGGACCCGGACGAGACGCACGGCCAGGGCGCGCAGGTGCGGCGGCTGGCGGCGCTGCTGGCCGCGCGCTGACGACCGTCCGGTGACGGTCGCGTGGG
>NZ_MKJY01000422.1 GCF_001942465.1 Actinomadura sp. CNU-125
CGGTGAGCGGCTCGGTGCCGGGCCGCCGCGCCGCGCCGCCCCGCCCGGTGCGGGCCCGGGCCGCCGGGACCGCCGGATCCGCGGGGCCCGCCGGTGCCGCTCACGGCTACCGCGCGAACGTGCCGACGAGCGTCCCGGACGCCACGATCTTGTCCGCCATCGCGTCGCGCAGGTCCTCCGCCGTGAAGCCGGTACCGAGCCCGGACGGCTCCGACAGCCCGTACAACCGGAAGTAGTACCGGTGCGGGTCGTCCCCGATGGGCGGCTTCGGCCCGCCGTACCCGTCGGCGCCGTAGTCGTTGCGGCCGACGATCGCCCCCGTCGGCCGCTCGCCCGGGTCCAGCCCGGTCGTCACCGGGTCGATCCCGGCGACGAGCCAGTGCGCGAACGTGCCGGTCGGCGCGTCCGGGTCCTCGCAGGCCAGCGCGAGCTCCACGACCTCCTCGGGGGCGTCCGACCACTCCAGCGGCGGCGACACGTCGCCGCTGTCGTGCGAGTACTCCGACGGGATGATCGTGTGGTCGTCGAACGCTTCGCTGCGCAGAGTCATGTCCTTCATACGGACCCCGTGCCCGCGAGGAAAGCGACGAATCGCCTAGTGTGCCGCGCTCCCGCAGGTCAGCCCGGGTCAGCCCGCGCTGGACGCCGCCCAGATGTTGATGCCCGCCTCCACCGCGTCCCGGTCGACGGCGGCGAGCTCGTCGGCGGTGAAGTCGAGCCGGTCCAGGGCGGCGAGGTTCTCCTCCAGCTGCTCGACGCCGCTCGCGCCGATCAGCGCCGAGGTGACCCGCCCGTCCCGCAGCGACCAGGACAGCGCCATCTGCGCGAGGCTCTGCCCCCGCCCGGCGGCGATCTCGTTCAGTGTCCGGACGTGCCGCAGGTTCTCCTCCGTGAGCAGGTCCGCCGAGAAGGACGTGCCCTTGCTCGCCCGCGACCCCGCCGGGACCCCGCCGAGGTACTTGCCGGTCAGCATGCCCTGCGCCAGCGGCGAGAACGCGATACAGCCCGCGCCCTCCGCCTCCAGCGTGTCGAGCAGCCCGCCCTCGATCCACCGGTTGAGCATCGAGTACGACGGCTGGTGGATCAGCAGCGGCGTGCCCAGCTCGCGCAGGATCGCCGCGGCCTCCGCCGTCCGCTCCGGCGAGTACGACGAGATGCCCGCGTACAGGGCCTTCCCGGACCGGACGGCGTGGTCCAGTGCGCCCATCGTCTCCTCAAGGGGCGTCTCCGGGTCGAACCGGTGGCTGTAGAAGATGTCGACGTAGTCGACGCCCATCCGGCGCAGCGACTGGTCGAGGCTCGCGAGCAGGTACTTGCGCGACCCCCACTCCCCGTACGGGCCCGGCCACATGTCGTACCCCGCCTTGGTCGAGATGATCATCTCGTCGCGGTACGGCGCGAGGTCCTCCCGCAGCACCCGGCCGAAGTTGATCTCCGCGGAGCCGTAGGGCGGCCCGTAGTTGTTCGCCAGGTCGAAGTGCGTCACCCCGAGGTCGAACGCGCGCCGCAGGATGGCCCGCTGGACGTCCAGGGGACGATCGTCGCCGAAGTTGTGCCACAGCCCGAGCGAGATCGCCGGGAGCCGCAGCCCGCTCCGCCCGCACCGCCGGTAGGGGATCCGCTCGTATCGGTCGTCGGCCGCCACGTAAGTCATGGTCACGATTGTGTCAGCGCCGCGGGCTTGCCGAACCGCGCCGGATCGTCCATGATCGACGCCATGACGATCAGGAAGGGCGGTCTCCGCCCGGGCCGTTGAGCCCCACCGAGCCGGTCCAGGAACCGGCCGAAGAACGCGCCGCCGGACTGCTCGCGCGCGTCGAACCCCTCCCGTATCCGGAGCGCATGCGCGCCCTGGCCCTGCACGCCCGGCGCCTCGCCGGGACACCCGCCCTGAGCGGACTCCTCGAAGAACTGTCCGGGCTCGGACGGTACGAGCGGCGCACCGCCCTGCACATGGCGATGGCCGCCCGCGACCTCCCGTACATCGAACGCGTCCTCGCGGGCCCCGACCTCGAACTGCGACGGGCCGCGCTGCGGGCCGTCCGGACGCTGCCCGTCGCCGACGACGCGGCGGCGGCCGTCCTCGACGACGCCCCGGCGAACCTGCGGCGGGCGTTCTACCGGATGCTGCGGCGCGGCGACCGCCCGGCGGCTCGGCCGACCGGCTCCTGCCGGACGTCCGCGCCCGCTGGGGCGACCGCGAGGCCGCCGCGCTGCTGCCCGCCTGCTCCGGCGCGGCGGTCGCCCGGTGGCTGCCCGGCCTCGACCACGCCGTCACCGCCTGGCGGGCCCTCGCCGGGCGCCACCCCGGCCCGTTCCTGGATCTGGCGCACGAACACGGGGACGGGTGGCGCTGGCTGCGGCGCCGCGACGCGGGCGTCGCCGCCCTGGCCCGGCGCGACCCGGCGGGGCTGCTGGAACTGCTCGAACGCGACGACGTCCGCGACACCCTCTGGGGCGGGTTGCCGAAGGCCGTCGGACGGCGGCTGTTCGCGGTCGACGCCGTCCGGGCCGCGCGGACGGCGGCGGGGACGAGCGGCCGCCCGCTGTTCTCGTGCGACGAGCACCTGCGGTTCCTGCCGATGCGGGAACTGATGGGGATCCTGCCGGGAGACGGCCACGGGCTCGCCCGGAAACTCGCGTACTTCCCGCCGGGCCGGCGCGCCGCGGTGGTCGACGCGGTCGCGGAGCGGCACGGGCGCCTGTTCCGCGGCATGCAGGCGTTCCCGCTGCTTCCGCTGCTGCCGCCGGAGCGCGCCGCGGCCGAGGCGCGGCGGATGCTCGACTGGCACGGTTCGGTGTGGCACTCGTCCCGCAGCGGGCTGGACGACCCGGACGTCCCGCTGCGGCTCACCGCGTACCTCCCGTACGACGAGGCCGCCGGGCCGCTGCGGGACGCGGCGTTCACCGGGGACCCCAGGCGGCGCGGCCTCGCCCGCGGGCTCCTCGTCGGCGCCGCTCGGCCGCACCGGCGACGTCGCGACCCTGCGCGGCGCGGTCGGCGACCTGGCGGAACGCACCCGCAACGAGCGCGATCCGATGCGGCGCGGGCTGATCGAGG
>NZ_MKJY01000423.1 GCF_001942465.1 Actinomadura sp. CNU-125
TGGGATTTGTGCGCGGCCGACCTAGTGTGAAGGCGTCGAAGAAAGGAGGTGACCAACATGATCGCGAGCTTGGAGAGAATGGGCGAGCGGCTGCTGACCCGCGTCGTCCCGAAGGCGACCGCGCAGGCCGCCGGCCTCGGCCCCTACTGCGACTGGAAGTCCTGCGGCCCCGGCTGCCTGCTGAAGATCTGCTGCGCCGTGCCCGGCGAGCCGTACTGGTGCGGCCGCTGCCGCTGGACCTGCTGACCCTCGTTTCCCCGCCGGGGCCGGAGCCTACGGGCTCCGGCCCCGAATATATGGCGCTTGTATCCGCTTTATCGAACCGGCTCGTACCGTCCTCCATATTCACGGTCGTCGTTTGGAGGATTCATGCCGGTAATCGTCTCCCTCGTCGTCCTGGTCGGCGTGATCTGCGTGCTCGACCTCGTGCTCACACTCGGCGTCGTCCGCAGGCTCCGGGAGCATTCGGAACTCATCGCGCGGGCCGGGAGCATGGCGGCGCCCGAACCGATGCTGGCGCCCGGCGAGCGGGCCGGGGAGTTCGAGGCCGTCGCCACCACCGGTGAGGTGATCACGCGGGACGGGCTGACCGGCCGGACGCTCCTCGGCGTCTTCTCCCCCGACTGCTCGGCCTGCATCGAGCGGCTGCCGGGGTTCGTCGCGCAGGCCGAAGGGTTCGAGGGCGGCCGCGACCGGGTGCTCGCCGTGATCGTCGACCTGGCCGACGACGGCGCGGCCGACTACCGCGCGAAGCTGGAGCCGGTCGCGCGGGTGGTCGTCGAGACGGGCCGCGGCGGCATCAACGCGGCGCTGAACGTGCAGGCGTTCCCGGCGATCGGCGTGCTCGGCGACGGCGGCCGGGTGCTGCCCGACCAGCCCGCGGCGCCCGCCCCCGCCCCCGCCACGGCATGACCGGCGACGACGACGGCACGGACGACACCGGGCAGCGGGACGGCGGGGTGCGGGTCCGCGCCGCCGGGGTGCTGCGCGCGCTCGGGCTGGCCTGGACCGCCGGACGGCTGCTCACCGTGTGCTTCGCGGCCGGTGCGCTGGCCGAGGCCGCGGTCCCGGTCGTCGTGGCGTGGCTGACCAAGTTCGCGCTGGACGCGGTCGCGGAGCGGACCGCGAGCACCGCGCAGGTCGTGCAGATCGCGGCCGGGCTGGCGGCGGCGGGCATCGCCGCGGCGACGCTGCCGCACCTGAGCCGTTACGTCCGGTCGGAACTGGAGCGGCGGATCGGGCTGCTCACCCAGGACCAGCTGTTCCGGGCCGCCGAACGGTTCGCCGGGCTCGCCCGCTTCGAGGACCCGGTGTTCCTGGACCGGCTGTCGCTCGCGCACCAGTCCGGCGGCAGCACCCCGAGCCAGGTGGTGGGCGGGACGCTCGCCATCGGCCGGGGCGCGGTGACGGTCCTCGGGTTCGTCGCGTCGCTGCTGCTCATCAGCCCGTGGCTGACGGCGGCGGTGATCCTGGCGGCGGTGCCCGCGCTGCTGGCCGAGCTGCGGCTGTCGCGGCAGCGCGCCGCCATGATGTGGCGGCTCGGGCCGGTCGAGCGGCGCGAGCTGTTCTACCGGCAGGTGCTCACGGACGTGAAGGCGGCCAAGGAGCTGCGGCTGTTCGGCACCGGCCCGTACTTCCGCGGGCTGATGAACCGCGAGCGCCGCGCGTCCAACCGCGAGCGCGGCCGGATGGACCGGCGCGAGCTCGCGGTGCAGTCCGTCCTGGCGCTGCTGTCGGCGGCCATCGCCGGGGGCGGCCTGGTGTGGGCGCTGCTCGCCGCGCGGACCGGGGCCCTCACGCCCGGCGACGTCGCACTGCTGGTCACGTCCGTGGCGGGGGTGCAGGCGGCCGTGTCCGCGCTGGTGAACGAGGTGACGCTGGCGCACCAGGAGCTGCTGCTGTTCGACCACTACCTCGCCGTCATCGAGGCGGAACCGGACATCCCGGTCGCCGCGGACCCGGTGCCCGTCCCGCCGCTGCGCCGCGGCGTCGAGTTCCGGGACGTGTGGTTCCGCTACTCGCCCGACCATCCGTGGGCGCTGCGCGGGGTGACCCTCACGATCCCGCACGGCCGGGCCACGGCGCTGGTCGGCCGGAACGGGGCCGGGAAGAGCACGCTGGTCAAGCTGCTGTGCCGGATGTACGACCCGGAGCGCGGCGCCGTGCTGTGGGACGGCGTCGACCTGCGCGACCTGGATCCGGCCGAGCTGCGCGACCGCGTCGGCGCGGTCTTCCAGGACTACATGGAGTACGACGTGAGCGCGGCGCACAACATCGGGCTGGGCGACCTGCCCGCGCTCGACGACCGGGAGCGGATCGAGGCCGCCGCGCGGCGGGCCGGGGTGCACGCGACGGTGACGGCCCTGCCGGACGGCTACGACACCATGCTGTCGCGCCTGTTCTTCGACGCGGGCCCGGACGGGGAGGCCGATCCCACCGCCGGGGTCGTCCTGTCGGGCGGGCAGTGGCAGCGGCTCGCGCTGGCTCGGGCCATGCTGCGGGACGGCCGCGACCTGCTGGTCCTCGACGAGCCCAGCTCCGGCCTCGACGCCGAGGCCGAGCACGAGATCCACACCGGCCTGCGCGCGCACCGGGCCGGCCGCACCAGCGTGCTGATCTCGCACCGGCTCGGCGCCATCCGCGACGCCGACCTGTTGGTCGTCCTGGACGAGGGCCGGGTGGCGGAGGAGGGCACCCACGCGGAGCTGCTGCGCCGCGACGGCGTCTACGCCCGCCTGTTCACCCTGCAAGCCCAGGGATACGGCGCGGGCGCACCGGACGCGGCGACGGCGGGGCGGCGGTCGGCGGAGGTCGTGCCGTGAGGCGGGCGCTGCTCCTGCCGGTCGTTCCGGTCGTCGCGGCGCTGGCGGGGGTCTCGCTGCTGCGGCGCCGGTTCGCCGTCATCGACGTCTCGGGGGCGAGCATGGAGCCCGCCTTCCGCACCGGGGACCGGGTGCTGGTCCGGCGGGTGCCGCCGCGGCGCGTCCGTCGGGGGGACGTCGTGGTGCTGCGCGCCCCGGACGGCGTGCCGCCGGGGCGCACCCGGCGGGCCC
>NZ_MKJY01000424.1 GCF_001942465.1 Actinomadura sp. CNU-125
GGGCGGGCGGTGACGGACGGGTCGGTGCGGCGAGGACCCGAGGTGTGCCGCCGGGCACGGCGCCCGCGGCCGCGTCGGGGGACGCCGTGGGCCGGGGCGGCTCGTGCCGGGGACGCCCTCGGCCACGCCGGAGGGGCCGAGGCCGTTGCCCGCTGCGCGTCGCATTCCGGCCTCCTCTCGCCCCGGACCTGGGGCTTTGCCGCCCCGAGATCCATCCGTTCACTCGCTGTCACGAACTCGTTGCGTTAAGTACCCCCAGGTCATGCACGCGTAAACCGGAGGGGGCGCGCGGAATCATGATCGCCACCAGACTTTGCCTTCGCATTGCCCGGCGGTGTGCGGGCTCGGGTTTGTTCGGGCGTCCCGGCCCGGGTCAGGTGATGTCGCGGCGCAGGGGCGCGGCGACGGCGGCAGCGGCGGCGAGGGCCGCGTACGCGAGGAGGACGAGCGTGCCCGCCACCGGCGGCAGCAGCCGGACGGGATCGGTCGACAGCTGCTGCGAGAGGGCGTCGGCGACCGCGGTGAAGTCGGTCAGCGCGGCGGTCGCCCCGCCCGGCAGCCACGGGTACAGCCACCGGACGCCCGGCACCATCAGCAGCAGCGTCTCGCCCGCGTACAGGTAGCCGACGACGACGCCGAGCGCCGCCGTCCGGTTCGGGATCAGCGCGCCCATGCCGATGCCGAGCAGCGTGTAGGCCACCATCGCCACGCCGATGCGGGCGAGCAGCCCGAGGATCGTGGCGGCGGGCAGCCCCAGGTCGACGCCCTTCGCCGCCGCGACCGCCGAAGACGCGGCGGCGGCCGTGCCCGCGAGCACCAGCCCGTACACGGCCCCGGCGGCGCCGTGGACCAGGAGCTTCGCCGCGAGGACCCGCCCGCGGCGCGGCGCGAACAGGAACGTGACGTCGGCCGTCCGGTGCCGGTACTCCGAGGCCGCCGCCAGAGTGCCGACCGCGGCCGGGACGAGCGCGGTGTACCCGAGGACGCCCAGGACCGACCGGACGCCTTCCTCGGTGTGCAGGCCCGGCATCGGCGGATCGAAGTTCTCCGGTCCGACGACGGTCATCAGCCCGACGATCCCGCCGCCGGCGAGCCCGCCGACGAGCAGGATCCACAGCCACGTCCGGGTGGCCAGCAGCTTGCGGAACTCCGCCCTGACCAGCCGGTTCATCGCGGGCCTCCGGTCAGGTCGAGGAAGATCCGCTCCAGGTCGAGTTCCTCGGTCGTCAAGCCGTGGACGCGCAGCCCGCGCGCGGCCGCGAAGTCGGCGACGCCCGCGGCGTCCAGCCCGTGCACCCGCAGCTCCCCGGGTGCGTCCGGCCCGGCGGGCCCCGGCGCGTACGGGACGTCCGGGCGGCGCCTCCCGGACGAGTGTCCGCGCGAGCTCGGCGGCGTCCGCCGAGCGCACGAGGACGACCGGGCCCGCACCCGCGAGCCCGTCCGGCGGCCCGGCCGCCACGACCCGGCCGCCGCGGATCATCACGACGTCGTCGGCGATCCGCCGGACCTCGCCGAGCACGTGGCTGGAGAACAGGATCGTGCGGCCCTCGCCGGCCAGGCGGCGCAGGAACGTCCGCAGCCACGCCGTGCCCTCCGGGTCCAGGCCGTTGCCCGGCTCGTCGAGCAGCAGCACCCGCGGGTCGCCCAGCAGCGCGGTCGCCAGGTTCAGCCGCTGCCGCATGCCGGTGGAGAAGCCGCCGGTCCGGCGGCGCGCGGCCGCGGCGAGCCCGAGGACGTCGAGGAGTTCGTCGACGCGCCCGTCCGGGTGCCCGCCCATCGCCGCGTACACGCGTAGATGGTCGCGCGCCGAATGCGCCGGGTGGAACGTCGCGGCGTCGAAGACGGCGCCGACCGTCGCCGACGGGTTCGGGATGTCGCGGTAGCGCCGCCCCCCGATCGTCGCGGACCCGGACGTGGGCGCGACATGGCCGACGATCATCCGCATCGTCGTGGTCTTGCCGGCACCGTTCGGACCGAGGAAACCGGTGATCCGGCCGGGTTCGACGGTGAAGCCGACGCCGTCCACCGCGACGACGTCGCCGAACCGCTTGGTCAGGCCGGTCACCTCGATCCGCGGCCCGGTCACGTCCGGCTCCGGCCGCCCGCGGCGGCCCGGTGGATGCGCCGGGTCAGCCCCGCCGCGTCCCGGTGGGAGACCACGATCTCGTCGAACTCGTCCCCGGCGACCGCGCGGTTGAGCGTCAGGTGCAGGCCGGGAGCCCCGCGCCGCACCGCCACCAGCCGGCGCGGGCCCCGCACGAGGCCCCAGACCCCGATCTTGGCCACGCCGGAGACGTGGTATCCGCGCCGGGCGCCGCGCGCGACGCGCAGCGGCCGGTCGACGCACGCGGCGCCGTCGACCGCGGCGAGCGGGACGGTGACCCGGCCGCGGCGCGTCCAGGTCCGCTCCCACGCGCTGAACTCGATGTCGATCCGGTCGCGGTCGACCTTCACTTCGGCCATGGCATCGCCTTTCTCGTGCGGCCCGGGGGCGGGCCGGTCAGGTGTCGTCGGACGTCTCGTCGGGCGCTTCGCCGGGCGCCTTGCCGGACGTCTCGCCGGACGTCTCGTCCGGCGGGTCGACGGGCATGAGGACGGTCGCGAGCAGGCGCGGTGTGCGTCCCCCGCCCGGCCCGTTGCCGGCCAGCGGACCGACGAGCTCGGCGAAGCGGCGCGCGAACTCGGCGAACTCCGCGTCGTCCAGGTTCAGCACGACCTGCTGGTAGCCGACGCCGTCGGCGACGAAGTCGATCTCGTCGCGGGCGAGGTAGCGGGAGAACTCGGCGAGGAGGCTGGAGACGAACGCGGTGAAGTACCGGCCGTGGTCCGCGGGGGTCGTCGCGGCCAGTTGCGCGGGATCGAGCACGGCCCCGCCGGGCGGCAGCGCGTAGACGCGCTCCTGCCCGATCTTCCCCTCGTCGGACACCTCCAGGAGGCCGCCCTTGGCGAGCGCGGCCAGGTGCCGGTAGAGGGTCGCCTGCGGGACGTCCGGCATCATCCGGGCGATCTCCCGCGTGGTGCTGCGCCCGGCGGCGACC
>NZ_MKJY01000425.1 GCF_001942465.1 Actinomadura sp. CNU-125
ACTTCGCGGCCGACGCGCAGCACGCCGCCGACGCCATCACCCACGGGGAGACGAACCGATGACCAACAACACCACCGCCGGCGCGGACGCCATCGCCCCCGCTCCCGCCGCTTCCGCCGGATCCGGCGGATCCGCCCGCCCGCGCGACGCCAACGCGGACGTCGACGCCTCCGCTCCCGCCGGATCCGCGGTCGCGTCGGCTTCTCCGCGCGTGGGTCGACGCCGCCGCTTTCGCCGACCCCGCCCGTCCGACCGGAGGTGACGCCTACGGTGACGTCGGAGCCGTCGACCGGTGTGCCTCCGGCTGCGTCGTCCTCGGCTGCGCCTGCGGTGGCGGGTGCCGGGGCCGGTGGGACGGGCGGGGCGCAGGAGGCGGCGGTCGCGGGCATGGGGCTGAACATCGTCCACGTGCCCCCGACCAGGGACGCCCTGATCCACGCGTTGACGAACGTCGCCGCGCCGGAGATGACCGCGATCGGCGGGACGCGGCCCGCCACGCCGCGGGAGTTCCGCGATCACATGGCCAACGAGCTGACGAACGACCTGGAACGGCCGCCGTCCGAGCGGCGCTTCTGGCCGACGATCGAGGAGCGGCTCGGCGGTACGTGGTCGGACGGCGACCGGGCCATGGCGATCGAGATGGTCGGGTCTCCGCTGGGAATGGGCGGGGAGAACGTGACGCTCGCCGTGGGCGGGCCCGTCCTGGGGTTGCGCATCACGGTGGTGCGTCCGGACGGGACGTCGGTCGTGTTCGGGCCGGCGTCCGGACGGCCGGTCGTGCTGGTGGAGCTTCCCGGAGCGGGGCCGTTCACCGGGAAGTGGGCGGCGACCGAGCCCGTCACGGCGACGGACCCCGCGTCCGCCGCGCCGCCGTCCACGGCGCCGGTGGTGTCGCCGTCCACGGCGCCGGTCGCGGCGCCGTCCGTGGTGGCTGCTGCGGCGCTGGGGGTCAGGCCGCCGGTGTTGCGTCCTCCTTCGGAGCCGTCCGAAGGGGAGGTCTCCCCGATCGGTGTCTCGGCGGAGGACATCCCGCTGCGGCCCCTGCCGTCGGCCGCGTCCGCGCGTCGGCGCGCCAGCGCTGGCGGCCGAGGCACCGGCGACCGCCGCTTCGGGCGAACAACCGGCCAAACCGTCCGGGAAGAAGGGCAAGGGGGGCAAGGGCGGCAAGGCCGCGGCTCCCGCCGGAACGCTCACGGCTCCTCAGGGCGAGGTGCTCGGGGGGATGGGGCTGGGGCTGGTCCGGACTCCGCCTCGCGGCAGCCTGGTCCACGCGCTGCGGGCCGCGGCGCCCGGCGACTTCCAGCGGATCGGCGGGGGCGAACCGTCGGCGGGGGTGGAGCACTTCCGCGACTGGCTGGGCAACGAGCTGTCGGAGGACGCGCGCCGCGATCCGGCCGAACGGCGGTACTGGCCGCTGCTGGAGAGGCACTTCGCCGAACCGGCCGACGGCGGTGTGTGGACGGACGACGAGCGGGGCCGGCTGGTCACCGACATCCGGAATGGACGCGGCCCCGCGGACGAGGCCACCCTCGCGGCGGGTGCCGTCGTGCTGGGGCGGCCCTTCGTCGTCGTGCGTCCGGACGGTTCCCTGTCCGAGTTCGGGCCGGCCGGGGGAGGGCCGGCGGTGCTGGTGGAGTTGTCGAAGGCCGGAGCGGGTGCCGGACGGTGGGGATCGACCGAGCCCGCGTCGGGTGCGGCGGCTTCCGCGCCGTCGACCCCCCGGACGCCGCAGGGGGTGCGGCTGCCGCGCCCGAAGCCCTCGGTGAAGCCGGCGCCGCAGCCCGCGCGGCCGCCGCAGGCCAACCTCGGGGTCGATCCCTTCGCCGGGCGGGCCGGTAACGCCGAGCAGGCCGAAAGGCAGATTGAGCCCCCTGGCATCCACCCTTGATCGGCCGGGCCCGAACCGGCCGTCCTAACGATCCGACACATCGAGGAAGTACGAGTGAGCGAGCGGGACGACGTCGAGCGGAAGCGCGCCAGCGGATGAGCGTGGCCAACGCGTTCGATCGGCGTGCGTGGCAGCGGGGTGAGAAGCCGAAGGTGCAGACGCGGCTGCTGGCGGGCGGTGTCGCATTGGTCGTGGTGGCGGCGACGGTGTTCGGGGTCGGTGCGCTGATCTCCTACCAGCAGGGGAGGGAGGAGGACGAGCGCAAGAAGCGGGCGGCGCTGAACCAGCCGGCGAACCCGGTGGCGGTGTCGCCGTCGCCGAGCCCGTCGTCGAGCGCGTCGTCACCGTCGCCGTCCCGGTCGCCGCGCGGCGGCACGGAACGGGCGCCGGCCGCGGTGCCGAAGCGGACGACGTCCGGCCCCAAGACGGTGAAGAGGGCCACCGGGTCGCGGTTCCCCACCGGCCCGAACTTCTCGACCACCACGAAGGTGCTGCTGCACAACGTGATGACGGGCCTGTGCGCGGACGTCCCGGGGTTCGGCAAGGGGAAGGTGGACGGGCCGGTCGAGCAGTTCGCCTGCGACGGGTCCGCGAAGGACAACCAGCGCTGGGACCTGGTGGTCAACCAGAAGGGCGCGGGCCCGGACGGCGCGGATCTGTTCACCATCCGCAACGCCAAGGACGGCCTGTGCATGGACCTTCCGGGTTACGGACCGCCAGCGAAGACGGCGAAGGTCACCGAGTGGCGCTGCAACCCCGGCGGCGGCGACAACCAGATGTGGTACCTCGACCGGAAGAAGCCCGGCCGGTTCTGGATCCGCAACCAGTCGAGCGGGGGGCTGTGCCTGGACGTGGCGGGCGTGAACGGCGCCGGTGGTCCGGCGGCCGATCTCACGGTCTACCCCTGCGCGATGACGGGCGATCACCTGTGGTCCTTCTCCTGACGCGGCGCCGCACACCACCGGACGGCCGGAACCGACCCGTCGTCCGACCGATTCGACCAGCGAGGAAGTTCGAGTGAGCGAGCGGGACGACGTCGAGCGGAAGCGCGCCAGCGGATGAGCATCGCCAACGCGTTCGATCGGCGTGCGTGGCAGCGGGGTGAGAAGCCGAAGGTGCAGACGCGGCTGCTGGCGGGCGGTGT
>NZ_MKJY01000426.1 GCF_001942465.1 Actinomadura sp. CNU-125
CGCCACCACGTCCCGGAAATGACCCCCCAGCCGCCGCAACGCCCCCCACTGCCGCTCCGTCAGCGCCGCCGCCCGCATCCCCACCAGCGCCCCGAACAACGGCACCAGCGGAACCGTCACCGCCACCACCAGCGCCGACGCCCAATCCGCCGCCGCCAGACGACCCAGCACCAGCACCGGCACCACGCACGCCGCCAGCAACTGCGGCACATACCCGACGAAGAACGGATCCACCGCGTCCAGCCCGCGCGTCAGCAACGTCACCCGCGCCCCCGCACCGCCGCCGCCCGGCCACGGCAGCGGACCCGCCGACAAAGACCCCGCACGCGCCAGCAGCTCCGCCTGCACCACCAGCAGCACACCCTGACCCGCCGCCAGCACGCCCAGCACCACCGGCACCCGGCGCGGCAGACGCCCCAGCAGCCGCCGCTCCACCGCCTTCACCGAAACCGCCTCCCGCTCCCGATCCCCATCGCGAACCCGCCCATCACAGATACGACGCGGACTCCACCCGCCCCCGGAACGTCCACCACACCAGCACCTGACCCGCCGCCAGCACCGGAAGCAGCACCACCGTCCCCACCGCCGTCAACGCCAGCGACGTCTCGTCCGCCGCCACCCGCGACCACGGCACCCGCACACCCGCCACCACCGGAACCACCGCCATCACCGCACCCGACACCGCATACCGGCCCCGCACCCGCGCCGCCCGTCCCGCCAGACCCACCGGCAGCCGCCACCGCGCGAACCCCGCACCATGCCACGCGAACAGCACCGCCAACGGCAACCCCAGCACGCTCCCCGCGTTCAACCCCCCGCCCGCACCCGACCACACCAGCGACCCCAGCAACGACCCCCACGCCAGCGCCACCGCCCAACTGCCGCCCGTCACCGCCGCATCACAACCGCCCCGCCACACCACCGCGTCCACCCGGCCCCGCAACCACAACCCCATGTCACGCACCACCCACCCCACCAGCAACACCGCCACCACCGGATACAGCGCCTCCACCAGCTCGTGCTCCAACCCCGGAAACGCCCCCGCCACCAGCCCCACCGACGCCACCAACCACACCTCGTTCGCCAAGAAGAACGGCGCGAACGACGCGATCTCCAGCCGCCGCTCATCCTGCCCCCGCCCCAGCCACGGCAGCAGCATCCCCACCCCGATGTCCGCCCCCGCCAGCACCAGATACCCGCCGGCGAAAACCGCCAGCAACACCACCGCGAGAAACTCCATCACCACACCTCCAGACCAGAACGGCGCCGAACGCCGACACGGAACAGAAACGGACCCGAACCCGGCTCAGAACGTCGGCGTCATCACCACCGCCGGCTCCGCCGGGGGAGCGGCCCCCAACGACGCACCCCCCGGACCACGCCGCGCGAACCGCGCCAGCAACCACACGTTCACCGCCACCAGAACCGCGAACAGCACCGTGAACACCACGAACGACACCGTCAGCGTCCCCGACCCCACATCCGACAGCGCATCCTCGGTCTTCACCACCCCGTACACCGCCCACGGCTGCCGCCCCACCTCACGGAACACCCAGCCCGCCAGCATCGCCGCATACGGCAACGGCACCGACACCACCATCAGCACATGGAACACACGACCCCGCACCAGCCACCGCCCGAACCACACCTTCACCAGCGCCACCAACGCCACCAGATGCATCAGCGACCACATCGTCACCATCACCCCCTCACCGGCCCCCGCCAGCCCCGGCGCCATGTACTCGTCCGGCCCGAACCGCGCCGTGAAATCCGCCACCGCCGCGTCCGCGTCCCCGCCGCCCAGCTTCGTCGGCTGCAGATACGCGAACTGCGCCCCGCCGAACATCACCACCGGATACAACGCCACCAGCACCGTCACCAACCCCACCCGCATCGACCGCCGGAAGAACTCCACCTCCGCCGTCCGCCGCAGCAGATGCCAGCCGCTCACCCCCGCCAAGAAGAAACCCGCCGTCAACAACCCCCCGAACAGCACATGCCCGAACGCCAGCAACGCCGCCGGATTCGTCAGCAACGCCCCCACGTCCGTCAACCGCGCCTCACCACCGACCAGCTCGAACCCCACCGGCCGCTGCATCCACCCGTTCGCCACCAGCACGAAGTACGCCGACGCGTACGCCGTCACCGTCACCACCCAGATCGCCCCCAGGTGCACCCACCGGTTCAACCGATCCCACCCGAAGATCCACAACCCCAGGAACGTCGACTCGACGAAAAACGCCGCGATCGTCTCCAACGCCAGCGGCGCACCGAACACCCCGCCGGTCACCCGCGACATCCCCGCCCAGTTCAACCCCAACTGCAGCTCCATCACCAGCCCGGTGACGATCCCCACCGCGTAATTGATCACATACAGCTGCCCCCAGAACCGCACCATCCGCGAACCCGCCGCATCACCCCGCAACGTCGCGACCGTCTGCATCAACGCCACCAACGTCGCCAAACCCAACGTCAACGCCACGAACAGAAAATGCGAACCGGCCGTCAACGCGAACTGCACCCGCGCCAACATCAACGGGTCGTCCATGACCCCACCCTCCCGGAGAACCGACCGACGACGACCCACCGATCCTCCGGCCCCGACCCCCACCAGCGAATCGGACCCGAGCGTTCAACCGCACTGCACCTTTCGCGTACCGGGCCCGCCCCGCCTACAACTCCCGATGTACGCCGCGCCGCCGCCCGCACACCCCCAGCACGACCGCCACCACCAAATACGGCACCGCCGCCGCACCCAAAAGCACCCCGGCACCCGCCCACCGCGACCCCAGCGCCCACCCCGCGTACACCAGCACCGCCACCACCTCCGACCCGAACCCCGCCAGCGACGTCACCGTCGCCCGCGCCCCGTCCGAGATCCGCTCCTGCAACCGCGCGTCCGCCTCCGCCATCGCCCACCGGAACACCCCGAACGCCACCGCCACCAGCACCAGCCCCACC
>NZ_MKJY01000427.1 GCF_001942465.1 Actinomadura sp. CNU-125
CGCCGCCGCGGGCGGCGCGGAACCGCCGCCGCCGGGACGGGTCGCGCACCGGGCGGGCGGGGACCTCGGGGCGCGGCTGCGCCGGGTCGCCCGCGGGCTCGGCGTCACCCTGAACACGGTGACGCAGGCGGCGTGGGGGCTGCTGGTCGGGCAGCTCACCGGACGCTCCGACGTCGCGTTCGGCGCGATCGTGTCCGGGCGGCCGATGGAGCTGCCGGGCGTCGAGCGCATGGTCGGGCTGTTCATCAACACGGTGCCGGTCCGCGTCGCCGCCGCCCCCGGCGACACCCTCGCCGGGACGCTGACCCGCCTCCAGGCCGCCCAGTCCGCGCTGCTGGACCACCAGCACCTCGGGCTGCCGGAGATCCGCCGCGCCGCCGGGGACGGCGCGGTGTTCGACACCCTCCTCGTCCACCAGAACTACCCGCGGAACCCGGACGGGCCGCTGCGCCTCGACGGGCTGGAGGTCGGCGGGGGCGGCGGCGAGGACGCCTCCCACTACCCCCTCACCCTCGTCGTCACCCCCGGCGACGACGAGCTGGAGCTGCGCATCGACTACCGGCCGGACGTGTTCGACGAGCGGGCCGCGTGGGCGCTGACGAACCGCCTGGTGCGGGTGCTGGAGCAGACGGCCGACGACCCCCTCGCCCGCGTCGCCGACGTCGACGTCCTCACCCCCGAGGAGCGCGAGACGGTCCTGCGCGGATGGAACGACACGGCCCGTCCCGTCCCCGCCGGGTCCGTCCCGGACCTGTTCGCGGCGCAGGCCGCGCGGACGCCCGGCGCGGTCGCCGTTGCCGGGCGGGACGCGTCCGGGACGGACGTGACCTGGACCTACGCGGAACTGGGCGCCCGCGCCGACGCGGTGGCGCGCGCGCTGATCGGCCGGGGCGTCCGCCCTCACGACCTCGTCGGGGTCGTCCTGGAACGCTCGGCCGAACTGGTGCCCGTCCTGCTGGGGGTGCTGAAGGCGGGCGCCGCGTACGTGCCGCTGGACCCCGCGCACCCGGACGAGCGCCGCCGCGCGATCATCGAGGAGGCGGGCGTGACCGCCGTCCTCACCGGGGACGACGTGTTCGAGCCGGTCGAAGACGGCCCCGACGTCCGCGTCCCGGCGGGGAGCCTCGCGTACGTGATGTACACGTCGGGGTCGACGGGCGTGCCGAAGGGCGTCGCCGTCACCCACGCGAACGTGGTGGCGTTCTGCCTGGACGAGGCGTGGCGCGACGACGTCGTCGAGTCGGTCCTGGTGCAGGCCAACCACGCGTTCGACGCGTCCACCTACGAGATCTGGACGCCGCTGCTGCACGGCGGGCGCCTCGTCGTCGCACCGCCCGGCCGGGTGGACGCCGCCGAACGCGCCCGCCTCATCGCCGCGCACCGCGTCACGAACGTGCACGCCACCGCCGGGCTGTTCGCCGCGCTCGCCGACGAGGCGCCGTGGATGTTCGCGGGCGTCCGCGAGGTGTCGACCGGCGGCGACGTCGTGTCGGCCACGGCCGTCCGGACCCTCCTGCGCACCTGCCCCGGACTGGTCGTGCGGACGACCTACGGCCCCACCGAGACGACCGCGTTCACCGCGCAGGTCGCCTACACCGCCGGCGAGGGCGTCCCGGCCGCGGTGCCCCTCGGATTCCCGATGGACAACACCCGCGCCTACGTCCTCGACGCGTTCTTACGCCCGGTTCCTCCCGGCGTCGTCGGCGAGCTGTACATCGCGGGCGCCGGAGTGGCGCGCGGCTACGCGGGACGTCCCGCGCTCACCGCCGAACGGTTCGTCGCCTGCCCGTTCGCCGGGCCCGGCGAACGCGTCTACCGCACCGGGGACCTCGCGAGCTGGGGCGCGAACGGCGTGCTGCGCTTCGCGGGCCGCGCCGACGGCCAGGTGAAGATCCGCGGGTTCCGGATCGAACCCGCCGAGGTGGAGGCCGTGCTCGGCGGCCACGACGACGTCGCCCGCGCCGCGGTCGTCCTCCGCGAGGACCGGCCCGGCGCCCGACGGCTCGTCGGCGACGTCGTCGCCGCGCCGGGCGCCGCCGCCGACCCCGCCGCGCTCCGCGCGTCGCGGCGGCGCGGCTGCCGGAGTACATGGTGCCCCGCCGACATCGTCCCGGTCGACGCGATCCCGGTGACCGCCAACGGCAAGGTGGACCGGGCGGCGCTGCCCGCCCCCGCCGCCGTCGCTGCGGCCGCCGGGCGCGGCCCGCGACCCCCGCCGAGGAGACGCTGTGCGGCCTGTTCGCCGACGTCCTCGGCCTGGCCGCGGTCGGCGCCGAGGACTCCTTCTTCGCGCTGGGCGGCGACTCCATCACCTCGATGCTGGTGGTGGCGCGGGCCCGCCGCGCGGGCCTCGCGCTGTCCGCCCGGCAGGTGTTCGAGCACCGCACCCCCGCCGCCCTCGCGAGCGCGCCGGACCGCGCCGCCGCCGACCGACGCCCCCGACCCGGACGACGGCCCGTACGGGGACGTCCCCCTCACCCCCGCGATGCTCGACATGGCCGAGCGCTGCGACCTCGCCGGACGGTTCAGCCAGGCGATGCTCGTGACCCTCCCGGCGGGCGCCGACCACGACCGGCTGGAAGCCGCCGTCCACGCCGTCCTGAACACCACGACGTCCTGCGCGCCCGCCTCCGCCGCCACCCCCGGCGGCGACCCGGCCCTGACGATCCCGCCGCCGCCCCCCGGCACCGCCGTCCGCGTGCCCCGCGTCGACGTCGCCGCACCCGGCCCCGTCCGGTGGAGCGACATCGCCGAACGCGTGGGCCGCGCGGGCCGCCCGCGGGCTCGACCCCGAGGCGGGCGTGATGCTGCGCGCCGTCCGGCTCGACGCCGGACCGCACGCCCCCGGACGTGGCTGCTGCTCGTCGCGCACCACCTCGTGGTCGACGGTGTGTCGTGGCGGGTGCTGGTGCCCGACCTCGCCGCCGCCTACGGCGACCCCGGCGCCCC
>NZ_MKJY01000428.1 GCF_001942465.1 Actinomadura sp. CNU-125
CGGATCTTCCGGGTCGACAACCCCCACACCAAGCCCGTCCCGTTCTGGGAACGCCTCCTGGCCGACATCGCCACCACAGACCCCGACGTGCTGTTCCTGGCCGAAGCGTTCACCCGCCCCGCGATGATGCACACCCTGGGCAAGATCGGCTTCCACCAGTCCTACACGTACTTCACCTGGCGCAACTCCGCCGACGAACTCCGCGACTACTTCAGCGAACTCGCGGGGCCCACCGCGCCCTACGTGCGGCCGAACTGCTTCACCAACACACCCGACATCCTCAACGAGTACCTGCAACACGGTGGACGGGCCGCGTTCGAGATCCGCGCGATCCTGGCCGCGCTCCTCTCCCCCACCTGGGGCATCTACTCCGGGTACGAACTCTGCGAGAACACCCCTGTGCGGCCCGGCAGCGAGGAATACCGCGATTCGGAGAAGTACCAGTTCCGGCCCCGCGACTGGGACGCCGCCGCGACGGCGGGCACCACGATCGCACCGCTGATCACGCAGCTGAACACGCTGCGCAACGCCCACCCCGCCCTCCAATGGCTGCGCAACCTGCACTTCCACCACGTCGACCAGCCCGAACTCCTCGTCTTCTCCAAACGGCGCCTCAACGACACCGTCCTGGCCGTCGTCAACCTCAACCCCCACCACGCACGCGAAGCCACCGTCCACCTCGACCTGCCCGCACTCGGACTCCCCGACGACCCCGCACACCCCTTCACCGTCCTCGACGAACTCGACGGCACCGCCTACACCTGGCACAAGACCAACTACGTCCACCTCGACCCCCGGACGAAGCCCGCGCACGTCCTGACGGTCCAGCGGGACGGCGGCCGCACGGCCGTGCCGTCCACCGGGACGGAGAACGCCGACGGCGACGGCGACACGCCGCGGGCCGGTGGAAGCTGAGCTTCCAGGCCGCGGGGCGCGGTCGGCTAGACCGCCGGTTCGGCGGTGCGGCAGGCGGTGAACACCGAGCCCAGCCCCTCGCG
Organism: Actinomadura sp. CNU-125; assembly: GCF_001942465.1. Taxonomy (GTDB): domain Bacteria; phylum Actinomycetota; class Actinomycetes; order Streptosporangiales; family Streptosporangiaceae; genus Spirillospora. The sequence goes on from NZ_MKJY01000428.1 coordinate 999, forward strand.
GTCGATGATCTCGCGGAGCTTGGCCGGCTGTTCCAGCAGCGACAGGCAGCCGCCCTCGGCGGCGACCCGCCAGCGGATGCCGAGCAGGATCGGCAGCGGGTCGCAGCGCAGCCCGAGCCGGGCGCTCATCCGCACCATGAGGTGCCGCATGTTCCCCTCGACCAGCGTGGTCAGGGTCTCCCCCAGTCGCGGGACGGTCAGCTGGTCGAGCACCCCGGACAGGTGGACGACCGTGTGGTCGCCGTCCGCCGCGGCGGCCGTGGTGATCGTCAGTTCGGACGGCGCGGACGGCGCCGGGGTCAGGGCGGCGTCCCCCGGGTGCAGGGCGCGGATGGCGTCCAGCACGTCCGCGGTGTCGGCCGGTCCGGTGCGGCGGCGGCCCGGCGGCGGTGCGGCGGTGGCCGACGCGACGTCGGGGAAGACCGGGACGAGACGTCCCAGCCCGGTGACGTCCAGCTCGCGCTGCACCGGTGCGGACGCGTCCGGGACCACCGCCCGCAGCTCGCAGCCGAGCAGCCGGGCGCGGGTCTCGGCGCGGGCCAGCAGGACCAGCCCGGCGGCGTCGAGCAGCACGGCGTCGCCGAAGTCGACGACGACGCCCGCGCGCGTTCGCCGGTCGCGGCGTCCGCGGCGACCTCGGACAGGGCGCGGCTGACGCCCTCCCGGATCCCCGCGTAGTTCTGCCAGCTGATCTGCGCGGGAAGGCTCAGCACGGTGAAGCCTCGCCGGGTCTCGATGCGCAGGCCCGGCACGATCGTGTCCTTCATGTCACATCCCGATTCGCGCGGCCGCGCGGGCCGTCCTCGGCGGAGCGGTCAGGTCGGTGCGCGTGCGAGGCGGGCAGCGGCGGCGCGGCGGCCACGCCCGGCGGCCGTTTCCCGGGAACCGCGGACACGGGCGATCCGCCCGGCCGCTCCCCGTCCGGGTGCGGCGGGCGCGCGCCCCGCTCGACGCCCGTGAGCCGGGACGCGGCGAGGCGTTCGATGGTCCGTTCCTCGGGCCGCACCCCGATATGGGTGCAGCACGACCACAGGTCGTCCACGCACCGGCGCACGCTCTCCGCCGAAATTCCGGCGAAGCGGGCGCGCAGCCGGGTCACGAGGTCGTCGCGCGTCGGTACGACGTCATCGCGCGTCGGTACGACCGATGGCGACTTCTCCCAGCGCTCCACTGTCCCTCCGATCGCTTTGGACGAAACATTCTTTTCCGCCCGAACTGTCGTCAGCTAGCCGCGCGGCATGTGCTGAGCTTGGAAATGACCTACCCCCGGCATCCGCCAGAAAAAGCGACGAACCTAAAAACCCGGACATGACACAACCGTCGCGGAGCAAGCATTCGGGAGCGTCCGCGCCAGTGACGCGGCCGTTCGGCACCGCCTTTTTGCCGCCTTTTTCCGCCCCCGGACCCCGGGGCCGACCGGCGGCGCCTCCGGCGCCGGACCGCGCGGACGGCACGTAGATCGGCCGCGCGGCGGATCTACCGGCCGGGGACGCGGCGGCGTCCGGGCGCGCGGGCGGATGCGGGCCGAAACGCGCGGGACGGTCACGGTGCGTACGCAGATTTTTACGGATGGTTGCCGTCCCGGAACGTCGGCCGCGCGGCGCGCGGGCATTGCTGATCTAGGTATCTCCAACACAGCGGGGTGGGTCATGCACGTTCGGCCACAGATCAGCAGCGGCGGCGCGTCCGGCCGGGACGGGGCTCCAGGGCCGGCGGACCGGGTGCGCCGGGACGAGCCCGCCCCCGCGGGCGGCCCGGTCGGCGGCCCGGCGGCCGGGCCCGTCCCCGACACGTTCGCCGAGGACGCGCCCCGCGTCCCGCACTGGTTCAAGACGGCGGTGTTCTACGAGGTGTCGGTGCGCGGGTTCGCCGACTCCAACAACGACGGCTACG
>NZ_MKJY01000429.1 GCF_001942465.1 Actinomadura sp. CNU-125
GCGCATGCGGAACGCCGAGCGGGTGTAGTGCGCGGACTGGCGGCCGGTGCGGCTCTTGAACCTCGGATACTTCGCGCGTCCCGCAAAAAAGTTGGTGAACGCGGTGTGCTGGTGTCGCAGTGCCTGCTGGAGCGGCACGCTCGACACCTCCGACAGGAACGCCAGATCCTCGGTTTTCTTCCACTCCGTGAGCGCAGCGTCGGTCTCTTTGTAGGAGGTGCGTTTTCCCTCGGTCGGTCGGGTCGCGGAGCGACCCACCTGGTGCAGGGCTGCGGAGCCAGAGCATCGCACCGCATAGGAGGTGGGCTCCAGGTCCGTCACGGTCAACAGCGTCCTGCCCGGCCTGACCCGTACCGACGTCATGGCCACCGTGCCCCCGCACGTCGTCGACGACGCCAAGGCCCGCACACCGCTGGGCCGCCTGGGCGAACCGGCCGACATCGCCGACGTCGTCGCGTTCCTGGCCTCCGACGCCGCCCGCTGGATCACCGGCCAGACCATCAACGCCGCCGGAGGCATGATCTAAGGAGGCCGGATGGTGCACAGGCTGGTGCGGAGGGGGCTCTCGACCCGCCGTCCGGTGAAGGCCCGAGGTTAGTGCGGGACGGCCGGTTGCTCTACGTACGGGCGTAGGGCTTCGGTGAGGGCCTCGTAGTCGGCGGACGAGCCGACGGTGCCGGGGACGGACGGCTCGTAGCCGGGGGCGTACCGCTCCAGGATGCTGTACGGGCACTCGCCGGTGTCGCCGACGCGGAACTGCCCGACCGCCTCGGACGTCCTCGCCTCGAACACGCGGACGGTGTACTCCGTTCGCATCAACCGGCGTTCGTTGCCGCCCGTGTACTCGCAGGTTCGCACGTATTGGTCGGTCGACCGCGAATAGGTGCAGGCGACGAGTTGGATCGACGACTCGTCGCCCGATCGCCACGCGGCGGGCACGCCCGTCGGGTTGGGCTCCAGGAGGACGGGGTGCGGGCCCGGGCCCTCGTAGGGGGCCGGGTCCGCTTCGAGGTCGAGGGGTCCGGGGGTGCCGGTGACGTCGGCGGGGCACAGGTCCGCGAGGGTGTCCGGCGGGGCGGTGAACCGTCCGATCAGCGTGATTCCGCCGAGGACGGCGCACACGCCGATGCCGAGGACGGCGAACGCGATCTTGTCTGATCTGCGCATGGGCCTACGCGGGCGAGACCTTGACGACGGCTTCGCCGTCCTTGATCCCTAGGGCTTCGATCGAGACGTTCTGGAGTTGGTTCCGCACGTCGACGGTTCCGGTGGTGGAGAAGGAACCGCTGTCCCCGTCCGTCGACTCGAAGGTCACGGTGTCTTCCTCGACGGTGACCTTGATCGGGGTCATGCCGAACCGGTCGTCGAGGGGGATCTCGTCCCCGGTGGTGATCCGGACGGTGCAGTCCGCGTCGGTGCACGCGGTGAGGTCGTCGCCGTCCGCGGCCTCGGGCAGGGACGCCCCGCCGCAGGCGGTGAGGAGGAGCGGGAGGAGTGTGATCAGGAGGAGCGTTCTGACGATTCTCATGGCTGCCCGACGTGTTCGATTGCGTTGACGCGAGGGAGCGTGGCAGTTCGGGGGCGGGACCGGTCCCGGGTTGGGTCAGGCAGTGTTGGGTTCCAGGAGGATGAGGTCCGACTGGACGAGCGTGGCGTTGGTGAGCAGCACGGTGATCAGGTTGTGGTTGAGCGCGTTGCCGATCGGCGACGGGATCTCCTCCTCGCGGAGGCCCGGGTAGATCGGGCTGAGCCGCTTGCGCACCTTCTCGACGACGCGCGCGGCGCGCTTGTCGTTCCACCCCTCGTCCGGACGGACGCGGTTCAGCTCCTCGGTGACCTGCGCCCACGTGAGCGGCTGCGGGTTCGGGATCTGCGCGAGGTAGCGGCGGGCCAGGCAGGTGAGGACGAGACGTTCGACGTCGTCCTTCAGCGCGCGGCCTTCGAGCTGGGCGCGGGTGTCTTCCGGTGCCACGCCGTCCGGGTCGACGGTGCCGAGTTCGTGCTGGTCGTCCGGGTCGCGGGAGGGCTGGGTGGCGATGCGCGTTTCGAGGAGGTGCTCCTGGTTCGGGCCGATGATGAACAGGGGTGTGTAGGACGTCGGGAGTTCGGCTTCGTGGCCGCCGAGCACGAGGCGGTCGGGGAAGCGGATCGCGCGCTTGCCGGTGTTGTAGAGCATCCAGCGCGTGCCGTCGTGGCGGATGAGGCCGTGTTTGCGGCTGACGTGCTGGTCGTTCGCGCCGACGCAGACGTGGACCTCCGGCTCGCACCGTCCGAAGATCACCGTGAATCCGGCGTCCGGGGCGACCCGCATGCCGCCCTTCGGGCCCTGGACGAACAGCGTCCCGGGGGCCGCGGGCGGGAGCCCGTAGGCGAGGCTGCCGCCGCCCGCGGGCAGAATGTCGACCTTTCGAGTGGACGAGGTCAGCGTCATCGTTCGTCCTCCAAGTCTCGGTTTCAGAGGGAGCCGCCGACGCGGGCCGTCCCGACGCCGCCCACCGTTCCCGCCGCGCCGGGGTACCCCTCCACGCCGGCTTGGAGGTGGAGCGTGCCGCTTCCGCCGTTGTTCACTTCCAGCTCGTAGACGGTTCGCGGGACGGTGACGGGGACGGGCACCGACGCCCGCCACGGCAGTTCGACGTTCTCCACCGTCGTCGACTCGCCGTTCACCGTGTAGGTCAGCGACTCGACCTCCCCGTCGCCCCTGACGGAGAACTCGATCTCGCCGACCGGTGACGGGGACGCGCCGGTCGCCGGGACGGTCGTGGACGGCGCGGCGGGCGCGGCGGCCGCGGGTTCCGTGCCGGAGTCGCGCCCCAGGAACCAGACGGCGGCGAACCGCGGCGACCGCCAGCGCGTGCGCGACGAGCAGCGACGGGCGCGGCGG
>NZ_MKJY01000430.1 GCF_001942465.1 Actinomadura sp. CNU-125
CGCGCCCGCCGGGCTCCTGGACCGCATCGCGCCCGCCGCGTCCGCGTCCCCGGCCCCCTGCCGGACCTGCACGTCGCCTTCACCGACCACGGGGTGGCGTTCCTGCGCGCGGGACTGGACGACGGCGTGTTCGCCGCCGCGTTCCGGGAACGGTTCGGCCGGCCGCTGCTGCCCGCCGACCGTCCGCCCGCCGGGCTGGTCCCGGCGCTGCGCTCCGGGCGCGCGGGCGGGGTCGCCCTCGATCTGCGCGGCCTCAGCGAGTTCGAGGCCGCGGTGCTGCGCGCCGCCGCCGACGTCCCGCACGGCCAGACCCGCCCGTACGCGTGGGTGGCGCGGGAGCGGGACGGCCGCGCGCGGTGCGGGCGGTCGGGTCGGCGCTGGGCCGCAACCCCGTCCCGCTGCTGATCCCCTGCCATCGCGTGACCCGCTCCGACGGGTCGCCGGGGAGTACGTGTTCGGTGCGGACGCCAAGCTGCGGCTGCTGCGCGGCGAGGACGTCGACGTGGACGCCGTCGCCGATCTCGCGCGGCACGGGGTGCGGCTCGTGGGGTCCGGCACCACCGGTGTCGTGTGCTACCCCACGTGCGGCGACGCGCGCCGTATCGCGGCGGAGCACGGCGGGGGTTCGCGAACCTGGCCGCCGCGCACGCCGCCGGGTTACCGCCCGTGCGCCCGCTGCCGCCCCGCCTGACCCAACCGCGCCGCCCGTCCCGGTGGCCCGCCCGTCCCGGTGGCCCGGCGCGTCCGCCCGTCCGGCGCATAGTTCCGGGCGAGGCGGGAATGGGGCGTCCACCTGCGGGGACGACCCAAGGAGGGGAACGAGCATGCGCGTCGTCGTGATCGGCGCCACCGGGAACATCGGCACCAGCACCGTCCGGGCGCTCGCCGCCGATCCGGACGTCACCGGGATCACCGCGCTGGCGCGCCGCATGCCCGGCACCGGCGCCGGGGACACCGGCAAGACCGAGTGGGTCGAGGCGGACGTCACCGACAGCGACCTGGTCGCGCCGATGCGCGGCGCCGACGTGGTGATCCATCTGGCCTGGCTGTTCCAGCCCACGCACCGCCCGGCGGTGACGTGGGACGCCAACGCGGTCGGCAGCGCCCGGGTGTTCGACGCGGTCGCCGAGGCGGGCGTGCCCGCGCTGGTGTACTCGTCGTCGGTGGGGGCCTATTCGCCGGGCCCCAAGGACCGGGCCGTGGACGAGTCGTGGCCCACGCACGGCTGGCCCGGTGCCGCCTACAGCCGCGAGAAGGCTTATGTGGAGCGGCTGCTGGACGCGTTCCAGGCGGGGCGTCCGGACCGGCGGGTGGTGCGGATCCGCCCCGGGTTCGTGTTCGAGCGGCAGACCGCGGCCGAGCAGCGGCGGCTGTTCGCCGGGCCGCTGCTGCCGGGCCGCCTCGCCCGCGCGGACCGGATCCCGGTGGTGCCGGACATGCCCGGGCTGCGGCTGCAGGTGCTGCATTCGGCCGACGCCGGGGAGGCGTTCCGGCTGGCCGCGGTGCGCGACGTCCACGGCCCGTTCAACATCGCCGCCGATCCGGTCATCGACGCCGCCGAGCTCGCCGACCTGCTGGCGCCCGCGTCGTGCGGGTGCCGCGCGGGGGTGCGGGCGGCGCTCGCGGCGGCGTGGGGCATGCACCTGGTGCCCGCGTCGCCGGGGCTGTTCGACCTGGCGATGGAGTTGCCGATCATGGACACCGCGCGGGCCCGCACGGAACTGGGCTGGTCGCCGCGGTACTCGTCCCGCGAGGCGCTGCTGGAGTTCCTGGAGGGCCTGCGCACCGGCGCGGGCCGCGACACCCCGCCGCTGGCGCCCGGGACGGGCGGGCCGATGCGGGCCCGCGAGTTCGTCACCGGCGTGGGCCGGCGGCCCTGACCCGGCGCCGCGGGCGCCGGGACGCGCAGCACCGAGGCCGAAGTCACCCGAGGAGGGCACCCATGGCGACGATCACTTCCGCGCACCTGCACGACCTGCTGGCCTCCACCGACCGCGACGCCGCGCTCGTCGTCGTGGCGGGGCGGGCGGCGGTGGTCCCGTCGGCGCCCACCCGGACCGGCGAACCGGGCGACGCGATGGTCATCACCACCCGCGACGCGGTGATCGCGGAGCTGGACACCGGCGCCAACGAGGAGCAGATCGAGCAGCTCGCGCAGCGTCTCGACGTGGCCCTCGACAGCCTCGGCGGCTGACCCCGCCCGCCTCACGCCCGTCCGGGTCGGGTCGCGGGCGGTCAGTCGCCGCCTTCACCGGGATCGCCCGCGCGTCCGGGGACGGCCGTGCGGGACGGGCGCGGCGGCGGTGGCTGGTGTCGCAGAACGGGTACGCGCGGCTGCGGCGGCAGGCGCACAGCGCCACCGTGAAACGGTCCGACACCACCACGCGGCCGTCCTCCAGTTCCACCTCGACGGGGCCCTCCACCAGTACCGGGCCGCCCGGGACCAGCCGCACCCGGCGCGGGGCGGGCCGCCCGCCGGCGGTCACGCCGCCCGCCGCCGCGCGGCCCGGCCGTACCCGCCGTCATGCCCGTCGTCGTGCCCGCCGCGTGTTCCGGCCCGGTCGGCGCGGACCACCACCAGCTCCTCGTCCCGCTGCCCGCACCGCACCGCGCCGCGTTCCTCCAGGCGGGCGGCGCGGCGCCGCATCACGGCCCGAACGGCTCGGCCCGCCGCGCCGCCACCACCGGCCGCGTCCCCGCGTGCCCGCAGCGCGACGAGCGTGGCCGCCACGCCGCTCAGCGCCGACTGCACCACCAGCAGCGTCCCGCCCGGCGCCAGATGCGCCGGGGCCAGCAGCAGACCCGGTCCAGCAGGCTCCCGGCCGCACGG
>NZ_MKJY01000431.1 GCF_001942465.1 Actinomadura sp. CNU-125
CGCTCCACCTCCGCAGGGGTGAGATGGGCGTCCGGCTCAAGGAACACGAACCCGCTCATTGGGGCGCCGTCCCGACCGCGTGCTGCTTGGTGTTGATCCCGCGAAGTAGCTTGTTGCTCTGGTCCGGGTTGAGGCCGCCCGTCTTGAACGCCGCCTTCACTTCTTCCTTCAGCGCGACGAGCGCCTCAAGGGTCTCGGCCTGTTCCAGCCGCGCCTGGAAAGCGTTCGCCTTCCACTCCTGCTCGGTGCCAGGCACCGCGTCGGGCTCAGCGTCGGGGGGAGGCGGGGGCTGCTCCGCCTCTCGCTGCTGCAGCTCGGCGTACCGGGCCTCGCCCAGCATCCACAGTTCGTCGTAGTGCTCCTGCTCGCAGCCGCCGCCCCGCACCCGCGCCTCGATCTCGCTCGCGAGGGACTGGAGTTCCTGGGTCGACTCGACCGACTGGATCCGCTTCCTCATCCCGTCGAGCCACTGCGGGAGCGTGCGCTGCTTCTCCGGCGGCTTCGGTGATGTGTCCGCGCCGTCGTCGCCCTTACGCCACATGTCCAGGCCAGCGCCGAACCGCATGCCGGCGTTGCGGAGCCCGTCACCGATCGCGACCTTGACCGCGTCGCCGCCGCGTTTGCCGGGGGCGTCGCCGTAGCCGAGGCGGGTGACGCCGCCGATCGTGACTCGCATCCACAAGCCGCCGTTGCCGTCGGCCTTAGGCGGCGCGGAGTCGAGGACCAGCCTGACGATCTCCTCATTGCCGGTCTCGATCGCGGCGCGCAGGAGGTCCGGGTCGACGTCGCGAGTCACCGGTTCCCAGTTCCAGTCCGGGTCGACGGACAGGAACCGGTCAGTGATGTCGGCGTGGCCGACGTAGTCAAGGTGGGTGTGGGCGGCGCTGATCCAGTTGCCGCAGACGTCGCACGTCTCTTTGGGATGCCGGTTGCAGTGCTTGATGTCGGACTTGCGGCATTCCGGGCATGTCAGCTTCGGGAGCTTTCCGACCAGGTGGTCTTCGAACGGCTCCCGCAGGGCGCGGGCGATCGACTCATCCATCGGTGGGGGTGTCCTCCTCCTCGGTGTCCTCGGTCCCCTGGGGAAGCGGGGTCGAGGAGGTGTCGTCGACGGCGTCGCTTGCGGTGTCCTGGTCGCCGGAGTGGGGGTTGGGCTCAGGCTCGTCCGGGGCATCGGCCGCGTCGGCGGCGAGCTCGGCCGGGGCGGGGGTGTCGTCGGTGATCGCGTCGAAGATCTGCGTGTCGTCGAGGGCGCAGTGCGCGAGCCGCTCGATCGGCATCTGCGCCTGCCCGACCGTCGGACTCGGTGCCGAGTCCAGGACCGCAGGAGCACTGGCGTCCAGCGGGGGCGGAGTGACGTCTGCCCGGACCGTCACGACCACGCCCTCGACGCTCCGCGATGCGCGGAGCCAGACCCGCCCCTCGGTGGGCTCGGTCAACGTCACAGCGCTCAACGCGGTGGCGTAGGCGGCGAGGACCTCGCGTGCCGCGTCGGACAGCAGGCCCGGGTCGACCTGAGCGGACGCGGCTCCGTCCTCGTACCGCCAGTCGAGCGGGACCAGGCCCCGGCCCCCGGTGAGCCGCGCGATCACGGCGCGGGCGTGCGCCGGGCCGGACGGGACGGTCGGGGCGTGCAGCGCCGGCTGGTGGAACCGCAGCGACTCCGGCTGGGCCGCGGGGCGTCGACGCAGACCGATCTTCTGCAGGAACGGCGTCGGAGCTGCATGCCGGGCACGGTCACGGGGTCTGGCGAGGAGAACCATCACGCCACCTCCAGATGAGACGGGGACGAATCGGCGCCAAGGCGGGCGCGGGTGGTGCTGATGTAGGCGGCCATCGCGGGTTCGTGGCCGTGGGTCTGCTCGAGCTGGTCGAGGTAGGAGAGGAACCCGGCGTGGGTTTCGGGGGTGGCGGTGAGGTCGCGGAGCCGGGCGGCGACCATGTCGTCCACCGTCGGGACAGCGACCGCGTCTGCGGATTGCTCCTCGGCGAGGTGGTACGCGTACGCCTCGGTGTAGCGGGCCGCGACCTGCATCGCCGCCCGAACCTGCGCGGGGGTGAGGGCGCCTTCCTCGGGGTCGCACGTGCCGGCGGGCGCCCGGTCGGTGGCGGTCACGCGGTCACCGCCTGCGCCGCGGCGATGATGTCCGCCATGGACATGTCCGCGCGGAACCGGTGGCCCAGCTCGACCTCAAGCGCCGCGTACTCCGCCGCGAGGTCGGGGCGGAGCCGGGCAGCGCGCACCAGGTCGTCCCGGCTCGCCAGGACGCACAGCGAGCACGACAGCCGCGTCATGCCCTCGTCGTAGGCCGGGTGGTATCGCACCCCACTCGCGGTGATCCGGTCCCACACCTCGGTCTCAGACCAGTCGTGGATCGGCAACCAGCGGCGGATCGTGCGGCGCCCGGACGTGCCCGCCTTGTCGATCTCCAGGACCGGCTTGCGGGCCCGCCCCGGGGACTCCTGGGCACGCAGGCCCAGGCAGTACAGGACCTCCGCCGGGCGGTTGAGGCCCAGCTCGGTGACGAGCCGAGTGACGACCTTCCGGCCCTGCGACGTCTTCTGGTCCGAGGTGCACCAGCGTGCCTCGCTCGACGGGAACATAAGCCGTTCGTTGCGGAGCTGCTGGTACAGGCCGCCCTTCTCGCGGCGGGTGATCTCGAACCGGAACCCGTAGTGTCCGGTCTGCTCGCGGGCGAGGTCGGCGGTGCCGGGCCACTCGACCGGCAGGCCGGAGTCGGTGGTGCCGAGGTCGTTGTGCACGACGGTGACGCGGTCGGCGGCGTCGACCTCGCGGACGAGTTC
>NZ_MKJY01000432.1 GCF_001942465.1 Actinomadura sp. CNU-125
CGGGGGCTTCGCCCCGGCCTGCTCCTGCACCCACCCGGTCTCGTACTCCTCCGCGGGCGCACTGCGGCGGGCCTGGTCCCAGCGGTACGCGAGCACGGCCAGCGCGGCGGCCCAGCCCGGCGCCACGCTCGCCTGCGGCAGCGGCTGCGCCACCGCGGCCGTGATCACCCCGGCGGCGCCCAGCGCGAGCACGGTCGTCCGCCACGGCGCGTACCCGCGCAGCCGGAACGCGACCACGGCGACCGGAACCGCGAGCGCCCCCAGCAGCAGTTCGGATGCCAGATAGGGGGGACGACCGTCGTCCGAGTACAGGCTTCCCAAGGGAATCGACAACGCGAGCCAGGACGCCACCACTGCGACGACCGCCATTCCCGTGGGCGAACGCAAGGTCAGGTGCACCACGACGAGCAGGATCACCGCGAACGCGGCCGTCCCCAGCACCGGCCCGTCCAGCACCACCATGGCCGACAGCACGAGGGCGACCAGAAGCAGCCCGCCCAGGAAGCGCAGCCCGGGCGGGAATTGGAAGTAGCGCCAGCGCAGGCGCTCGAAGAGATCCCGTGCCCCGGCGCCGGTCGCCGGGCGGGAGCGGGACCTGCCGAACGAATCCATCAAAAGCGAGTAAAGCGCAGTGGCGCGCCGAACGGGACTCCCCCGGCTCGGTTCGTCGTCTCTTACAAAGACACTTGCATCACCTCACGGCAACCGAATGGAGCGTGCCCGGCCGACCGGACCAGGTCATTCGTCTCCCCGACGCGTCCCGGCACGGGCGGACCGGTTCGCGCCCTAAGATCTGGACGCCGGGACGTGCGCGCGCGCCGACCCCCGGCCACCGATTCCGCGCATCACCCAGGGGGACCTCCGTGACCGACCCGACCGGTGCCCTGCCGGGCCTGGACGACGCCGGCTCCGCCGCCGCGACCGCCGGGCCCGCGGGCGTCCCGCGCGCCGCCGGGTACGAGATCGAGAACGAACTGGTCGCGGCACTCGGCGCGGACGGGCGCCCGGTCCGGATCGCCGGGGTGGACGAGGTCGGACGCGGCGCGTGGGCCGGGCCGGTCGTCGTGTGCGCGGCGATGACGGACCTGAGCGCCCCGCCCGTCCTGCGCGGCCGCGGCGACCGCACGGTCGCGCTCACCGACTCCAAGCTGCTCACCCGCGCCCACCGGGAGTCGTTCGCCGAGGTCCTGCCCGGCTGGCTCACCGGGCACGCCGTCGGCGCGTCCGCCCCGGAGGAGATCGACGAGGTCGGGATGACCGAGGCGCTGCGGCGCGCCGCCGTCCGCGCGCTCGAGGCCCTGCCCGTCCCGCCCGACGTGGTGATCCTGGACGGCAAGCAGGACTTCCTGCGGCCGCCGTGGCGGGTCCGCTGCGAGATCAAGGCCGACCTGCGGTCGGTGACGGTCGCGGCGGCGTCCGTCCTGGCGAAAGTCCACCGCGACCGGCTGATGGCCGATCTGGACGGGGCGTACCCCGGGTACGGGTTCGCCGACGGCGCCGGGTACCCCTCGCCCGTCCACCAGCGGACGCTGGAGGAGTCCGGGCCGACGCCGCAGCACCGGCTCTCGTGGTCGTACCTGGACGATCTGCCGCGCTGGCGGCACCTGAAGAAGCACCGGGACCCCCTCGCCGGGGAAGGCCAACTCAGCCTCATTTGACCCCGCCCCGTAAAGCATGTCCCCCGTAAGCATCTCCCCCGCGCGGCATGCGTCATCGCCCCGAGTCCGGGTAGGGCCGCTGCGAACGGGAGGTGGATCCATGGACGCCGTCGTGAAGAAGCTGCTGCGCGAGTCCGGGGAGACGTTCTCCGCGGAGGCCAGATTCGAACTGAAGGACACGCCCGCCGCACTGTTCAAGCTCCTCGTCCTCGCCAACCTGCTCAGCGCCCGGATCTCGGCCGGGATCGCGCTGGCGGCGGCCCGCGAACTGTTCGCGGCCGGGGGCGGGACGCCGCGCGGCATGGCCGGGCTGACCTGGCAGGACCGCGTGGACGCGCTGGGCCGCGGCCACTACGTCCGCTACGACGAGAGCACCGCGACCCGGCTGGGCGACACCGCCGAGATCGTCCAGGACAAGTACCGGGGCGACCTGCGCAATCTCGCCGTCCAGGCGGAACGCGACCGGGGCAAGGCGGGCGGCCTGCTGCGCGAGTTCCCCGGGATCGGGCCGACCGGCGTGGACATCTTCTGCCGCGAGGCGCAGGCCGTGTGGCCGTGGCTGCGCCCCTACATCGACGACCAGGTGAAGAAGGGCGCGGACCGGGTCGGTCTGCCCACCGACCCGAAGGAACTCGCGGGCAAGGTCGCCGACAAGGACCTCGCCCGGCTGACCGCCGCGCTCGTCCGGGTCGGCCGCGACAAGAAGCTCGCCGAGTCGGTCAAGGAGAAGGCAACGGCCGGACGGTGACGCCGCCGGCCGCCGCCTTTACGTAGTACAAACGCGGAGAGTTCGGACATTTCGCGCTCCGCACACACCAGGTCGGGCGGTCAGCCCTTGCCGCGCGAGGCGACCCACTCCAGGTTCCAGCCGTACGCCTGGTCGACCGACATCTTCCCCCAGCGGGGACGGCCGGGCGGCGGCGGGACGAACCGGCCCTCCCGGTGGACGACCAGCTCGCCGCCCACGTTCTCGATGAGCGCGAGCACCGCGTCCCGGGAACGGTCCACGCAGTCGTCCATGCGCATCTCGATCGGCGGGGAGCCCACCGGGTACAGGGTCGCGATCGCGTCCAGGCCGCGGAAGTCGTCGGCGCCGTCGTAGATCTCGGCGAACACCAGGATGCGCTTGAAGTCGGCCGCCCGGTCGAGGTTGATGTGCAGGTTCTCGCCCGCCTCGACCGCGCCCGTCCGGTCGTCCTTGTCGAGCCGGACGAACGGCGGCCGGTCGAGCGCGCCCATGTCGCCGAGCGCGTGGATGATGCCCTTGCGCCCGTCCTGCAGCTCCCACAGGCAGCACAGGTCGAGGTCGAGGTCGACGCCGCGGCGGCGCTTGCCGAACAGGCCCTTCGCGACGCCCTCGCGCGCCGTCCAGTTAAGGTTCACGCGCATGTGCCCGGACGCGCCGCGCTTGGTCAGCGACACCGACGGGGCGCTCTTGGTCAGCGAGATCTTGCCGCCCTGCTCCTGCGGCTCCGGCGCGGAGGCCGCGGACGGCGCCGCGGGTGCGGCGGGCGCGGCCGGTGCGGCGGGCACGGACGGTGCCGGTTCGGGCGCGGGCTCGGGGCCCGGGTCGTCGACCGAGATGCCGAAGTCGGTCGCGAGCCCGGCCAGGCCCGTGTCGTAGCCCTGGCCGACCGCGCGGAACTTCCACGCGCCCTGCCGCCGGTACAGCTCGCCGAGCACGAACGCCGTCTCCGTCGTGGCGCCCGTGCTGTCGAACCGGGCGACCTCCGCGCCGCCCGCCGCGTCCACCAGCCGGACGTAGAGCCCCTCGATCTCGCCGAACGTGCCGCCGTCCGCGGACGCCGCGACGACGATCCGTTCGATGGCCGGCTCGACCCGGCCGAGGTCGACCGACAGGACGTCAAGGACGGTCGCGCCGCGCTGCTTGCCCTCGTGCTTCACCGCGCCGGACCCGTGCACCGGCTGGTTGTAGAAGACGAAGTCGTCGTCGGACCGGACGCGGCCGGACTCGGCCAGCAGCAGCGCGGACGCGTCGGCGTCGGGCGTCCCCACCCCGCTCCGCCATCCGAGCTCGACGCGCACCGACGGCACCGAGACCGGGGTGTTGGCGCCCTTCTGCATCGACATGAAACGTCCTCCTCGACCGCCGCTGGTTCCAGAACCCTATGGCCGGTCGCGCGGGCCCCGCGACCTGCCCCGACTCGTTGACGCTCGGCGACGCGCGGGAGTTCCGCCGGTCAGGGCACCCGCGCCGTCCAGCCGGGCGTGGTGAACTTGTCGGCGGCGTACTTCTCGGCCAGCCGCAGCTCGTCCTCGGTCGGCCGGTCGGCGACGAGCCCGTAGCGGCCGCGGAAGTGCCCGATCATCCGCTCGATGATCTCCTCGCGGGGCAGGCCGGTCTGCCGCCGCAGCGGGTCCACGCGCTTGTTCGCGCTCGCGATGCCCTTGTCGGAGATCTTCTCCCGGCCGATCCGCAGCACCCGCGTCATCTTCGCCGCGTCGATGTCGTAGGCCATCGTGACGTGGTGCAGCACGGCCCCGGCGGCCAGCCGCTTCTGCGCCGCGCCCGCGATCTTCCCCTGGTCGGACGCGATGTCGTTCAGCGGCCGGTACCACGCCTCGACGCCCAGCTCGCCGAGCGCGCCCAGCACCCAGTCGTCCAGGAACGCGTAGCTCTCCGCGAACGACATGCCCGCGACCAGCGACTCCGGCGCGTACAGCGAGTACGTGATCGTGTTGCCCGGCTCGACGAACATCGCCCCGCCGCCGCTGATCCGGCGCACCACCTCGACCCCGGCGCGCGCGGCCTCCACCGCGTCCACCTCGTTGCGCAGCGACTGGAAGCTGCCGATGATCACCGCTGGGGACGCCCACTCCCACACCCGCAGCGTCGGCGGCCGCCGTCCCGCGGCGACCTCCTCGGCCAGCACCTGGTCCAGCGCCATGTGGACGGCCGGTTCCTGCGGCCCCTCGTGGATCAGCCGCCACTCGTGGTCGCGCCAGTCCGACGCGTGCGCCAGCGCCCGCCGCACCGCGATGCCCACCGCCTCCGCGGTCAGCCCGAGCAGCACCGTGCCCGGCGGCAGCCCCGCCTCCACCCGCGTGCCGATCTCGCGCGCGTCCAGCCCGGCCGGAAGCCCGTCCAGCGCCGCGTTGATCGCGTCGAGGGCGGCGTCCGGTTCGAGGAAGAAGTCGCCGCTGATCCGCGGGGTCCGCAGGAGCCCGTCCACGACGTCGACATCGGCGACCACCAGCTTGCCGCCGGGAACCTTGTACTCACCGTGCATCACATCAGGTTGAACCCCGCCGCCGCGCCCGCGATTCCGTCCCGCCCGCGCCCTCGACGATCGCGGCGAGCAGCAGCGCGCCGGCCGCGATGCCGAGCCCGTGCTGGACGAGCGCCACGGCCGTGCGCTCGACCGGCGCGTAGTCGCCGGGCCGCAGGAAGACCAGCGGCAGTTTCCACGCGCTCCACGCGAACAACGACCCCGACGCCGTGAAACCCAGGCTCGTCGGCAGCCACGCCGGTGTGCCCGGACGGCGCGTCGCGACGGCCCACGCGCCGACGAGCGCCCACACCGCGGACGTGCCCAGGAGCAGCCGCGCGTCCGTGTTCATCCGGTCGCGCGCCCGGGGTCCAGGCCGAGCGTCCCGCCCGCCGCCCAGTACGTCCACATCGCGGCGAGGCACAGGCACAGCACCGCCGCGGACCGCGCGTGCGCGCGCCCTGCGGCCGCCGCGCGCGTCGCCGCGTCCGCCGAGCCGTCCGGCGAACGCGGCGGGCCACCGCTCCCGGAGGTAGAGGGGAAGCGCGACCGCCAGGCCCGCGGCCATGCCGATGAAGCCGATGCCGAGGAACGCCGCCTCCCACGCGGGCATCGTCCCCTCCCCGCCGGAACCGCCGCCGCCCGTGTCGACGAGAACGCCGAGGACCATGAACGGGAGCATCGGGACGAGGAATCCCGCGCCGATCCACGCGACGAGGAGCAGCGGCGCGGCCGGGATCCGCCGGCCCCAGTCGCGGGCCAGGGCGAGGCCGAGCGCGATCCCGACCCCGGCCATCCCGACCGTCACCGCGTTCAGCACGATCCAGTCCGCGCCGCCGACGTCCGACGGCACGGCGCCGAGAAGCCCCGCGACCACCCAGACGACCTTGACGACCAGGTACAGCGACAGGCACGCCGCCGCGCCGTGGCCCGCGGCCCGCCGCACGGCCGTCCACCGGCGGCCCACCGGCCCCGGCGTCAGTTCCGCTTCCATGATCGGCAGTTTTCGCCGTCACGACGCGCGCCGCCTCCCCCGTGCGGGCCGCCCGCCTCCCCCGGACGGGCGAGGCGCGGGCCCTCAGGCGTCCGCGGGTTCGTGGCGGACGGGGAAGTTCACCGAGTTCGCGATGAAGCACAGTTCGTGGGCGCGTTCGTGGAGGGCCGCCGTCTCGGCCGCCCGCGCCGGATCGGCGAGCGTCACCCGGGGGCGCAGCACGACCTCCTCGAACCGGCCGCCGCCGCCGGCGGTCTCGGCCATGGTGCCGATCGGGTCGTCGGTGTAGGCGGTGACGACGACGCCCGCGGCGGCGCACAGGTGCAGGAACCACAGCATGTGGCACTCCGACAGGGAAGCCACCAGCAGTTCCTCCGGGTTCCACCGGGCCGGATCGCCGCGGAACGCCGGGTCGGCGCTGCCCGCGATCGGCGGCTTGCCCTCGGCGCGGATCTCGTGGGCCCGCTCGAACGCGCGGTACGAACTCGTGCCCGTCCCGGTGTTGCCCGTCCAGGCGACCGACACCTCGTAGCGATGGGTCTTCGGCATGCCCGTCTCCTCCTTCACTCCAGTGCCGTGCCGGTCGCGTGGACGTGGTCGCCCGCGATGCGTCCCGCCGCGGCCGGGTCGCCGTCCGCGATCGCCCGCAGCAGCCCCCGGTGCTCGGCCGCGACGGCGTCCGGACGGTCCGGCGCGGCGAGCGTCGCGCGCGTCGACACGACGATCCGGTCCCACAGCCGGTCGAGGGTCTCCAGCGCGACCGGGTTCCCGGCGAGTTCGGCGACGCCCCGGTGGAACCGGCGGTTGAGCCCGATCGCCCGGTCGAGGTCGCCGTCGGCCGTCACGCGTTCCAGCAGTTCGGCGTCGCGGTGCAGGGCGGCGAGCGCGGCGGGGGCGATCAGCCCGGCCGCCCAGCGGTCGGCGGCGTCCCGCGCGGTGAGCGCTTCGAGCGCCGCACGGACCGCGTAGGCGCCGGCCAGCTCGTCCGTCCCGAACCCGCGCACCACCACGCCGCGCCCGACGCCGCGCACCAGGCCGTCGCTCTCCAGCCTGCGCAGCGCCTCCCGGATCGGGGTCCGGCCCGCCGCCAGCGCCGCGCCCACCGTGGCCTCGGTCAAGCGCTCGCCCGGTGGGTACTCGCCCGCGACGATCAGTTCGCGCAACCGCCGGTACACCGCTTCCGCCTGCATGTTCCTCCTTTGCATGCAAAGCATACATTACATTCAAAAGGGGGAAACGGCACGGAAACGACCGCCCGGACACACTCCCCGCCATGCCCAAAGAGACCGTCCCGCCGGGCCGTGGACGGGCACCGGCACGGTACCGGTGGCCTATCGTCGCGCTCGTGATCGCGTGCATCGCCCTCCTCGCGGCGGGCGCCCCGGCCCCGCAGCGGTTCCGGCCGCCCGCCGCGGTGCTCGCCGCCGCACCGCCCCCGTCGCCGTCGCCCTCACCCTGGCCGTCGCCGGGGTTCGGCCCGGCGGAACGGGCCGAACTCACCCGCGTCCTCGACGCCTGCCTGGACGACCGTCCCGGTTCGGTGTCGCTCGCCGTCCGGGACGCGTCCGGCGGCCTCTCCTACGTGTACGGGGACGAACTGCGCACGGCGACGGCCAGCATCGTCAAGGTGAACATCGTCATGGCGCTGCTCCTGCGGGCCCAGCACGACGGCCGTCCGCTCACGTCCGCCGAGCGGGCCCTCGCCGAACGCGCCGTCACGGTCAGCGACAACGCCGCCGCCACCGCCCTCTGGCACGCCGTCGGCGGCGCCGACGGGCTGGCGGCCGCGAACGAGGAGTTCGGCCTGCGCGACACCGTCCCCGGGCCCGGCGGCTTCTGGGGTTCCACGACGACCGGCGCCGCCGACCAGGCCGAACTCCTGTCCGCGCTCGTCTCCCCCGCGAGCCCGCTGTCGGCGCCGAACCGCCGCTACGTCCGGGACCTCATGGCCGACGTGGTCCCCGAGCAGGCATGGGGCGTGAGCGCCGCCGCCGAACCGGCCGGCGGAGCGGCCCTGAAGAACGGCTGGCTGCCGCGCGAGATCCACGGGGGCCGCTGGACGATCAACAGCATCGGCCTCGTCCGCGCGGCCGGGCGGCTGCTGCTGATCGCCGTCCTGTCCGAGCGGCACCCGGCGATGCGCACCGGGATCGAGACGGTCGAACGCGCGGTACGGACCGTGACGGCCGCGCTCGACCGTCCGCACGAAGCTCGCTGACCCCGCCCACCTGGGGCATTCGCGCTATTCGTCCGGATGCCGTCATACTCTCCGACGACCCGGGCCCACCCCCCGTGCTGAAGGAGTCGACGGCATGCGCTCTCGGTCACTGGTGTACGACGTCGCGGCGGTCATCGCGCGGATCGGCGTAGGCGTCGTGTTCATGGCGCACGGCTGGCAGAAGATCGAGGCGGGCGTCACCGCGACGGGCGAGAACTTCGACGCCCTCGGGGTGCCGCTCCCGACCGCCGCCGCCGTCTACGCGGCGTTCGTAGAGCTGCTCGGCGGGGCCGCGCTGATCGCCGGGATCGCCCTGCCGGTCACCGGCGCCTGCTGTTCGTCGACATGGTCGGCGCGTTCCTGTTCGTGCACGCCGACCGGGGCCTGTTCATGGTGGACGGCGACCGCGCGCAGAACGGCTACGAGCTGGTCGTCGCGCTCGGCATGGCGGCCCTGCTGCTCGCCGCGGGCGCCGGAGGACGGCTGACGCTCGACGCCTGGATCGTCCGGAAGCGGGCGGCGCGTCCGGACGAACCGGCCGATGAGGACGACGAGGAGGACGTGGAGAGCTTCGTGGAGTCGCTCCGGCAGGCGGAGCCGGCGTTCCCCGAGCCCGCCGCGAAGGCCCCCGAGCCCGCGCCGAAGCCCGCGCCGCGTCCGGCGAAGAAGGCGCCGTCCCGCCGGTCCGCCCCGAAACCGGCCCCCGAACCGGCCCCCGAACCGGCCGGGCCCCCGGCGCCGCCCGCCGGGACCGAGGACGACAAGCCCGTGGCGGGCCGCCGCAAGGCCGCCCACCGGCGCCGCACCGGGGACACCCAGCCCGTCAAGCCCCCGTCGGACGACGGGGAGGGCGCCCCCTCGTGAACCGGGTCAGCCGGAGTGGGCGCGCAGCGCCGCGATGAACCACTCGAACGACGGGACGGCCGAGGCGCGCGGCTCCCGCCCGTTGATGATCGCCAGCAGGCTCCAGTAGCGCTCCACGCGGGCGTCGGTGAACGCCGCCATCTCGTCGGCGACCGCCGCGCGCTCCGCGACCGGGACGTCCGGATCGGCGATCCGCTCGACCACGGCGCGGCCCTCCGGCGACGCGGGCGCGATCCCGTCCGCCAGGGCCCGCCCCGCGTGTTCCATGACCGCGCCCGGGTCGATCGCGTACCGCTGCTCCCGCGCGGGCCGTCCGGCGACCGCCATGTCGCGGACGCGCCGCCGGAAGTCCTCGTCGGCGACCAGCTCGCCGAGCTCGATCCACGCGTCGACCTGCTCGGGCGCCGGATCGTCCGGCAGCTCGGCGGCCCGCCGCATGTTCTCCGCGATGCCCGGCGCGGGCGAGCCGGGATCGACCCCCTCCAGCACGTACCGGACGAACTCGTCGATGATCTCCTGCCGCTCCCGCGCGGACATCCGGGCAAGCTTGTGCATCAGCAGTGTCTCCTCCTTCGTGGTCGCGCGTTTCGCGACCGTGCCGAGCACCGCGCGGCGCGTCCGCAGCAGCCGGATCTCCGCGTCGAGCGCCGCGACGTGCGCCGCCGCGACCTCCGCGACCGTGGCGGCGTCCGTCAGGACCGCCTCGACCTGGTCCAGACCCAGCCCCAGCTCGCGCAGCGTCCGGACGAGGTCCAGGCGGGCCACCGCCGCCGCGTCGTACAGGCGGTAGCCCCCCGCGGAACGGCCCGCCACCGGGATCAGCCCGGCGTCGGACCAGAACCGGACCGTCCGCGTGGGCAGCCCGCACCGTTCGGCGAGCCGCCCGATCGTGAACAGTTCCGCGCTCGTGCTCATGGCTCGACTGTGCACCTTCCAGCCGCTGGAAACTCAAGTCGTCCACCGCGTTCCGCGGGCGGGCGGGCACGGACGAAGCGGGCGGTCGGGTCGTCCGCCGGGAAGTACGCCTCGACGGCGAGTTCCTCGAGGGTGATGTCGAAGGCCGCGCCGAAGGTGGTGATCGTGTTGAAGAAGTGCAGCTCCGCGCCGCGATGCCCGATCCGGATGGGCAGCGCGATGTCGGCGGGGTCGAGCGGGGCCGGATCGTCGTCGTCCCCGTAGCCGAGCACCTCCTCGTACAGCGCGCTCAGTTCGGGGTCCCCGGTCCGCGCGACCTGGCGGGACAGGCGGGGCAGCAGGTGGGCGCGGACCTGCCGCAGGTTGCGGCGCGAACCCGCCCGGATGCAGGCCGAGCCGCATCATGTTGACCGGCGGCTCCAGCAGCCGCGGGTCGACCCCGTCGAGGAAGACGTCGACCGCCGCGTTGGCGAGCACCAGGTTCCAGCGGCCGTCCACCACCAGCGCCGGATACGGTTCGTGCCCCCGCAGCACCTGATCGAGCGCGTTCCGGACCCTGCCGAACTCCGGATCGTCCAGCGGACGCTGCCGGAAGACGGGCGCGTGGCCCGCCGCGACCAGCAGCCGGTTCCGCTCGCGCAGCGGGACGCCCAGATGCTCCGCGAGACGCAGGATCATCGGGCGGCTCGGGATCGTCCGTCCGGTCTCGACGAAGCTGACGTGCCGGGCCGAGACCCCCGCCTCGATGGCCAGGTCCAGCTGGCTGAGCCCGCGCCGGTGCCGCCATCCGCGCAGCAGCTCACCGACCGGCCGTTCGCTCTCCATGCCCCAGTCCTAGCCGACCCCGCCGCGCGCACGCCATTACATGGCTCGTAATCGACGGCGGCGGCACCGGCGACGAAGCTGGCGCCATGACACGCGACGATCCGGCCCGACGCAACAAGGAACTCGTCTCCCGCGCCTTCGCGGAGTTCGCCGCCGGGAACATCGGCATCCTGCGCACCGTGCTGCGGGACGACTTCATCGAGCACAGCCCCGGAAATCCTTCCGGCCGCGAGGCTTTCATCGAGTTCATCGCCGACGCCCCCGTCGCCGGGGCGCGGCTCGACCTCCAACGGATCGTCGCCGACGACCGGTACGTCGTCGTCCACTACAACATGGTCCCGCCCGGGGACGGACGCGGGCTCGCGGTCGTCGACATCTGGCGCGTGGAAGACGGCCTGATCGCCGAACACTGGGACGTCGTCCAGCCCGTGCCCGAAGCCGCTCAGACACCGAACGGGATGTTCTGAGCCCACGGAACGGACGAACCCCACAAACGGACGAAGCGGGTGCCGGTCCCACCGGCACCCGCTTCACTTCGTGCGCGCGGTCAGCTGCAGCCGCTGGTGGAGCCGCAGCCCTCGCAGACGTAGCAGCTTCCGGCGGGACGCATCTTCGTGCCGCAGGTCAGGCACAGCGGCGCGTCCTGGGTCCGGCCCTGGCGGCTCTCGATGGCCTCGACGGACGAGTGCGCGCCGTTCGCCGACGCGGGGGCCGCCTCGGCGGTCGCGGGGCGTGCGATCTCCGCGGACTGCGCGAGGCTGTCGTGCCGCGCGTCCTCCTCGTCGTGGAGGCTGGCCGGGTCCTCGCCGTTGGCCTGCATGGCGCGCTCCTCGGCGGTGAAGATGCCGAGGCCCGCGCGCTCCTCGAAGGACAGGTGGTCGAGCGCCAGGCGGCGGAAGATGTAGTCCATCACCGACGTCGCCATGCGGATGTCCGGGTCGTCGGTCATGCCGGCCGGCTCGAACCGCAGGTTGGTGAACTTCTCCACCCACGTCTCCAGCGGCACCCCGTACTGGAGGCTGATGGAGATCGCCATGGAGAACGCGTCCATCACGCCCGCGAGCGTCGAGCCCTGCTTGCCGAGCTTGAGGAACACCTCGCCGAGACCGTCGTCGGGGTAGGACGAGGCGGTCATGTACCCCTCGGCGCCGCGACGGAGAAGCGGGTCACGGTCGCGGGACGCTGCTTGGGCAGCCGCTTGCGGACCGGACGGACCTCGGCGGGCGCCTCGGCGGCCACCGGCTCGGCCTTCTCCTTCTTCCCGGCCGCCGACAGCGGCTGGCCGACCTTGCAGTTGTCGCGGTAGATCGCCAGGGCCTTCAGGCCGAGCCGCCAGCCCTCGAAGTACACCTTCTCGATGTCCTCGATGGAAGCCTGCTCCGGCATGTTGACGGTCTTGGAGATCGCGCCGGACAGGAACGGCTGCGTGGCCGCCATCATCCGGACGTGGCCCATCGGGCTGATCGCGCGCTCGCCCATCGCGCAGTCGAACACCTCGTAGTGCTCGGGCCGCAGGCCCGGGGCGTCCACGACGTGGCCGTGCTCGGCGATGTACTCGACGATCGCCTCGATGCGCTCCTGCTGGTAGCCGAGCTGCTCCAGGGCGCGCGGCACCGTGTGGTTCACGATCTGCATGGAGCCGCCGCCGACGAGCTTCTTGAACTTCATCAGCGCGAGGTCGGGCTCGATGCCGGTCGTGTCGCAGTCCATCATCAGGCCGATGGTGCCGGTCGGCGCCAGCAGCGACGCCTGCGCGTTGCGGTAGCCGTTCTTCTCGCCGAGCTTCAGGCAGTCCTGCCACTGCTTGGCGGCGGCCGCCAGGATCGACTTGTCCATCTCGTGGAGCGTGCGGACCGCGTCGTTCGCGGCGGCGTGCTTGCGCATGACCCGCTTGTGGCCGTCGGCGTTGCGCGCGTACCCGGCGTACGGGCCGACGACGCCCGCCATCTCGGCCGAGCGGCGGTAGGCGACGCCCGTCATCAGCGAGGTGATCGCGGCGGCGAGGGCGCGGCCGCCCTCGGAGTCGTAGGCGTGGCCGGTCGCCATCAGCAGCGCGCCGAGGTTGGCGTAGCCGATGCCGAGCTGCCGGTAGTCCCGGGTCGTCTCGGCGATCTTCTCGGTGGGGAAGTCGGCGAACGTGATGGACACGTCCATCGCCGTGATGACCAGCTCGGTCAGCTTGACGAACGACGCGATGTCGAACGTGCCGTCCGCGCCGAGGAACTTCAGCAGGTTGATGCTCGCCAGGTTGCAGGACGAGTTGTCCAGCGACATGTACTCCGAGCAGGGGTTCGACGCGGTGATGCGGCCCGTCTCGGGGTTGGTGTGCCAGTCGTTGATCGTGTCGTCGTACTGGATGCCCGGGTCGGCGCACTCCCACGCGGCCTTCGCCATCTGCCGGAACAGGTCCTTGGCCTTGATCGTCTCGACGACCTCGCCGTTCATCCGGGCGCGCAGCCCGAACTCGCCGTCCGACTCGACGGCGTGCATGAACTCGTCCGACACCCGGACCGAGTTGTTGGCGTTCTGGTACTGGACGCTGCCGATGTCCTTGCCGCCGAGGTCCATGTCGAACCCGGCGTCCCGCAGCGCGCGGATCTTGTCCTCCTCGCGCGCCTTGGTCTCGATGAACTCCTCGATGTCGGGGTGGTCGACGTCGAGCACGACCATCTTCGCCGCACGCCGCGTGGCCCCGCCGGACTTGATCGTCCCGGCGGAGGCGTCCGCGCCGCGCATGAACGAGACCGGGCCGCTGGCGGTGCCGCCGGACGACAGCAGCTCGCGGCTCGACCGGATGCGGGAGAGGTTCAGGCCGGCGCCGGAGCCGCCCTTGAAGATGACGCCCTCTTCCTTGTACCAGTCGAGGATCGACTCCATCGTGTCGTCCACCGACAGGATGAAACACGCCGACACCTGCTGCGGGGACTTCGTGCCGACGTTGAACCAGACCGGCGAGTTGAAGCTGAACATCTGGTGGACCAGCGCGTGCTTCAGCTCGTGGTCGAAGATCTCGGCGTCCTCGTCGGAGGCGAAGTAGCCGTTCTCCTGGCCCGTCTTCACGTACATGCTCACGACGCGGTCGACGAGCTGCTTGAGGCTCCACTCGCGCTGCGGGGTGCCGATCGCGCCGCGGAAGTACTTCGACGTGACGATGTTGACCGCGTTCAGCGACCAGAAGTCGGGGAACTCGACGCCGCGCTGCTCGAAGTTCACCGTGCCGTCGCGCCAGTTGGTCATGACGACGTCACGGCGTTCCCAGTTCAGCTCGTCGTACGGATGCACACCGGGCTTGGTGAAGATCCGCTCGACCTTCAGGCCCTTGCGTGCTCCCTTGCCGCGCCGTGCCGCCTGGCCGCTGACCGTCTCCGTCATGACCTTCCCCCTCTCGGGCCCTCCCGCCGGGCCCTGTCCAGGAACAACTCCGCCGCCGCGCGGGGCATGCCCGGCGCGGTGGCGCTTCACGTTCGATGCTTTGTGTGTTTCCGCCGTCCCTAACGGGACGGGCCGGGCTCCCCCGAGGAACCGGCATTGCGCAGTGTTTCGATCTCCCGCGCGAAGTCGTCGAGCGATTCGAAGCTCCGGTACACGGAGGCGAACCGCAGATACGCGACCTCGTCGAGTTCACCGAGCGGACCCAGGATCGCGAGGCCGATCTCGTGCGAGGGGATCTCCGCGGATCCCGCCGACCGGATGTCCTCCTCGACCCGCTGGCCGAGCTTCGCGAGCGCGTCCTCGTCGACGGGGCGGCCCTGGCAGGCCCTGCGCACCCCGGCGATGATCTTCTCGCGGGAGAACGGCTCGGTGACGCCGCTCCGCTTGGCGACCATCACGAGGACATTCTCCTGGGTGGTGAATCGCCGGCCGCATTCGGCGCACGAGCGGCGCCGCCGAATGGCGCCCCCGTCGTCGGTGGAACGGCTGTCGATCACTTTGGTGTCGGGGTTGCGGCAGAACGGGCAGTGCACGTCTCTCCCCTCCCCGACCGATTGGAAGCGCCATCGCGAGAACAGAGCCACAATCACAAGTTGTGGTTAATCCCATGGATGTAACTACTAGATGTTGTGGTCAACCGTACGGGTCTGCGGACGCCAACGCAACCTGATCGACTGCCTCCCGAGTCACACCGGCCCCGGATCCGCTGGTAGCGCGCGGACCGCGCGGCGCCACACGCGGATCACCTCCGGCGTGTCGCGCGCTCGCGCCCCCGGACGCCCGGCGGACGCCCGGCGGACGCCCGGCGGACGCCGCCCGGATGTCTCCCGGACGGCTCCCGGATGTCTTTCGGACGCTCTCCGCCGCCTGCGGCGCCCGCGCCGCCCACGCCATCGCGGGGATCTCGGCGGGCCGTGACGCCGGGTGTGCGACATAGCGGATATGTCTGCTCGACTCATCGCGCCCGACGGGAAACACGGCTCCCCATGCGCGGACTCGGGGCGTCTCTTTTGCCGCCGTTTGAAGCGCCACAGCAAGCTCTCCGGGACGCGGACTCGGCGCGACACCGAGGCCGGGTCCGGCGATTCGAGAACGGCCGAAGGGAAGTCGTGGGAGCGTGGTCTTGCGCATTGGGTTCGGACGAGCAAACCGTGCGGTGCGTATCGGGCGAAGCAGTCATCCCGGACCCCGCCGCGAGAAAATCCGATCGAACGCCTGTACGATGTTCTCGGGATGTCCCCAAGAAAACACCGGTGCACTTCGAACAATTGTTTGATCGGGGCGCCAAAGCGCGATAACGTGCATGACCAGGAGTGACGACATCTAGCGCCCGGGAGGCGAGCGATGAGCAAGGTCCGGGAGCTGCCCGACGGGCCGATGGACGAGTCGGGGCTGACGCAGCGACAGCGCATGGTGCTCGAGGTGATCCGCGACTCGGTGCAGCGTCGCGGTTATCCGCCGTCGATGCGGGAGATCGGCGAGGCCGTCGGCCTCACCAGCACGTCCAGCGTGTCGCACCAGCTCCGCTCCCTGCAGCGCAAGGGGTACCTGCGGCGCGACCCGAACCGGCCGCGCGCGGTCGAGGTCCGGGTGCCGGGGTCGGCCCCCGTGCAGACCGAGCCGGAACCCGCGGACGGGACGCGGCAGGCGCCCGCGTACGTGCCGCTCGTCGGCCGGATCGCGGCCGGTGGGCCGATCCTCGCCGAGGAGGCCGTCGAGGACGTCTTCACGCTGCCCAAGCAGCTCGTCGGCGAGGGAACGCACTTCCTGCTGAAGGTCACCGGCGACTCGATGATCGACGCGGCGATCGCCGACGGCGACTGGGTCGTCGTCCGCCAGCAGCCGGTCGCCGAGCAGGGCGACATCGTCGCCGCCATGATCGACGGCGAGGCCACGGTCAAGACGTTCAAGCGGCGCGACGGGCATATCTGGCTGATGCCGCAGAACTCCGCGTACGAGCCCATTCAGGGCGACGAGGCGTCCGTCCTCGGACGGGTCGTGGCGGTCCTCCGCAAGATGTGAGCGAACCGGAAAGGGCCGCCGGGGACGTCCCCGGCGGCCCTTTCCGCGTCCCGCGACTCCCGCGTTCCGCCGTTCGGCGGTGCCGCGTCAGCGCTTCGGCACGATGTTCACGATCTTCGGCGCGCGGACGATCACCTTCGCGACGTCCGCGCCGCCCAGCGCGTCCCGGACCTTCGGCGACGCCAGCGCCAGCCGCTCCAGCTCGTCGCCCGCGATGCCCGGCGCCACCTCCAGCCGGTCGCGGACCTTGCCGGCGATCTGGACGACGCAGGTCACCGACTCCTCGACCAGCAGGGCCGGGTCGGCGGACGGCCAGCCCGCGCGGATCACCGGGGTGGTGCGGCCCAGCAGCGACCACGCCTCCTCGGCGGTGTACGGCGCGAATAGCGACAGCAGCACCGCGATCGTCTCGGCGGCCTCGCGGACGGCCGGGTCGGCCGCGCCGGGACCGGAGTCGATCGCCTTGCGGGCCTCGGCGACCAGCTTCATCACCCGCGCGATCGCGACGTTGAACCGCTGCGACTCGACCAGCGTCGTGACCTCGTCCACCGTGCGGGCGGTGGCGCGGCGCAGCGCGACGTCACCGGACGCGACGTCCGCGCCGGGACCGGACGACACCTCGCTCGCGATGCGGTGCACGCGGGACAGGAACTTCGACATGCCGTGCGGGGACACGTCGGCCCAGTCGATGTCGTCCTCGGGCGGGCCCGAGAACAGGATCGCCAGCCGGACGACGTCCACCCCGAACTCGCCGATCTGCTCGCCCAGGTCGACGCCGTTGCCCAGCGACTTCGACATCGCCTTGCCCTGGTTGATCACCTGGCCCTGGTTCAGCAGCCGCGTGAACGGCTCGGTGAAGTCGACCATGCCCATGTCGTGCAGGACCTTGGTGAAGAAGCGGCTGTACAGCAGGTGCAGGATGGCGTGCTCGACGCCGCCGGTGTACTGGTCGACCGGCATCCAGCGGCGGACCTGCTCGACGTCGAACGGGCCGCCCTCGTACCCCGGCGAGCAGTACCGGAAGTAGTACCAGGACGAGTCGACGAACGTGTCCATCGTGTCGGTGTCGCGCGTGGCGGCGCCGCCGCACTTGGGGCACTCGGTGTTCACCCAGCCGGCCGCGGCGGCCAGCGGCGAGGTGCCCTTGGGGGCCAGGTCGGCGCCGCGCAGCCCGTCGGGCAGCCGCACCGGCAGCTGGTCGTCCGGCACGGGGACCTCGCCGCACGCGTCGCAGTGCACGATCGGGATCGGGCAGCCCCAGAACCGCTGCCGCGACACCAGCCAGTCGCGCAGCCGGAAGTTCACCGAGGCCCGGCCGGTGCCGCGCTCCTGCATGATCTCGATGATGCGGGCGATGCCGTCCGGCTTGGCCAGGCCGTCGATCGGGCCCGAGTTGACCAGCAGTCCCTCGCCGGCGGTGGCGACGCCCGTCTCGGCGGGGTCGGCCTGGCCGGTCTCGACGACCACGCGGACCGGCAGCCCGAACTTCAGCGCGAAGTCCAGGTCGCGCTGGTCGTGCGCGGGCACGGCCATGATCGCGCCGTGCCCGTACTCGGCCAGCACGTAGTCCGACGCCCACACCGGCAGCCGCTCGCCGTTCACCGGGTTGATCGCGTAGCGGCCCAGGAAGACGCCGGTCTTCTCCCGCTCGGTGGACAGCCGCTCGATCTCGCTCTCCCGCGAGACCTCGTCGCGGTACGCCTCGAACGCGGCGCGCCGGTCGGGGTGGCAGACCTGCTCGGCCAGCGGGGCGTCGGCGGCGACGACCATGAACGTGGCGCCGTACAGGGTGTCGGGACGCGTGGTGTAGACGGTGACGGGCTCGTCGCGGCCCTCGATGACGAAGTCGACGTCCGCGCCGGTGGAGCGGCCGATCCAGTTGCGCTGCATCAGCAGGACCCGCTCGGGCCACTTGCCCTCCAGCTGCTCCATGTCGTCCAGCAGCCGGTCCGCGTACTCGGTGATCTTGAAGTACCACTGGGTCAGCACGCGCTTTTCGACCAGGGCGCCGCAGCGCTCGCAGTGCCCGCCGACGACCTGCTCGTTCGCCAGGACGGTCTGGTCCTTCGGGCACCAGTTGACGTGGCCGCCCTTGCGGTAGGCCAGGCCCCGCTCGTAGAAGCGCAGGAACAGCCACTGCGTCCACTTGTAGTACTCGGGGTCGGAGGTGTGCAGCCGCCGCGACCAGTCGAACGACGGCGCGTACCGCTGGAACGACGCCGCCTGGGTGTCGATGTTGGCGTACGTCCACTCGGCGGGGTGGGAGTCGCGCTTGATGGCGGCGTTCTCGGCGGGCAGGCCGAAGGAGTCCCAGCCGATGGGGTGCAGCACGTTGTACCCGCGCTGGAACCAGTAGCGGGCCGGGACGTCGCCGATCGCGAACGCCTCGGCGTGGCCCATGTGCAGGTCACCGCTGGGGTAGGGGAACATGTCCAGCGCGTAGCGCCGCTCCCGGCCGTCGTCGCTCTCGACGGCCTCGAACGGGTCGAGCTCCGCCCAACGGGCCTGCCACTTGTCCTGAACCGCCCGCGGGTCGTACTGCTCGTCGCTGCTCACGCTTTCTCTCTCTTTCCTGGCGAGTCCCTGGCGAAGGGGCCAGGCCGTCCCGCGAAATGAAACGGCCCCTCGCGCAGGAGGGGCCGCCACGCTGACTTCTCGTCAGCGTGGCCGTTCGAGGAGCAGCCTGGCATGCATACAGCAAGCCTAGCGCAACCGCAACCCCCGCCGACCGGGGATATCCGGGGCCGCGCCCGGGGCGGCCGGGTCAGTGACCGGACGCCTGGCGGGCGAGGGACACGACGCCGGTGATCTGGACGCGGGTGAGTTCGAGGTCGGCGCCGACCGCGGCGAGGGTCTCCTCCTCGGAGACGCCGAGCGGGCCGTCCATGAGGGCGATCTCGGCGGCGGCGCGCAGGATGCTCTCGCGCGCCTCGGGGGCCAGCGCCGAGGAGGCGCGCCCCATCTCGACGCGGACCTCGTCGAACGGTCGTCCGAGGTCGGCGTTCAGCGCGCCCTCGTCGTACCCGGCCTCGCCGGCCTGGCGGACGACGGCGACGGCGCGGGAGCGGGACGCCGCGTGGGTGTAGTCGCCCGAGCGCAGTACCTGGGCGATCGCCATCCGCAGCAGCATCGCGGGCATGTGCGCGAGCTGCGCGGTCGTCGGGACCTGCAGGACGCCGGTCGTCCAGCGGCCGCGGCAGGTCCCGCATTCGACGATCTCGCCGCCGGTCTTGTTGAGGGGCAGGACCGGAATGAAGAACAGCGTGAAGAAGTTGCGGCCCTGCCGCTTGCGGTACTCGCGGTCGCCGCCGCACTGCGGACAGTGGAAGACGCCCTTGCCCAGGGTGAAGAACACCACGCGCCAACCGAAAATGATCACGAAAAGGCCCCCTTTTCCCGGAACGGTCATCGTAACCAAGCCGGGCGGGGCGCGTGCGGTCGGCGCACCGCCCGCGGACGATCACCGGGGACGATCGGGCGGGACGATCGGGCGCGAGATCGAGCGGAGATCCGGACTCGACCGGTTCGCCCGTCCGGCCCCGGGACCGTCCGTGTCCCTCCCGTCACACCCGCCCCAAAATCGGAGGTGCGTCGCAAAACGGCACGTCAAAAAGGGCGGCGCGGCATGGCGCCGACCCCGGCGGATACAGCAGGATGAGCGGAACGATTCGTAGACTCGTCGGTAACAACCGGCTCGTCACCCGTTTCCCCGCGCGAGGAGTGCCATGCTCAACCTGTCCGTGCTGCTGGAGGACGCCGCCCGTGAGACGCCCGACCGCGACGCGGTCGTGTTCGGCGATCTGCGGCTCTCGTACTCCTTCATCGATTCGGTCGCGAACCAGGTCGCGAACCTGCTGCGGTCGCGCGGCATCGGACCGGGCGACAAGGTGGCGCTGTCGAGCCCCAACCTGCCGTACTTCCCGATGGTCTACTTCGGGGCGCTCAAGGCGGGCGCGGTCGTCGTGCCGCTGAACGTCCTGCTCAAGCCCCGTGAGATCGCCTACCACCTGGGCGACTCCGACGCGAAGGCGTTCTTCTGCTTCGAGGGCACGCCCGAACTGCCGCTCGGCGAGATGGGGTACGCCGGGTTCGAGCAGGCCGACGCCTGCGAGCACTTCTTCCTGCTCCCGGCGAACCCGGCGGCGACCGAGTCGCCGATCGACGGGGCGGAGCTGTTCTGGGCGGCGCTCGCCGGGCAGCCGGGCACGTTCGAGCCCGTCACCAGCGAGCCCACCGACACCGCGGTGATCATCTACACGAGCGGGACGACCGGGCAGCCGAAGGGCGCCGAACTGTCGCACGGCAACCTGCTGATGAACGCGATGGTCGACGACACCCTCTTCGCCAAGACGCTGCACGACACCTCGCTGGTGACGCTGCCGCTGTTCCACATCTTCGGCCAGACGTGCGTCATGAACGTCGGGTTCTACCGGCGCGGCACGCTGGTGATGCAGCCGCGGTTCGACGCCAAGGAGGCCGTCGCGCTGATGGTCCGCGAGAAGGTGAACATCTTCGCGGGCGTCCCGACGATGTACTGGGGCCTGCTGACCGACGAGACGTCCGCCGAGGACGTCGCGACGATCCGGGAGAACCTGCGGGTCGCGGTGTCGGGCGGCGCGGCGCTGCCGATGGAGGTCCTGAAGGGGGTCAAGGAGAAGTTCGGCCTGGACGTCCTGGAGGGCTACGGCCTGTCGGAGACGTCGCCGGTCGCGTCGTTCAACCGCCCGGACCGTCCGACCAAGCCCGGCTCGATCGGCCTGCCGGTGTGGGGCGTCGAGATGAAGCTGATCGACGACGACTGGAAGGACGTCGAGGGCGAGGGCCCCGGCGAGATCGCGATCCGCGGCCACAACATCATGAAGGGCTACTACAAGCGGCCCGAGGCGACCGAGGGCGCGATCCGCGACGGCTGGTTCCGCACCGGCGACGTGGCCCGCCGCGACGAGGAGGGCTACTACTTCATCATCGACCGCTCCAAGGACATGATCATCCGGGGCGGCTACAACGTGTACCCGCGGGAGCTCGAAGAGGTCCTGATGACGCACCCGCAGGTGTCGCTGGCCGCCGTCGTGGGCGTCCCGCACGACAGCCACGGCGAGGAGATCAAGGCGTACGTGATCCGCACGCCGGACGCGTCCGTGACCGAGGACGAGCTGGTCGCGTGGGGCAAGGAGCAGTTCGCCAACTACAAGTACCCGCGGATCGTCGAGTTCCGCGACGAGCTGCCGATGACCGCCACGGGCAAGATCCTCAAGCGCGAGCTGCGCTGACCCGTCGCGGTTCACGGGCCCCGGCGGATCCGCCGGGGCCGTCCGCGTTCAGAAGGTGTACGGCAGCCGCTTGATGCCGTTGATGAAGTTCGACTCCAGCCGCTCGGGCTCCCCGGCGCGGATGTCCGGGACCCGGCGCAGCAGCTCGCGGAACATCACGGTGATCTCGCGGCGGGCGAGGTGGGCGCCGAGGCAGAAGTGCGGGCCGGGGCCGCCGAACCCGACGTGCGGGTTGGGGTCGCGGAGGATGTCGAACTTCTCCGGGTCGGTGAAGACCGACTCGTCCCGGTTCGCGGACCAGTAGTAGAGGACGAGCTTGTCGCCCTCCTTGATCTCGTGCTCGTTCAGCGTCGTGTCGCGGGTCGCGGTGCGGCGCATCCAGATGACCGGGGACACGTACCGGATGATCTCCTCGACGCGCGCGGCATGCGGGCGTCGAAGTCCTCGACCAGGAGGGCCCGCTGGTCGGGGTGCCTGGTGAACAGGTCGAGGCCGTGCGCGATGGCGTTGCGGGTCGTCTCGTTGCCCGCGACGACGAGCAGGATGAAGAACGAGCCGAGTTCCTGGTCGGTCAGGCTCTCGCCGTCGATGTTGGCGTTGACGAGCGCGGACGTCAGGTCGTCGGTGGGCTCGGCGCGGCGGCGTCGTCCGAGCTCCTCCACCAGGCCCTTGAGGCTCTCGCCGGCGCCCAGCAGCGCCATCGCCATCTCCTCGGCGCTGCCGGTGGGGAGGAACTCGGCGTCGTTGCCCGCGAGGATGACGTTGGTGGCGTCCAGGACGGTGCCGTACTTCTCCTCGCCGATGCCCATCATGTCGCAGATGATCTTCAGCGGGAGGCGGGCGGCGACGTCCTGGACGAAGTCGCCCGTCCCGTGGCCCGCGGCGATCTCCTCCACCAGCTCGGCGGCGACCGACTCGACCTTGTCCTCGAACCGCTGGATCATGCGCGGGGAGAACGCCCGGGAGACGATCCGGCGGATCTTGGCGTGCCGCGGGTCGTCCATGTTGATCATGGAGCCGAAGTACTCGTGCAGGTCGCCCGGCATGTCGGGGATGCTGATCGTGCCGCGTCCGGAGCAGAAGTCCTGGGGACGGCGGGACGCCTCGACGACGTCGGCGTGCCGGGTCAGCGCGTAGTAGCCGGGCCCCTGCTCGACGATCTCGACCAAGGGCTCCTCGTAGCGGATCAGGTCGGGGTGCCATCGCAGGGCCTTGAACGCCTCGTGGCGGTAGTCGTGGGGACGGCGCCAGAAGCCCCAGTCGGTCAGGTTGATGTCCTCGACCTTGAGCACGTGTATGTCACCTCATCGTTCCGAACCAGATTCGGTTTACATGCACCCTCTCAAAGTAAAGCGCGGCCCCGGTAGCCCGATCGACAATACGTGAGCCGGGTCACATCGCGGCTCGGGGCCCGCGATGAAAGGGTGGCGGCGCGCGACGAGAAAGTGAGGACTTATGGGCGACATGACCGACATCACGGACGGCATGATCGAGGCGAACGGACTGACGTTCGGCTATCTGGCGGCTGGCCCGCCCGACGGGCCGCTCGCGCTGTGCCTGCACGGCTTCCCCGACACGCCGCACACGTGGCGGCCGCTC
Organism: Actinomadura sp. CNU-125; assembly: GCF_001942465.1. Lineage (GTDB taxonomy): Bacteria > Actinomycetota > Actinomycetes > Streptosporangiales > Streptosporangiaceae > Spirillospora. The sequence goes on from NZ_MKJY01000432.1 coordinate 23,028, forward strand.
CTGCCCGAACTGGCCGCCGCCGGGTACCGCGCCGTGGCCCCGTTCATGCGCGGCTACGCGCCCACGTCCGTCCCCGCCGACGGCGCCTACCAGACCGGCGCGCTCGCCGCGGACGCCGTCGCGCTGCACGAGGCCCTCGGCGGCGGACCCGACGCCGTCGTCATCGGCCACGACTGGGGCGCCGCCGCGACCTACGGAGCGGCGAACCTGGCCCCGGACCGGTGGCGCAAGGCCGTCGCGATGGCCGTCCCGCCGATCGAGGTGCTGGTCAGCTCGTTCTTCGCCTACGAGCAGCTCAAGCGGTCCTTCTACGTCTTCGTGTTCCAGACGCCCCTCGCCGAGACGGTCCTGAACCGCGACTTCGTCGCCGGGCTGTGGCGCGACTGGTCGCCGCCCGACGCCCCCGACGCCGCCGAAGAGGTCGACCGCGTCATGGAATGCCTCGCGACCCCGGCCAACATCACCGCCGCGCTCGGCTACTACCGGGCGATGCTCGACCCCGCGCGGCACGTCGAACGCTACGCGGACGCACAGCGCGCGGCGGACGCGCGCGGCGTCCGTCCCGTCCTGTACCTGCACGGCGGCCGGGACGGCTGCATGGGCGCGGACGTCGTCGCGCCGGGCGGCGACCTCGCCCCGATCGTCGCCGCGCTGCCACCGGGATCGCGGGCGCGGCTCGTCCCCGGGGGCGGGCACTTCCTGCAGCGGGACCGGCCCGCGGAGGTCAACCGGCTGATCCTCGACTGGCTCGCCGAGTAAGCCTCAGTACGGGGCGCCGAACGGGGCGACGTCCCCCGGGTCCAGCTCCGCCCGCGTCCGGACGTACCGGACGGCGTGCCGCCAGCGTCCGTTCTCCACCGCCGCGTCCGCGCTGAACTCCACCACCGTCTCCGGCTCGGTCCGGACGTACCGGATCGGCGGGTGCGAGCCGTAGGGGCCGCCCGCGAAGCCCGACGGCAGCTCCGCCGGCCACGGATGGTCCGCGCCGCCGGGCCGCAGCACCGCGGCCAGCCCGGTGCGCGCGGCGGGCGGCAGCGGCGTCGTCCGGGCGACCACCCGCAGCCGCCCGTCCGCGTCGAACCGGCCCAGGATCAGCGACTCCGGCGCCTGCCGGGTGCCGGTCACCCCGCCGACGATCCCCTCCGCCGTCGTCCGCCGCTTCACCTTCTGCCAGCGGCGGCGCCCCTCCAGGTACGCGCCGTCGGCGTCCTTGACGACCAGCCCCTCGCCGCGCGCGGCGAGCGCGTCGAACCACAGGCGCGCCTCCGCGACGTCCGCCGTCTGCGGCGTCGCCACCACCCGGGAACCGGACGGGACGTCCGCGAGCAGCCGTTCGAGGATCGTGCGGCGCTCGCGCAGCGGCCGCGGCCGCAGGTCGTCGCCGCCGGTCTCCAGGACGTCGAACACCACGTAGTGGCACGGTTCGTCGCGCGCCAGGTCCCGGCGGCGGCGCCCGGCGACGTGCCGGCGCTGCAGCGCGCCGAAGTCCAGCCGCCCGTCGGGCCCCCACCGGACGATCTCGCCGTCCAGCACCGTCGCGGCCGGGACGACCTCCGCGACGGCCGCCGCGACCTCGGGGAACGCCTCGTTGAACCGGGTCCGGCGGCGGGACGCCAGCAGCACCGCGCCCGTCTCGTCCACGATCGCGACCGCGCGGAACCCGTCGAACTTGGGCTCGTACCGGCACCCGCCCGGGCACGCCTGCGGCTCCGGCACGCGGTCGACCGTCGCCGCCAGCATCGGCTTCACCGGGGACCGGATGTGCATGGCCACGCGTCCCCCCGAACTCGGCGTCCTGGTCCCCGCCTACCCCGTTCGACCTGCGGGGATATCGACACGGCGGAATGTTGACCGGTTTTGTACGCGCTCGGGCGGGGGGCGGGCCGGCCGGGGAACGGAACGGGCCGGCCGGTCACCCGGTCGGCCCGTCTGTCCTGCGGGAGCTTCGCCGCGGTCACACGCCCCAGTCGGGACGCAGCGGCATGTTGCCGTTCCCCTTCTCGTCCAGCTTCACCCCAAGGGTCTGGTGCAGCTGGATCCAGTTCTGCTTGAAGCCGAGCACGCACCCGGCCATGTAGACGCGCCACACGCGGGCCGTGCCCTCGCCGACGTCGGCGACGGCCTCGTCCCAGTGCTCGTCCAGGTTGCGGCACCAGCCGGTGAGCGTGCGGGCGTAGTGCTCCCGCAGGTTCTCCTGGTGCCGGATCTCGAAGCCCGCGTCGTTCATCTGCATCTGGACGAACCCGGGGCCTTCGAGTTCACCGTCCGGGAACACGTACCGGTTGATGAACCCGTTCTCCTTGCGCGGCGGCGCCAGGTTGTCGGGCCGCGTGATGGTGTGGTTCAGCATCCGCCCGCCCGGCTTCAGCTTCCCGTGCAGGAACGCGAAGTACGACGGCAGGTTCGCCTTGCCGATGTGCTCGGTCAGCCCGATCGAGCTGACGGCGTCGAAGCCGGTCTCGGCGACGTCCCGGTAGTCCAGGTGCCGCACCTCGGCCAGGTCCGACAGGCCGCGGTCGGCGATCGCCTTCTGCGCCCACTCCGCCTGCTGCTTCGACAGCGTCACGCCCAGCGCCTTCACGCCGTACTCCTGCGCGGCGTGCATCACCATGCCGCCCCAGCCGCAGCCCACGTCCAGCAGCCGCATCCCCGGCTTCAGCCCGATCTTCTTGGCGACCAGATCGTGCTTGTGGAACTGCGCCTCCTCCAGCGTCGCGTCCTCCGTGGGGAAGCACGCGCACGTGTACGCCATCGACGGGCCCAGCACCCACTCGTAAAACGCGTTCGACACGTCGTAGTGGTGGGAGATCGCCTTCGCGTCGCGCCGCTTGGAGTGCCGCAGCCACGACGGGATCCGGCTGAACGGCGCCTCCTGCGGCGGCGGGTCCAGCCGGCGGCTCACCGCGCCCCGCAGCAGCGGGTCGCGCATCACCTCGGCGAGGATCCCCGCCTTCTGCCGTCCGGTGATCTCGCCGAACACCGCCTGCATCGTGGACAGCGCCGTGATCATGTCGCCGGAGACGTCGATCATCCCGGTCACGTAGGCGCGCGCGAGACCGAGCGCCCCCGGCGAATGCACCAGGTAGGACACCGCGTACGGCGAACGAACGTCGAAGCGGATGTCGGCGCCGGGCGTCCCCGCCCGGGAACCGTCGTACCCCGCGAACTCCACTGGCGCCTGCGCCCCGGCGATCTGCTCGAAGACCCTGGCCAGCGTCATTGTGATCCCTCCTGTCTCTCCACCCGGACGGCCGAGTCCGCCGGCCGCCGACATGGTCGGCCGCCGCCCGCCGCCGGGCCCCCCGAAATCGGCGGGCGCCCGATCAGCGCCCGCGCACGCACTTGTCGTAGAGGTCCAGCAGCCGCCCGTCCGGGTCGTAGGCCCCCTTGAGCCGCCGGTAGCTGTCCCCGTCGTAGTACCGCCAGAACTCGTCCCGGCCGTAGAACGCCGTCGAATAAAGGGACTTGTGCCCGTCCAGGGCGGCGACCCTACGCTCGATCAGCCGGTTGTGGTACTCGGGGATCTGCCCCGGGGGAATCCGCACCGTCCCCCAGAACCCCGCGTTCACGTAGGTGCGGCCGCGCTCCAGCGGGTACAGCGGCCAATCCTCCTTCGTCCGCAGCGGGCACAACCAGATGGGGCTCATCCCCACCTTGTCGTGGAAGAACTCCAGGAACTCCGGCAGCCGCTCCACCGGAACCTCGATGTCCTGGATGACGTCCTCGCGCGGCCGCTGCCCCCGCCACCGGTCCACGCGGGCGACCAACTGGTACCGCCGGTCGTAGGCGACCAGCTTCCGGTACACGTCCGACCGCTTGGCCTTGTCCGGCCACACGCGCCGGACGAGCGGATTCTGCACCCCGAACGCGCCCGAGCACCAGAACCAGTCGGTGTCCCAGCGCCAGATGTAGTCGCGGACCGTCAGGAAATCGACCGAGCGCCGCTGGATCGACCGGTAGTAGATGTCCTGACCGGTGTAGTCCGAGGTGTACGGCGCCTCGTCGGTGAAGAACCCGAGCGTGATGTACTGCTCCGACGGGCCGAAGACCGTGCCGTCCATGAAGTCGACGGACTCGCCCTCGTACGTCCGCGACTCGGTGAGCTCCGCCATCGCCGTCGCGAGCGCGCCGCGTCGCCGAACCGCAGGTGCCGCAGCCGGACGTACGGGCGGACGGGCCGCAGCTCGATCTTCAGCCGCAGGGAGTAGCCGAGCGTCCCGTAGGAGTTCGGGAACCCGTAGAACAGGTCCGCGTGCTCGTTGTCGCGCGTCGCCGTGACGACCTGGCCGTCCCCGGTCAGGACCTCCATCTCCAGCACCGACTCGTGCGGGAGCCCGTCGCGGAACGACGTCGACTCGATGCCGAGCCCGGTCACCGCGCCGCCCAGCGTGATCGTCTTCAGCTGCGGGACGACCGTCGGCATCAGCCCGTGCGGGAGCGTCGCGTCGACCAGGTCCTCGTAGGTCGTCATGCCCTGGACCTGCGCGGTGCGCTCGTCCGGGTCCACGCTCAGCACGGAGTCGAACCCCGACACGTCCAGGCCGGGCGCCTCCGAGGGGTCGCGCCACCGGAACAGGTTCGACGTCTTCTTCGCCAGCCGCACCGGCGTGCCCGCCGGGATCGCCGCATAGGACCGCCTGAGCGCCTCCACCGCCCGCTGGTGATCGCCCTTGATCGCAAGCTCCGTCATGTACCCCTCCCGAACATAGTTAATCGATCATCCCATGTACGGTCCACATAACCCGGACGTTGTTGTCATCACAGGCGGGGAGGGGAATAAAGGTACGGGCACGCTGATCCATCTCCCCACGAGGCGGCTGAACAACCTTTCCCCATGGGTGCGCGCCGACAAACCCGCGGGCTACTTGACCAGCCGGAGAATCCACGGGTAGCGGAACGGCTGCCCGGCCAGCGCGTAGATCGCCGCGACGATCGAGGCGATCCACGTCACCGCGTACAGCATCCCGCCGAACCCGAACGTCACGATCGTGATCAGCAGCAGCGTCACCTGCAGGTTCACGGCCTCCGCCGCCTGCCGCCGCACGAACTCCGACCGGCGGCCCCGGGTCAGCAGCACCACCAGCGGCCCCACGAACAGCGTCCACGCCGCCAGCCCGTGGGCCATCGCCGCCGCCACCCGGTCGCCCCCGTCCGGCTCCGGCCCCGCGACCGCGGGCATCGGCGCCAGGTCCCCGGTGACCACGGCGAGGTCGTCGCGTGTCTTCGCCGTCAGCACCAGATGCGTGCGCAGGTCGAACTCGTCGTGATCGATCCGGCCCTCGGCGAACGCGTCCTTCAGCCGACCGAGAACGGGCTCCCGCTCGGCGTCCGACACCCGCAGGTGGCCCTGAGTGCTCTCCATACCCCCATACTCCTCACCGCCCGCCCCCCGAGCCATCAGGGAAGTCCCTGAGACTGCCCTGACTTCGACTCGACGTACTCCTCCCCTGGTGCCAGACGCCCGCCGAACAACTGCGACACGGTGACGAACACGTACCCGTCGTCCCGCAGCCGGTCGATGATGTCCGGGACCGCGTCCACCGTCGAACCGTGGATGTCGTGCATCAGCACGACCGCGCCCGGCCGCACCCCCTCGACGACCCGGCGCTCGACGGACCCGCTGTCGCGCTCGCTCCAGTCCAGCGGATCGACCGACCACAGCACCTGCGACAGCCCCATCCGCCGCGCCTCCCGCGTCAGCGTCCCCGACATCGACCCGTACGGCGGACGCAGCAGCACGGGCGTGACCCCGGTCGCGGCGCGCACCGCCTCCTGCGTCCTCCGCAGTTCCGAGACGACCCGCCGCTTCGACGCCGCGCCCAGGTCCGCGTGCGTGTAACTGTGGTTCCCGACCTCGTGCCCCGCGAGGTGCTCCCGCCGGACGAGTTCCGGGTGCTCCGCCGCGTTCTCCCCCACGACGAAGAACGTCGCCCGCACTCCCCGGGCGTCCAGCACGTCCAGCAGTTCCGCGGTCCCCGGCACCGGACCGTCGTCGAACGTCAGCGCCACGCACTTCGCCCGCGCGCAGTCGACGTCCGGCACCGGCGGCGGTTCCGGCTTCGGCTTCGGCTTCGGCTTCGGCTTCGGCTTCGGCTTCGGCTTCGGCAGCTCCCGCACCACCTGCACGGCCACGGGCTCCTCCCTTCCCGCGGACGGCGCGAGCGTGCTGAGCCACCCGCACAGCGCGGCCGCGAGCACGGCCGCGGCCCCGCGCCGGACCAGGCCAGGCCCGTCCATCTGCTCCCCCCGATCTTCGAGCCTCGCCAGTCTAGATCGCGGACCACCGCCCGTCCGGGACGCGAATTGTCGTGTCGGGAACCGCCGCGAGCAAACGATCGTTATCGTCAGCACCGGCCCCGGAACGGCTCCGGGGGCGCCACCGAGGGGCAGACCATGAGGTTCCGGGACCGGTTCGGCATCCGCAAGCACCGCGGATCCACGGTGACGAAGTTCGACCGCGAGGCCACCGACGCCGACATCGAGGCGCTCATCGCCTTCGCCCGCTCCCGCCGCGGCGTCGAGTTCTTCGTCGAGCCGGAAACCTTCGCCACCGACACCACCGCGGTCGCCGTCGCCCACGACGGCGAATGGACCCGCCGCCGCGTCGGCTCCCCCAAGGTCATCGGCAAGGTCGCCCGCGACCTCGGCGCCCCCGTCTACGACGTCCAGATCGTCGGCTACCCGCCGCGCATGCGGGCCTACAACGCCCGCAACCGCGACCGCCGCATCGACCCCGGCGCCCCCGGCGAAGCCGTCTCCTGAAACACGGCCGCCGACCGAGGCGCGGCGACGGGACGTCGCGTCCCGCGGCCGAACCCGTTGGCACCACCGGCAACCCATGACCGCACGGCCGGGCTCCGATCGACGAAGCCCGCGATCGGACGGCACCACGTCCGCGTCCGCGGCCGACGCAGACATCGCCGCCGCATACAACCGGTCGGTGCGCCCGTGCCTCATGTGACCGTCCCTCCCCCGCCACCATCCCGCCGAATGACGAGAAACGAACGCCCCGGGGTGTCAACCGTCGTCGGGGGTCTGAGCGGTTCGTGAGGCGGGTGATCCCCGGCGTGCTCGCGTGTGGGCGCGCCGGGGATCGCGGTGTTGCGGTGCGGGGTGGGCGGCGTACCGGCCAGCGGCGTCGGACAAGCCCGGTGACCGTGCCGGGCCGTGAAGACGGACGTCGGTTCGCGGGAGTTACGGGGGCGGGGCAGAACGCCGCCCCAATCGGGAAGTCATGAGGTCAGTGCCCCAGTCGGTGCAGCAGGCGGCGGGTGAGGTCGTGGAGGCGGCCGGCGGCGTCGGGGTCGAAGGAGGGGTCGTCGAGGCCGATCGGGGCGAAGCGCGCGAAGGCGGTGAGCGGCGCCGTGGGCGGGGCGTCGATGCGGGCGCCGATCGGCTCGACGCCGTCCCGGACGGGTCGGCCGTGCCGTTTGAGATCGGCGACGTGGGCGGCGGTGGCCGCGTCGTACTCGCCGGCGAAGCTCGTCGCGACCGGGCCGGGATTGATGAGCACGTAGCTCGTGCGTCGGGCGGCGTGACGGGCGGCGTAGTCGACGCCGAGCAGGTCGTTGGCCCGGCCGGCCTGCATCTGCGCGGCGACCCCCTCGTAGCCGCGTTCGAGCATGAGGTCGTCCCAGTGGATGCGGCCCATCGGTACGCCGGGTCCGGACACGTTGACGATGACGCCGGGCTCGTTGAGGCCGTGACCGAGCAGGAACCGGCTCAGGTACTCCAGCGCGAAGGTCCCCTCGACACCCTCGGCGGTGACGAACCGGGTCGAGCGGAAGTACCGGGCGCACAGCACCAGGGCGTCCACCACCGGGTACCGGGCGTTGATCTGTTCGAGGACCCGGAGGTTCTCACTGACCAGGCTCAAGTCCGCCGCGATGAACTCGGCTCCGGGGAGGCCGGCGGCCTTGGCGGCGTCGCGGCCGACGACGACCACGGTGTCTCCCCGGTCCAGGTGGATGCGGGCCAGCTCGCGGCCCATCCCGTCGGTACCGCCGGTGATCACGATCGTCTTGGCGGGGGCGTTCGCGGAGCCGTTCATCGGGTCGTCCTTTCGGGCATGGCGGGTCGGTGTTGGGTGTCCGGCGCGGCCGGACGGCCGGGCAGCAGCGGAACGGCGGCCAGGACGACCGCGAGCACGCCCGCGGTGAGCCAGAAGACGCCGTGCACGCCGGTGACCGGGTCGGCGGAGATCTGCAGGACGAGGGTGACCACGGCGACGCCGAGGGCCGCGCCGAGTTGGTTGAGCATGTAGAGCACGGAACTGCCCTGGGCGATCATCGGGCCGGGCAGGCTGCGGTACAACGACCCCATGGTGGGGGCGCTGAAGAACCCCATCCCGAGGCCGAGCGCGAACGCGGTCACGACCGGCCACGTCTCGGTGGTGCCGGCGCCGACGCGGGTGAAGGCCAGCGCGCCGAGCAGGGCCGCCGCCGCCCGCCGGTGAAGGCCGCGGGGGCCGAGCCGGTCCGACAGCCGTCCGGCCAGCGGCATCGAGATCGCGCCGCCGAGCCCCACCGGGGCCATCAGCAGCGCGGCGGCGAGCACGCCGTGCCCGTGCACCTGCCGGTAGTACAGCGGCAGGACGAACAGCGCAGCGAAGTTGGCCAGCCCGCCCAGCCCCATGATCGCGACGCTCGCGGTGAAGCCGCGGCCGGCGAACAGCCGCAGATCGATCAGCGGCGGGACGGCCCCGGCCCGCCGCGCGTGCGCCGTGTATCCGGCCAGCAGCAGGGCACCGGCGGCCAGCGGGAGCAGCGCCTGCCAGGCGGTGAAGGCCGACTGCTCGGCCGCCTGCGACAGCGCCAGGACGACGGCGGCGAACCCCGGGGCGAGCAGGGCCAGGCCGAGCACGTCCAGCCGCGGGCGCGGTCCGTCGACCACATCGTCGGCGGGCAGGACGCGCACCGCCAGCACGAAGGCGGCCACGCCGACGGGCACGCCGAGCAGGAACATCCAGCGCCAGGACAGGCCGTCCAGGACGGCACCGCCGACGATGGGGCCGAGCACCGGGCCGAGCGAGAGGACGACGCCCATCAGGCCCATCACGCGCCCGGCCCGGGCGGGACCGGCGGCGCGGGCGAGCAGGATCAGCACCAGCGGGTCCAGGAGCCCGGCACCGACGCCCTGCAGCGCGCGGAAGGCGATCAGGCCGCCGATGTCCCGGGCCAGGCCCGCGGCCAGGGCGCCGACCGCGAACACCGCCAGACCCGTCAGCCACAGCCGCCGGCCGCCGAACCGGTCGACCGCCCAAGTGGTGAACGGGATCGTCGCGGTGACCGCGAGCAGGAATCCGGTGGAGGCCCAGCCGACCGTGCTGAGCGAGGCGTCCAGTTCGACGGCCAGGGTGTCGGTCGCCACGGCGGCCATCGAACTGTTCAGGATGCCCAGCAACCCGCCGAGCAGGACCACGCCGATCGTGCCCAGCAGGCGGGCGTCCAAGCGGTCGTCCGCATCGATTGAACTCATGGGTTCAAGTTAATGGCCCAATCAGTCCAGATACAACCTCCAGGTTCATAGAGTTGTACTCACGGGTACAATCAAGGGATGGCGAACACACGCGGAGGCGGCGACCGGCGACAAGCGATCCTGGAAGGCGCGTTCACCGTGTTCGCCCGCCGCGGCTACGCCCAGGCGTGCGTCAAGGAGGTGGCCGCCGAGGCGGGCGTGGCCAAGCCCACCGTCTACAACCACCTCAACGACAAGGCGACCCTGTTCCGGCATGCGATGCGGGCCGCGGCGCAGACCGTCCTGGACGAGCGCCTCGCCGCCCTCGATCCGCTCAAAGACGCGGGCGGCGACCTGCGCACCACCCTGCAGGACGTCGGATACCGACTACTGCGGCTGCACACCGAGGACCGCGCGTGCGCCCTGCGGCGCTTGCTCTATTCGGAGATCACCCAGTTCCCGGACATCCTGGACATCGTCTCCGAGAGCGGGCCGCACCACCTCACCCAGGCGCTGGCCGACCGGCTCGCCCGCCTCGCACTCGCCGGCCGGCTCCGCATCACCGACCCCGACCTGGTCGCCGAGCAGTTCCTCGCCCTGCTCACCGGCCCGCTGGAAGCCCGAACCCGGATGGGCACCCGCCCGATCGACGACGCCGCGCTGCACGACCTGGCCAGAACCGCCGTCGACGCCTTCCTCCAGATCTCCGGCCCCACAGATGACCACGAGAGCGGAAAGTGACCCGCGAAAGCTGATCGCCCAGAGCCGTCGCGCCGCCGGGTAGCCCGGATACACCAACCCGGCCTCGGACTGGATCCGCCGGTCGAACGCGAAGTCGCCAGTCCAGCGGGCGGATACAGGCAAGGGACGGTCACCGACGCCGCTCGTCGAAATGCGTCCAGGGGCGAGCGACCCGTGGGCTCACCTTGGGGAACGCCAAGGCATCGCCTTGCGCCCTCGCTGGTTACTCGGCAGCCAGCTCCATCAGCTGATCGGCGGCGGTGGCATTGCCCCGATCGGCCAAGCGACGCAACTCCCCCACATCGCCGCGTTCGGCAGCCACCTCGACCAACTGATCCGCCGCGGTGGCATTGCCCTGGTTAGCCAAGCGGCGCAACTGCTCGAAATCACCGCGTTCAGCGGCCAGCTCGACCAACTGATCGGCGGCGGTGCCGTTGCCCTGGTCGGCCAGGCGGCGCAGTTCCGTCAGGTCACCACGGCAGGCGGCGAGTTCGATCAGTTGGTCGGCCGCGTACTGGTCACCGCTGTCGGCCCGTTCCCGCAGGGCGGACAACTCGGAGTCGGTCATGGTGGACAACCTCCTATGGTCTGGAGCCTGGGGTGTGTCGCAGTGCTATTCGCCGGGTGAGGGCAGCTTTCCCGCGGCTCGGAGCTCATCGCGGTGGGCGTGCCACTCCCCCAGCAGGGCGGGCAGGCGTTCGCTGAGGAAGTCGGCCAGCGCGACCATCTCCTCCAGCGGGCACGGCGTTCCGGCGGAGCATCGGCCAGCAGCGCCCCCTCCCGGAACAGCGCCGCGTGTTCCTCATGGACGGCGGAGTCGAAGTTCTGCGGCTGCCGACTGGCCGGGTCCAAGCTCACCCGGTCGACGCGTTCACCGGCGGGCCGCGCCCGTCGTGCCATCCGGTAGCTCTCCAGCAGCTTGACCGCGCCGGTGTTCGCCGTGTCGTTGGTGTCTGCCTGCGGTCCTTCCTCGGTGATGCGGGGCCGTTGCCATCGGGGCGCCGCGGCCGGACGGGCCGTGCGGTCGCGGCGCCCCCCGGTCAGGTGTCGCCGGGCGTCATCCGGCCTCCTTTTCGTCGTAGGCGGCGGCCAGTTGGCGGGGTGTCATGCGCATGCGGGCCTTGGAGGGCGGGATGCCGGAGGTGATGACCTGCCGGAGCAGGACGGCCATGGAGTAGTCGGGGTCGGCATCGAGGGCCCGGTCGATGGCGATGTTGGCCAGGCCGCCGTCGCCTCCGGCGTAGGCGGCGTAGGCCAGGAGGGCGGCCGGGCCCGCCGCGTAGGGGTCGCGGACGCGGCGGGCGACGTCGCGCCAGAAGCGGATGTCGTCGGCGGGCGAATCCTCGTCGATGCGGACCCATGCCTCGTCGCGGACGCGGCGGTCGGTGAGCAGGACGCCGAGCCAGGCGACGTCGTCGTCGGTGAGGTCGCCGGTGGGGCCGTCGCGGACGGAGGCGACGAACGCGACTCCTTCTTCGGTGGCTTGGGAGTGGAACCGGTCCGAGGGTTCGCGGGCGCGGGCGAGGAACCGTTTCTCGGCGCGGTCGGTGGCGGCGCGGAGTGCGGGGGTGTCCGGGACGGGCTGGACCGAGCGGACCAGCTCGTCCCGGTCGGCGAGGACGACGTGCCCGGCGAAGGTCGCCTGCGCGGCGACGAGGCTGCCGGAGATGTCGTAGGGGACGCCTTCGGCGGGGCAGCAGGCGTCGTCGCAGGTCAGCGACCACCATCGTTGTTCGTCGACGCGGATGGCCTCGGTGGTGTCGACGCCCGCGGCGGCGAGGGCCGCGCGCAGGGCGACGGCGGCGGCGCCGGCCTCTTCGGGGCCGCCGTAGCCGAGCAGGAGGGCCCTGCGGAAGCCGTTGGCGGCCAGCATCCCGGCCGCCTGGCCGGCGGCCTCGTCCGGCACCGGTAAATCCAGGCGGACGGCGCAGGTGTTCGGTGGGCCGTCGTAGCCGATCACGACGATGCTGCGGGACGGGTGGAAGCCGAGCATGTAGGGGACGGCGGCGATGGCGTCTCGGGCCGAGTGGATGATCAGTGGGCTCATGCCGTCCACTCTCGCCGAGATTGCGGAGAGTGGTCACGTGCTCACTGGATTGTGGATAACTCCGGCTCAGGCGTCGAGGATTTGGTGGGGTTTGCTCACGACCGGGGGTTCTGTGGACCAGGGGAAGTTGATCCAGCGGTCGGTGTGCCGCCAGACGTACTCGCATTTGACCGAGGAAGCGGGCTTCTCGTAGACCACCGCGCAGCGGACGTCGGCGACGTGGTCCGCGCAGAAGTCGCGGACGAGCTTGAGGGTCGCCCCCGTGTCGGCGACGTCGTCGGCGACCAGGACCTTGGCACCGGACAGGTCCACCGCGTTGGGGACGGGCGGAAGCATGACCGGCAGGTCGAGCCGTTCGTCCACGCCGGTATAGAACTCGACATTCATCACATGCAGGTTCTTCACGTCCAGCGCGTAACCGAGGGATCCGGCGACGAACAGGCCGCCGCGGGCGATGGACAGGATCAGGTCGGGGCGGTAGCCGCTGTCGGCGACCGCCTGCGCCAGTCCCCGGCTCGCGGTGCCGAACAATTCCCAGGTCAGGACTTCTCTCTCAGCAGACACGCCACCATCTTGGCCGACCCTGGCCGTGCGTTGAACGCGAGCCCCCGCAATTGGGACGTTCCGGTGACCGGACGGGGCGCGGATGTCCGCGGCGGACGGTAGTGTCGGGCGACGTGCCCGCCCCAGAACTGCTGACCGGCAGCGATACCCAGATTCCGGACATGGCGACCCTGCTCGCCGCCGCCGTCGAGGCCATCGGGGGCGCCGAGCGTCCCGGGCAGACGAAGATGGCCGAGGCGGTGCGCGCGGCCATCGAATCGGGCGAGCACGTCGCGGCGCAGGCGGGCACCGGTACCGGCAAGTCGCTCGCCTACCTGGTGCCCGCGATCCGGCACGCGGTGGACAAGCGGACCACGGTGGTCGTCTCCACGGCGACGATCGCGCTGCAGCGCCAGCTCGTCGACCGGGACCTGCCCCGGCTGGCCGAGGCGCTGGGTCCGCTGCTGGGGACGGAGCTGAAGTTCGCCATTCTCAAGGGGCGGCGCAACTACCTGTGCCTGCACCGGGTGCAGACGGGCGCCCCGGAGGAGGAAGAGGGCGGGCTGTTCGACCCGCAGCAGCTCTCGTCGCTGGGCCGGCAGGTCAAGCGGCTGAACGAGTGGGTCGAGGAGACCACGACGGGCGACCGGGACGAGGTCGTGCCCGGGGTGAGCGAGCAGGCGTGGCGGCAGGTCGCCGTCAGCGCCAAGGAGTGCCTGGGGGCGCAGCGCTGCCCGCACGGGACGGAGTGCTTCGCAGAGCTGGCGCGCGCGCAGGCCGGGGAGGCGCACATCGTCGTCACCAACCACGCGCTGCTGGCGATCGACGCCCTGGAGGAGTTCCAGGTCCTGCCCGAGCACGACGTGGTCGTCGTGGACGAGGCGCACGAGCTGGTCGACCGCGTCACGTCGGTGGCGACGGGCGAGGTGAGCGCGGCGGCCGTCGAGACGGCGGCGCGGCGGTGCGGGCGGCTCATCGAGGAGGGTCTGGCCGACCGGCTCAAGGAGGCGGGCGAGGGGCTCGGCGTCCTGCTGGAGGACATGCCGGGCGGGCGGATGGACGTCCTGTCGCCCGCGCTCGGGAACTCGCTGGCGGCGCTGCGGGACGCCGCGCACGCGGCCGTCACCGCGCTCGGCCCGGAGAAGAAGGACAACGATCCCGGCGACATGGCCGCGCGGAAGGCGGCGCGATCGTCCCTGGAGGACGTGCACGACACGGCCATCCGGCTGCTGGAGGCGTTCCAGCCGGAGATCGCGGAGCGGTTCGACGTGGTGTGGCTGGAGAAGCCGTTCGTGCCGGAGGGGCGCCCGGCGCGGCCGCCGGCGCTGCACGTCGCGCCGATCGGCGTGGGCGGGCTGCTGCGCTCGACGCTGTTCGAGGAGCGCACGACCGTCCTGACGTCGGCGACGCTGACGCTGGGCGGGTCGTTCGAGCCGCTCGCCCGCCAGTGGGGGCTGCCGCCGCTGGCCGAGGGCGCGTCGCGGGACGCGCGGACGGCCGCCGAGGGCCTGGCGGTCACCGCGACGGACAAGGGCGAGACGGGGACGAAGGTCACCTGGTCGGGGCTCGACGTCGGGTCGCCGTTCGACCATCCGAAGTCGGGCATCCTGTACGTCGCGCGGCACCTGCCGCAACCCGGACGGGACGGGCTCGCCGACGCCTACCTGACGGAGATCACCGAGCTGATCGAGGCGGCGGGCGGCCGGACGCTCGGGCTGTTCTCCTCGATGCGGGCCGCCCGGCAGGCCGCCGACGAGCTGAAGGACCATCTGTCGCACCCGCTGCTGTGCCAGGGCGAGGACTCCACGAGCCAGCTGGTCGCGCGGTTCGCCGAGGACGAGCGGACCAGCCTGTTCGGCACCCTGTCGCTGTGGCAGGGCGTGGACGTGCCGGGCCCGTCGCTGCAGCTCGTCATCATGGACCGGATCCCGTTCCCCCGTCCGGACGACCCGGTGTCGTCGGCGCGGTCGCGGGCGGTGGCGGCGAAGGGCGGCAACGGTTTCATGTCGGTCGCGGCGACGCACGCGGCGCTGCTGCTCGCGCAGGGCGCGGGCCGGTTGCTGCGCTCGATGGACGACCGCGGCGTGGTCGCCGTCCTCGATCCGCGGCTGGCGACGGCCCGCTACGGCGGGTTCCTGAAGAACTCGCTGCCGCCGTTCTGGGCGACGACCGATCCGGAGGTCGTCCGGGGCGCGCTCCGCCGCCTGGACGCCGCCGCCGGTTGATCTTTCCGCCCGGTCCGTCCCTGTGGCAGGCTCGGCGTGCGGCTTGAGGCGGGGCCTCGCCGCGTACCGGGAGGGGTCTTTTGCGTTACCGAGTTCTGGGACGGACCGGTCTGCGGGTGTCCGAAGTGTTCTTCGGCGCGATGAGCTTCTACGAGGACGGTCCCGACCGCAAGGCCATGCTGGACGTCTACGCCGACGCGGGCGGGAACGTCATCGACACGGCCTCGTCGTACGGGGAGAGCGAGAACGTGCTGGGCGGGCTGCTCGCGGGGCGCCGCGACCGGTTCGTGCTGGCGACCAAGTACACGGCCTCCCGCGATCCGGACGATCCGAACGGCGGCGGCAACCATCGCAAGAATCTCGTGCTGTCGCTGGAACGAAGCCTGCGGAGGCTGCGGACCGACTACATCGATCTGCTGTGGGTGCACGTGTGGGATCGCCGCACCCCGATCGAGGAGACGATGCGGGCGCTGGACGACGTCGTCCGGTCCGGGAAGGTCCTCTACATCGGGATCTCGGACGCGCCCGCGTGGGTGGTGTCGCGCGCGAACACGCTGGCGGAGTGGCGGGGCTGGACGCCGTTCGCGGGGTTGCAGGTGCCCTACAGCCTGCTGGACCGGGACGTCGAGCGTGAGCTGCTGCCGATGGCGGACGAGTTCGGGTTGAGCGTGGCCGCGTGGGCGCCGCTCGCGCGGGGCGTCCTGTCGGGCAAGTTCAGCGGGCCCCGGAGACCGGACGGCGCGACCCGGGTGGACGCGTCCACGCTGGGCGAACGCGACCACGCGGTGGCGCGGGCGGTGCTGGAGGTCGCCGGGGAGCTGGGCGTCCCGGCGTCGCAGGTCGCGCTGGCGTGGACGCGGGCGCGGCGGCCCGCGGTGCATCCGATCGTCGGGGCGAGCGACGCGGCGCAGCTCGCCGAGAACCTCGGCTTCGTGGACGTCGTCCTCCCCGACGAGGCGGTCGCGCGGCTGGAGGCGGTGACGGGCTTCGAACCGGGGTTCCCGGCCGATTTCATCGCGCAGTGCGACGCGCCCGGGACGGGCGTGTACGGCCGTGCCGAGGTGTACTAGCGGGCTTCGAGGGCCGTCAGGAGCGCCTGGACGGACGCGAGGTCGTCCTCGCCGAAGACGCGGACGCCCGCGCGTTCGAGGAGCGCGGTCGTGACGCCCTCGCCGGGCGTCGGGGCGCCGGTGAAGGTGCCGTCGTAGATCCGGCCGCTGCCGCAGGAGGGGCTGCCTTCCTTGAGGACGGCGATGCGGGCGCCGGTGCGGCGGGCGGTGTCGAGGGCGAGGCGGGCGCCGCGCAGGAACGCGCCCGTCACGTCCTCGCCCGCGCCGGTGCGGACGGCGGCGGTGCCGGCGAGGACGGCCCGGCCGTCGCCGCCGACGATCTCGGCTCGGTCGCGGCACGGCCAGGCCGCCCGACACCTCGGGACAGAACGGGACGAGCCGCCCCTCGGCGCGCCAGCGCTCGAACAGGCCGTCGTCCACCGGCTTGGCCGCGCCGTCGTAGCGGACGGGCCGTCCGGCGAGGCAGGAGCTGACGAGGATCCGTTCCACGCCCTCCAGCCTATGCGCGGCGCGTCACTTCCCCCCGGCGATGCGGCCGACCGCGAGGGAGGCGACGCGCACGGCGCCGGACGGGCTGAGGCGCATGCCCCGCCAGGCGGCGCGGCCGTGCCGGGGGGCGACGATCAGCGCCTGGTTGCGGTCGACGCCACGCATGATGTCGCGGGCGAGTTTCTCGGCGGTGTAGAGGAACGGCGACGCCTTCTTGATGTCGCCGGTGGCGTCGCCGCTGAGCGCGGTCTCGGGGAGGCCGGGGTTGACGTTGGTGAGCAGCGGGGTGTTGACGAAGCTGGGGCAGACGACGCTGACCTTGACGCCGCGCCCGGCGGCTCGGCGCGCAGGCCGAGGGAGAGGCCGACGACGGCGTGCTTGGTGGCGGTGTAGGGGATGCCGACGGGCATCGGGACGAGCCCGGCGAGGGACGCGGTGTTGACGATGTGGCCGTTCCCCTGCTTCAGCATGATCGGGTAGGCGGCGTTGACGCCGTGGATCACGCCCTTGAGGTTGATGTCGATCGCGCGGTTCCAGTGGTCGAGGGACAGTTCCTCGGCCAGCCCGCCGACCGCGATCCCGGCGTTGTTGAAGACGCGGTCGAGCCGGCCGTGCTCGTCCTTGACGCCCGCGTACAGTTCGGAGACCGCGTCGGCGTCGGTGACGTCGAGGCGGGCGGACGCGGCCTTGCCGCGGCCCAGGGTGTTCAGCCGGTCGGCGACGGCCTTGGCGCCGCCCTCGTCGATGTCGGTGACCACGACGGTGTCGCCGCGCGCCACCAGGGACGTGGCGATCGCACGGCCGATGCCGGATGCGCCTCCGGTCACGATCGCGATGCTCATTGCGCGCTCCGCTCGATTAATTGGATGGTGTGTTTAATTGCACGGGATTGTATCCGCGGGACCCGCCCGCCGATACGCACCCGGTTATGAACTCGCCGTCGCGCGTGTGGGCGCGTCCGACTCGATCTCGAAGTCCCCCGCGTCCAGTCGGCGGGTCCGCAGCCAGTAGTTGACGGTGGACGCGGGCCACGCGGCGCGGTTGACGCCGTCGCGGTCCAGGTACCAGCTGGTGCAGCCGCCGGCCACCCAGACGGCGCCCTCGGACTTGCGCTGCACCCACGTGTTGAAGCGGTCCTGCACGGACGGGCGGACGGAGATGCGCGCGCCGCCCGCCGCGTCCAGCATCGCCAGGCACTGCAGGACGTAGCGGACCTGGGCCTCGATGATGAAGATCATCGAGTTGTGGCCCAGCCCGGAGTTCGGCCCGAGCAGCAGGAACAGGTTCGGGAAGCCCGCGACGGTCACGCCCAGGTGGGCCTCGATGCCGCCCTTCCACGCGTCCTGGATCTTCAGGCCGTCCCGTCCGGTGATGCGGGCGTCGTCGAACGCGTCGGCGACGTGGAATCCGGTGCCGAAGATGATCGCGTCGACGTCGTGTTCCCGGCCGTCCCGGGTCACGATCGACTTCGGACGGACCTCGGCGATGCCCTCGGTGGTCAGTTCGACGTTGCGCCGCATCAGCGCCGGGTAGTAGTCGCTGGACACGAGCGTCCGTTTGCAGCCCATCGTGTAGTCGGGGACGAGCTTGCGGCGCAGTTCACGATCCGGGACCTGGCGTGCCAGATGCCATTGGGCGAGGCCACTGGCGAGCTTGAGCAGACGCGGATTCTTGAACCCGACGACGAAGCTCTCCTGCATCAGGTAAATACCGTTGCGGTAACCCCTCCGCACCCCTGGAACGCGACGGAACAGCGCCTTCTCCACGCCGGTGATACGCCGATCGGGCTTGGGGATGATCCACGGCGGCGTCCGCTGGAACACCGTGAGCGACTCGACCCGCTTCGCGATCTGCGGGACGAACTGGATCGCGGACGCGCCCGTCCCGATGACGGCGACCCGCTTGCCCTCCAGGTCGTAGCCGTGGTCCCACTCGGCGGAGTGGAACGCGGCGCCCTCGAACGACTCCAGGCCCGGCAGCTCCGGGACGTTCGGCCGGTGCAGCGGACCCATGCCCGCGACGACCGCCCGCGCCCGGACGACCTCGTCCTCGCCCTCGCTCTCGTCCTCGCCTTCGCGCCCGGCCGCGACCGTGACGCGCCAGGTGCCGGTGGCGTCGTCATACTCGGCCCCGGTCACCTCCGCGCGGAACCGGATGTGCTGCGCGAGGTCGTACTTGTCGACGACGTCCTTGATGTACTGCAGGAGTTCGCCCTGCTTCGGGAACATCCGGGACCAGTCGTTCTTGGGCTCGAAGGAGAACGAGTACAGCAGCGACATGATGTCGCAGCCGCAGCCGGGATAGGTGTTCTCCCGCCAGGTCCCGCCCACCTCGCCGGCCTTCTCCAGGACGACGAAGTCGTGGACTCCGGCCTTCTTCAGCCCGATCGCCATACCGAGCCCGGAGAAACCCGTCCCGATGATGACGACCCGGTACGGTTCGCCCGGCCCCGCCGCGGGGGTGACCACGGCGGGGCGCCGCTCTCCTGCGCGCGTGCCGCTCGCGCGCGTCTCGTCCGTCATGCCGGCGCGTCCCGGTCAGGCGGTCTCGGCGGACGGGACGGGGCGGCGCGTCTTCGGCTCGTCCCAGATACCGAACGCCTTCCACACCCGCTTGCCGACCGGGTCGATCACGCCCAGTTCGGCCATCAGGTCACGGATCTTGCCGACCGAGTTGGCGATCTCCGCCTGGGACGCCTCGCTGCGGTAGGCCGCGCGGACGACGTCCTTCGGGATCCCGAAGTGGCGGACCATCGGCCCCGGCGGGGACAGCATGATCCGGGCCATCACGCCGAGCACGACCGGGGTGAACAGGCCGAGGACGCGGCGGCGCATCGGGTGCATGCGCGGGATGCGGTGCTTGAGGTAGTGCCGGGCGAACGAGATGTGCCGGGCCTCCTCCGCGATGTGGATCCGCATGATC
This sequence comes from Actinomadura sp. CNU-125, assembly GCF_001942465.1. GTDB lineage: Bacteria > Actinomycetota > Actinomycetes > Streptosporangiales > Streptosporangiaceae > Spirillospora. Next base: position 42,521 of record NZ_MKJY01000432.1, read on the forward strand.
GTCTCTTCGAGCGGGTGCTTGATATGCCCGTTCTTGAGCGACTTGCGCTGCACGTAGTCGATCGGGTCCTCGCCGCCGAGCACGAACACGAAGAACATCTCGGTGCTGATCAGCGGGATCCACGGGGCGGCCTCGGCGACGAGCGTCAGCGACTTCGGCATGCCGCGGATCGGCATCTTCGTCCGGTTCACGAACTCCTGGAACATCATCCCGTGGTGACATTCCTCGGTCGTCTCGTGGTAGACGTACCGGAACTCGGGCCGCCCGTTCGGCAGCCAGTACGCGTAGCTGAGCAGCCCGCGCTTGAGCAGGTTCTCGAACTGCAGGCCGATCTTCATCGCGGTCGCGACCCGCCACAGCCCGATCTGCGACTGGATCTCGGGCGGCTGCGACCGGTACCACTCGGTCTCGCCGAGCCGGTCGAACTGGGGCAGCACCCAGCGCGGGTCGTTCTTGTCGACCGCGAAGTCCGGATCGTCCCACGGGATGTCGGCGTACGCCTCCCAGTGCTTTTCCACCGACGCCTTGTTCAGGCGGTCGATGACGCCGAAATAAGCCTTCTTGTCCTTGACCTGCTCGCGGACCTCGTCGGCGAGGCCGGTGGGTGCTTCGGGCATGGTGACGCTCCCTGGGGGGACGCGGCCGGAGGGGCCGGCCGGCACTTCGGGGGTTGGGCTATGCGGTTGTGGGGGACGGCTCGGGCGCGCGGGCGGCGTCCGGTGCGACGTCGGGTGCGGAGTCGGGTGCGGCGTCCGGGTCGGACGCTGGCGCCGCCGCCGCGGCCGTCCCGAGGACTCCGGGTTCGGGGACGATGAGCCGCGCGACGTCCTTGATCTGGCGCAGGACGGCCGCCTGGTGGCCTTCGGCGTCGTCGTCGAGCGCGTTCTGGATGGACAGGCCGATGAACATCGCGAACAGGCCGCGCAGCATCGTCGGGACGAAGTCGACGGGCAGCGTGCTGGCGGGGAAGAGGCGCTCGAACACCTCCAGGATGACCCGCAGGACCCGTTCGTTGAGGTCCTGGCAGAGGGGGCGCAGCTCGTCGTCGGTGCGGGCCGCGACGGCCAGCTCGGTGAGGGCCTTGGCCGGACGGCCGCGGAACACCCCCCAGAGCAGGTCGAGCGCCCCCTCGACGTTGCGCCGCTCGGCGGGCAGCACCGCGAAGGCCGTCTCGTACGCCAGCCGCTGCGCCTCCAGCAGATGCTCCAGCGCCGCCGCGACCAGGACCATCTTCGTCGGGTAGTGGTGCTGCTGGGCTCCGCGCGAGACGCCGGCGCGCCGGGCGACCTCGGTGGTGGACGTCCCGGACCAGCCGAGATCGACGAGGCATTCCATGGTCGCCTCCAGGAGCCGGGCCCTGGTCCGCGACCGGCGTTCCTCCTGGGTGCGGCCGCCGCCCGAGCGGCGGCGGCGACGGCGAGCGCTCACTGACACACCCCGACCGTACGAGCGCACTTACAAGCAATCAAGCCTGCTTGTATGTTGGCCGCATCACAATTGGACAACGCGTCTTATTGATCTACGTCGCGGTGCGGCCCGGGGAGCGCGCAGCGGTGCTCGGCCGCGGCACCGACGGCGGCCGCCACGCGTGCGGCCGGTCCGCCGTACGTCTCGGGACGTAGCCGGACGCGCCCGCATGCACCGCAGGGCGCAGGAGCGGTGCATCTCCCGGCCCGACGACGTACCCCGGGCCTCGCCGCGAGCATCACGGCATGAAGGAAACAGCAGCGGCGCGAAAGCCGCCCGGGGCGTCCCCGCCCCGGCCCTCCGGAAGCGCCCACACCGAGCGGCTCACCAAGGTGCACGGGTCCGGGCCCATGGCGGTCCGGGCCCTCGACGAGGTCAGCGTGGTGTTCCCGGCCGGGCGGTTCACCGCGATCATGGGTCCGTCCGGCGCCGGGAAGTCGACGCTGATGCACTGCGCGGCCGGACTGGAGGACGCGACGTCCGGCAAGGTCTTCGTGGGCGACGAGGAGCTCGGGGCGCTGTCCGACCGGCGCCTCACCCGGCTTCGCCGCGAGCGCATCGGCTTCGTGTTCCAGGCGTTCAACCTGCTCCCCACGCTCACCGCGCGCGACAACATCGTCCTGCCGATGACGCTGGCGGGCCGGACGCCCGACCCCGAGTGGTTCGACACGGTCGTCCGCGTCCTGCGGCTCGGCGACCGGGTCGCGCACCGTCCGGCGGAACTGTCGGGCGGCCAGCAGCAGCGGGTCGCGCTCGCCCGCGCGCTGATCACCCGCCCCGACATCGTGTTCGCCGACGAACCGACCGGCAACCTCGACTCCCGCACCGGGGCGGAAGTGCTGACGCTGCTGCGCGGCGCGGTCGACGACCTCGGCCAGACGGTCGCGATGGTCACCCACGACCCGGTCGCCGCCGCCCACGCCGACGCGGTCGTGTTCCTCGCCGACGGCGGCGTCGACGACGTCGTGGACGGCCCGACGGCCGACCGCGTCCTCGACCGGATGCGCGAGCTGGGAGGCCGGTCGTGATCGGGCTCGTGCTCAAGGAGATCCGGGGCCGCAAACGCCGCATGGCGGGCGCGCTGACCGCGGTCTTCCTCGGCGTCACGTTCCTCACCGGGACGCTCGTCCTCGGCGACACCCTCGCGGGCAGCCTCGACTCCTACTACTCCGGCTCCTACGGCCGGACGGACGTCATCGTGCGGAACTCGACCGACGTGAGCGACTCGCCGTGGAGCGCCCGCGGCGAGATCGACGCCGCGCTCCTCGACCGCGTGACGGGCGTGGACGGCGTCGCGCACGCGGCGCCGCTCGTCCGGGGGTCCGGGCAGCTCCTCGGCGCGGACGGCACGACGATCGACAACCGCGGCCCCCGCGACGCCGGGAACTGGATCACCGATCCCGCCCTCAACCCGTACCGGGTCGCCGAGGGCCGCGCGCCCCGCGCACCGGACGAGGTCGTCGTCGACCGGCTGACCGCCGAGCAGGGCGGCCTGCGGGTCGGCGACCGGACGGCCGTCCTCACCCCGGACCGGGTCCCGGTGACGATCGTCGGGATCAGCATGTTCGGCGACGAGAAGACGTTCGGCGAGTCGTCGTTCACCGCGTTCACCCTGGAAGGCGCGCGCGAGCACGTCGCCGCGTCGCCCGACCGGCTCGGCGCCGTCCGGATCCGCGCCGCCGACGCACCTCCCCCGGCGAGCTGGCCGCCCGGGTCGCGCCGTGCTGCCCGCCGGGGGCGGAGGCGATCACCGCCGACGCGGCGATCGAGGAGGCCCTCGGCGACGTCGAGGCCGGAATGCTCGGCACGTTCCGCATCGTGATCGCCGCGTTCGGCGGCGTCGCGCTGCTCGTCGCGGCGTTCACCATCCACAACACGTTCGCGATCACCGTGGCGCAGCGGACCCGCGAGTCGGCGCTGCTGCGCGCCCTCGGCGCGGGCCGCCGCCAACTCGTCGCCCTCGTCGGCACCGAGGCGCTGCTGGTCGGGACCGCCGCGACGCTCGCCGGGCTGGCCGGCGGCCTCGGGTTCGCCGCGCTGCTGCGGCAGGTGTTCAACACGTTCCGCATCGGGATCGAGATGGAGGGCGTCACCGTCGCGGCGACGACACCGCTGATCGCGGTGCCGGTCGGGATCCTGGTGACGCTCGCCGCCGCCCTCGGCCCCGCACTGCGCGCGTCCCGGACCGCGCCGATGGCCGCGATGCGGGACGCGGCCGCGGAGCGCGCCCGTCCGTCGGAGGCGCGCGCATCATCCGGCGGTGTCTTCGCGCTGGTCGCCGC